>JAJYSL010000028.1 GCA_021793595.1 Acidobacteriota bacterium
CAGATAGTTGAGGCCCAGGGTCTCGATGTTCCTCAGCACCGCCGGCGTGACGTCGAACACTGTGGTGGTGACGCCATTCTTGGTGGATTCTTTGCTGGAAAACTGTTGCCCCTCGAGCGCTGGCGGCAGCTTTTGCATCTTGGTGGGATTGGTGCGCGAGCTATGCAGGAAGGTCCCTCCCGTGCGGTCGATGGTGCGGGTATTCTTCCGGTTGAGAGGCCGGATGTACCGTGACGTGCTGGCCGGATCTTTAAGATCCACATGCGTCAATCCTTCCCAGCCGCGACGGATGCCAATCACCTGACATCCGATTGCGCAACCGTGATAGACGACCGACTTAATGACCGAATTTAGACCTGGAACATCGCCGCCTCCGGTGAGAATACCAATTCGCTTGGCTGACATGAATGTGCTCCTTTCAGTGTGGTTACGCTAAATATTCCTGGATGTAAGGGTCTTTTGAGCGGAGGAGATCGACGAGGGAGCCGGTGAAGGCGATGCGGCCCTCTTTGAGCACCATGAGGGTGGTGTTGGGATCGACGCCATCGTTCTCGATGCGCTCCATTCGATTTTCTTTCAGGTTATAGCGGTGGGTGGCCAGGGTGAAGGCATCCTGCAGGCGATGCGTGACCAGCAGGGCGGTGCTTTCGTAGACGTCGCGCTGCTTCATGACCAGCTCAATAATGGTGGCGGATGTGATCGGGTCGAGACCGCCGGTGGGGGAGTCGTAGAGCAGCAGTTGGGGTTGGGTGATGATGGCGCGAGCGATGGCGACGCGGCGCTTCATGCCGCCGGACAGCTCGGAGGGGAATTTATCGATGGCGTGTTCGAGCTCGACAAATCGAAGGCTTTCGATCACGCGGCGATTGATCTCTTCCGGCTCATCTTGCTCCTCCAGCAGGCGATAGGAGACGTTGTCGCGGACAGAGAGGGAGTCGAAGAGAGCGCTCTCCTGAAAGACCATGCCGACGTGGCTGCGCAAATCGAAGAGCTCTTCCTGAGAGAGCTTGTTGATGTCCTTGCCGAAGAGACGGACGCTTCCTGCGTCGGGCGGGATGAGTCCATTGGCCAGCTTGAGCAGGATGCTTTTTCCGCCGCCGGCGGGGCCGAGGATGATGACCATTTCTCCGGAGCGGGCTTGAAAGCTGATGTTGAGCAGGACAGAATGGCCGTCGAAACCGATGGAAACGTGTTCAAACGAGACGACAGGCGCGTTGGGATCGCCGATGGTCTGCTGGGAGGACGGTATAGTTTCCGTGGTCGACATAGATTGGTTCCCGATGCTTGTGATTTAGCGGCCAAAGAGTCCAATGGTTAACTGACTAATCAAAAAATCGCTAAAGATAATTAACACAGAACTGACAACGACGGCCTGGGTGGTGGAGCGACCGACGCCCTGGGTGCCACCGCGCGTGGAGATGCCGAAGAAGCAGCCGACGGTGGCAATGATGAAGCCGAAGAGAAGGGGCTTGACCAAGCCTTCCAGGACATCTGGATAGCGCAGCGACTGGTAGGCCATGTGAAAATACTGCGAAATATCGATGCCCATTCTGGAAGCGATCCATCCGCCACCGAGGGTTCCCAGGCCGTCAGAAATGATGGTGAGGAAGACCAGCATGATGACGGTGGAAAGAATGCGCGGCGTTACCAGTTTTTTCATCGGGTCGACGCCCAGGGCGCGCATGGCGTCAATCTGCTCGGTAACCTGCATGGAGCCGAGTTCGCTGGCCATGCCGGACGCGTTGCGCCCGGAGACCATGAGACCAGTCAGGACGGGACCCAGCTCTTTGACCATGGACAGGCTGACCAAGGTTCCCGTGACCGCCTTGGCTCCAAACTGGGCCAGTGTTGAAGCGGAATTCAAAGCCAGCACGCCGCCGGTGAAAAAGCCGGTGAGAATGACGATGGGCACGGAGCCGACACCGATGAGATCTGCCTGCGTGTACAGGTCAACCCAGTAAAAGGGTCGACGAAAAACATTTGTCATCCCGGTCCAGGACAGCAAGGAATATTCCTGTACAGCCAGGACCTTTTGTCGGAGAAACTCGCCAATCTCCATATTGGCATTATGGCATCTGCGACGCGATTGGCGAAGGGAAGGTGCGATCTCGCGAGGGGACGCCCAGCGAGATTCTATTGCACGTAAGTCACGAGGCCGCTGCGGCGATGCAGGTGGGACGCGGCGCTGTAGGTAGAGAACCCAGCTCTCAGAATCGAGACCTCGGCAGCCATGTACCTAGATGAAACCCGCTGGTTCTTCAACTACTGTCGAGGGGAGAGCTCCGGTCGGGAGAAGAAAACTACGTTTGCGCTGAAGCGGGATGGTACAACATTTCGTCTACGGCATCTGGTTCAGGGTTGCGGTCGCGTGGTCGAGCGCGTGGGTAAGGGTCTCCAGCTGTGCGGCGGCAAGAGCAGTGTCTTTGGCATCAATGGCTTCATTGATACCGGGAATGACGACGGCGGCGTAGCCTGTGTACTCCCCGGGAGCGTAGATGGTGTGCTTGTACCAGGGGCGACCCGGAAGGCCGCGCGGGCTGAGCAGGTCTTCTTCGACTTTGCGCAGGAGGCGATTTCCTTCCGCTAGCGGACCCGCAGGATCGCGCTCGGCCGCGAGCGCGTGTTGGCCAGCATCTTGAAAATTATGGGCGGCGGCGATGGCGGGAGCGAAGTTGAGGCTGGTCATGCCGGTCTTGGTGGCCTTTTCCTGCGCTGCTTGAAGATAGCTAACAACCTCGGCGCCGTACTCCGCATAGTCGTAGGGAGGCAGGTCGGCATCGGCCATGTGCAACGCTTCCAGTCCGAGGATGCGAGCCTGCTGCTGCAGATAGACAAAATTGGGGTCGGCAAACTTGGTGAACCAGGTGTAGTTGTCAAACGCGGAATGGTAGACGCCGTAGGGACCACTCGAGCCGATGTCGGTGGAGGGAACGCCGACATGCTGCAGAAACGGAGTGTAGTCGGAGCCGCTGCCGAGATTGCCCATGCGAATGCCTTCGACCGGGGGAGGACCGTGCTGCATGTATTGATCGACGCTGCCATTTTTCTGGTCTGCAGACTGCTGGTTTTGCAGCCACGCATCGTAGACACTGCCGCCGAGAGGGCTAGGAACTTCTTTCGTAATGTTGACGACGAATGCTTTGAGAGAAGGGACTGCCTGGGCGTCGAAGGTAGGACCGGAGACACCGACATCGACGTTGAAATATGCCACGGCATGGGCCAGCATTGCCGCGTGGTCTTCGGTCCACTCGGTTGAGCCGAGAAGGCCTTCTTCTTCTCCATCCCAACTGGCGAAGATGAGGGTACGTTTCGGTTTCCAACCGCTTTGCAGCAGTGCGCCGATTCCATGGACAGCTTCTAACATGGCGGCGGTGCCACTGTTGGGATCGACCGCTCCGAAGACCCAGGCGTCGCGATGATTGCCCACGATCACAGACTGATTGGGATACTGCGTGCCGGAAATTTTTCCGATGACATCCCAGATGGTGCGGAGAGAGTAGTTCTCCTGCAGGACCATGTGAACCTTCACCGGACCGGGACCCATGTGATAGGTGAAGGGCAGCGCGCCTTGCCATGCGTGTGGCGATTCCGGACCGCCGAGCGCTTGCAGAATGGGCGCGGCATCATGATATGACAATGGCGTTGATGGAATTTTGGGCTGGTTGGCGGCGTCGGCAAGCGGGATACGTTTGCCGGCAGGGAGGTCCGGTGTGGAAGCGAAGCCTGGCGTGGTGGGATCACCCGGATACTTGAAGAGGTACTGAATCGAACCGCGCTGGACGCCGCTTTCCGGGCGATAGGGGCCGTCGGGATAGATATCCCCCTGGAAATAGCCGTCGTCGGCGGGATCGGAGTAAATGATGATTCCCGCGGCTCCGTGCTGCTGCGCGACGTAGGCTTTGACGCCGCGGAAATCTTTTCCGTAGCGGACGATGACGATCTTTCCTTTGACGTTGATGTGTTTGGCGGCGAGCTCGGCGAAATCTTTGGGCGTGCCGTAGTTGGCGTAGACGACTTCGGCGGTGACGTTGCCGGAGGGCGAATAGGCGTTGTAGGCGGTGGGGATACGCTTGTCGTCCTGAAACGGATCGTCGCTGACATGTTCTGGTGTGGGGCCGGACATGAGTTGTTTGCCATCCGGACCGAAGGCGGTGACTTCCACTTTTTTCGGGGAGTTCAACATGACGCGATAGGGAACGATTTTGGTTTCGAGGCCGGCATCGCGAAATTTTTGTGCGACATATTGTGCGGTGGCAAAGTCTTCTTTGGAGCCTGCGATGTGAGGCGCGGCGGTGAGGGTTTTCAATTCTTCGCCGGCGAGGGTGGCGCTGGGAACCTGTAGAAATTCCTGGTCGAGTGTGGCTTGCGCGGCTGCATCGCAAAAGCCGAGCATCGTGGCAGGAGGCGCAGGCTTGGCCGGAGTCGAGGGTGGATTGGGCGGAGTCGTTGTCTGTCCAGAGAAGAGGGAAGCAAACAAAAAGAACGCCGCGGCACGCAAAATCAAAGGGGATTCTCCCAGGGGGAAGGTCGAATTTCAGGATACAGGATGAAAATGGAGAATCCAGCGTGGATGAACGATTCGATCATGAGTTTATGTAAACCTGGGAATGACGCGAGCTGTGGGCAAGTTGGGAGCGATCCCGCTATACTCCCGAATACGTCGGATGGTTGCGGACGGGAAGAGTACGGGAAGGGATGCATATGAATGTGATGTCGGTGAATATTGGGCTTCCGCGGGAGGTGATGTGGCACGGACGAAGCGTGACCACAGGAATCTTCAAGGAGCCGGTCGACGGCCGCGTTGCATTGCGCACTCTGAATTTGGACGGCGACCAGCAGGCGGATCTGAGTGTTCATGGAGGGCCGTATAAGGCTGTCTATTGCTATCCGCTGACACACTACGACTACTGGAGAAAAGAGTTGCCAGGCAAAGATCTGCCGCCGGGCGTATTTGGAGAAAACTTTACGCTGGACGATTTCGTTGAGGAGTCGATCTACCTTGGCGATCGCTATTCGATTGGGTCAGCGGAGGTGGTGGTGACGCAGCCTCGGCTGCCTTGTTACAAGCTTGGCATACGATTTGAAGACAACGACATGGTGAAGCGCTTCTTAGCGAGTCGCCGCACGGGTTTTTATGTCGCGGTGACCAGGGAAGGTGAAGTTGGGGCGGGCGATGAGATGACGGTGGTCCATCGCGATCCCAATGGTGTTCCGGTTTCGGAGATCACTCGTTTGTATGCTGAGAAGCAATATACCGGAGAGAATGCTGGTGCAGTACAGCGAGCGTTGCTGGTCGAAGCTTTGCCTGAAAGCTGGAAAGCGTATTTTCGCGAACGACTGGGGCAGGTTGTGAGGGAAATGTGAAGAAACTGGGGAGAAACTTCAGTCTTTCAGGCGCTCGAGATGCAGGAAGCCGCCGCTGGCGTAGAAAATGGCGGCGAAGATGGAGAAGTTATAGCAGGCATGTACTACTGCAGAGCAGGCGACGGAGTTGGTTCGCTCGCGAACCCATACCAGCACCAGGCTGACAATGAAGACCAGGGTGAGAGGTCCCCAGGCGTGACCCACCTGCTGCGCGTGCAGAAAGGCAAAGGGCACGCTGGTTAAGACGGCGGCGACGATACGTCCTGTCCACGGTCGCAGCGAGGGATAAAGAAATCCGCGAAAGGCGATTTCTTCGCAGACCGGGGCGATGAAGACGCCGAACAGGGCTACCATCCACGCGTCGAGCGCGTTCTGGAAAAAGGAATCGACCGGCATTTCTTTGGGGATGGGCAGAAAGTTGGAGGCGAGCTGCATGGCAATCCCCAAGCCGACTCCGAGGGTGGGGAGCCATAGGACGTAGCGACGCACCTGAGAAAAATTCCAATGGATGCCGGCGAGAAAACCGTCGGGCCACACGCGCCGGTAGAGAGCGACCGTGGCGACCGCGACGATGCCATACGACACGACCATGGCTGGAATGGTGAATCGCGGTTGGTATACAAGTTTGCGCAAGCTGATTCTGCCGAAGAGATGCCAATGAATCGCCACCGCGGCGCTGAGGGCTTGCGTTAGGGTGATGAGAATGGCGGCCATGGTGAAAAAGGCGACCATTTCCAGAAACGTGGGGGTTTGTCCCTCGCGCGGTGCGAGCGCACGTGAGAATTGTTGCGCGTCCGGCGGCATGGCGTCCGGCTCTGGATAGGAGTTCCAACTCATGAAGTGGCGTTTCCGAACCTGAAGGTGTTGGGTAGATTCTTGTAAGGCGTCTATAGTTTTATCTTTTTCCTGGCGGAAGCGCGACCATTCTTTGCAGGGGCGAATCCATTTGATTGCGGCTTCTTTGGTGGGTCGCTTTGCGGGAAGTAACGACGCAGGAATTTTCCGGTATACGACGCCGGACTTGCAGCGACCTGGGCAGGCGTTCCTTCGGCGACGATTTCTCCGCCGTCTTTGCCGCCCTCCGGACCCAGATCGATAATCCAGTCGGCGCTACGGATGACATCGAGATTATGTTCGATGATCAGGATGGTATTGCCGAGATCGGTGAGCCGGTGGAGCACCTCCATCAGCTTGCGGACGTCATCAAAATGGAGGCCGGTGGTGGGCTCGTCGAGCAGGTAGAGGGTGCGTCCGGTCTGGCGCTTGGAAAGTTCTCGCGCCAGCTTCATACGCTGAGCCTCGCCGCCGGAGAGAGTTGTGGCCGATTGGCCGAGATGCACGTAACCGAGGCCGACATCGTTTAGCGTCGCCAGCTTCTGCCGCACTACGGGAATGTCTTCGAGAACCGTGAGGGCATCGGAAATCGGCAGCTCCAGAATGTCGGCAATGGAATAGCCCTTGAATCGAACCGCCAAAGTTTCCTGATTGTAACGGCGACCGTTACATACCTCGCAGGTGACGTAGACATCGGGCAAAAAATTCATTTCAATGCGGCGCTGGCCGTCACCCTGGCAGGCTTCGCAGCGGCCTCCGGGAACATTGAAGGAGAAGCGGCCGGCTTTATAGCCGCGTTCGCGCGCCTCGGGGAGCATCGCAAATAAATCTCGGATAGCGGTGAACACGCCGGTGTAGGTGGCTGGGTTGGAGCGCGGTGTACGACCGATGGGCGACTGATCAATCTGAATGACCTTGTCGATAATTTTGGCACCAAGGACGCGGTCGTGCTCGGCGGGTTCTTCGCGTGAGCCGTAGAGATCGCGTGCCAGCGCGCGATAGAGAATGTCGTTGACTAGGGTGCTTTTGCCGGAGCCGGAGACGCCGGTGATGACCGTGAGCAAACCGAGAGGGAAACGGACAGTGAGATTTTTCAGATTGTGACCGCGCGCGCCTTCGACGGTGAGCCAGTGTTCGCCCGCGGGACGAGGCTCGCTGCGCAACACCGTTTCTAGATGGCCGCTGAGGTATTGGCCGGTGAGCGAACCGGGCGTGTCCATGATTTGCTGCGGCGTTCCATGGGCGATAAGATCGCCGCCAAGACGGCCGGCGCCGGGGCCAAGGTCGAGCACATAGTCGGCGCGTCGAATGGTGTCTTCATCGTGCTCGACAACGAGGATGGTGTTGCCGAGATCGCGCAGGGATGTCAGAGCTTCAATCAGCCGTTCGTTATCGCGTTGATGCAGTCCGATGGACGGTTCGTCGAGAACGTAGAGAACACCGCGTAGGCGCGAACCGATTTGCGTTGCCAGGCGGATGCGCTGGCCTTCTCCGCCGGAGAGTGTGGCCGCGCTGCGATCGAGCGAGAGATAGCCGAGACCGACGGCGACCAGAAATTCCAGACGCTCGACAATCTCACGCTGCAGGCGATCGGCGATGAGTTGCTCGCGCTGGGTGAACTCAAACTTGCGTGCGGTCGCCAGCGCATCCACCAGCGGCATGGCGGCGAAGTCGGCAATCGAGAGGCCGTTGGCGGTGACGGCGAGCGATTCCGGGCGCAGGCGTTTGCCATGGCATTGCGGACAGACGGTCGCGGACATGTAACCCATCAACCACTCGCGATAGCTGTCGGAGCGAATCTCATCCAGCGATTGCCGCAGCCACTTGAGAATGCCGTGGAAACCGGTGCGGGGACCTTCGCCGCGTTCGGGACCATAGAGCAATAGTTTTTGCTGCGCTTCCGTAAGCTGCTCGAACGGTTTGCGCAGATCAATTTTGTAGCGGTCGGCGGCAAGGCGAATCAAGCGGGCTAAATATTGCGAACTGCCGCCGGGCCCGAGGCCGCCCTCAAGTAATGGCTTGGACCAGTCGATAATGATCTTGGCGGGATCGAAGTCGTAGATGCTGCCGAGACCATTGCAGTGTGGGCAGGCTCCGTAGGTGCTGTTGAAGGAGAAACTGCGTGGTTCTAAGTGGGGGACATTGATGCCGCAGTCCGGGCAGGCCATGGAGGAGGAATATAGCTGTTCCTCCACGCGAAGGCCGCCGTTGGTGTGACCTGCGGAAGCGGGCATGGCGACGAGCACCAGGCCGTTGGCCATTTGCAGCGCTTTGGCGATGGCGGTTTCCAGACGCTTCTCGACGCCGGGCCTGACGACAATGCGGTCCACGACGGCTTCAATGGTGTGGTTCTTCCGCTTCTCCAGGGAGATTTCTTCCGTCAGGTCGCGAATCTCTCCGTCGATACGCGCGCGAAATCCCTGCCGATCAAGTTTTTCTAACTCGTCGCGAAATTCTCCTTTGCGCCCGCGAACGATGGGCGCATAGATAGTGACGCGCTCGCCGGGCGCCAGTTCCAGGACGCGGCTGACGATTTGATCTGCGGACTGGCGGGAGATGGGCCGACCGCAGTGGGGGCAGTGCGGAACACCGATCGAGGCGTACAGGAGGCGAAGATAATCGTAGATTTCTGTGATGGTGCCGACAGTGGATCGCGGACTGCGGCTGGTGGTCTTTTGCTCGATGGAGATCGCGGGGCTAAGACCTTCAATGGAGTCGACGTCGGGCCGCTCCATCTGGTCAAGAAACTGGCGCGCGTAGGCGGAAAGAGTCTCGACATAGCGCCGCTGGCCCTCGGCATAGATGGTGTCAAAGGCAAGCGAGGACTTGCCGGAGCCCGACAGGCCGGTGACCACGGTGAGGGAATTACGCGGTATCTCGACCGTGATGTTCTTTAGGTTATGCTGGCGCGCGCCACGCACAGTAAGCTGTGAAATCGACATTTCTAGCTCAGAGAAAAGCTTTCTAGGGCTCTAGAAGCCGCATGTTCGAGCCCTATTGCAACGATAACTTAAGTTTGGAGGAATCTTGTGAAGCAACAGAATCCCACAGAAAACACTAGTATGCTGGGCAAGGATTCAGTTGAATGAAGACCGGCGCTCCTGGATACATTGGCTCCATTGGTGGCCATCGCCGGTACTGGCTTTGTTATGTTGGAGGAAATCCCCCGATGATTTTATTGATGATTTCTACCATTCTTGCCTCCGTTGCCCTGGGTGTTGCCCTCGCATACGGTTTTTGTTCTGGAGTGTTTGCGATGGCGAAGATGCATGTGCGATCTCAAGCGGCTACTCCGCTGCAAATTCATACCAAGTCAGCCAACCCGTAAATTCGCTGTACGGCGGTTCGGCCTCTCAACACCTTGCGAATTCCTCTCGCGCGACCGTGTTGTTCTGAGCCCACTGTTTTGATGCAACAAACTTCTCGCTCGATCATCCTCCATCATTGAGGATGCATTTGTCGCAACTCATCGAAAATTTCTTGCGGTGACTTCGGCTGCGTCGGAACCGTTGGATCCGACGGACCCCCTTGATCGCCTTCCGCTTGAGGCGCAACCCCTTCGCTATTTTCGGGAGGCGGATTCTCGGTGGCATCGGCGGGTGGCGCCTCCTGGTTGTTCGCAACCGCAGGTGGCGGTGCCGCTGGGGCGCCGGCGCTTCCTGGTGTGGACAAGATGAGCCGAGCGGCAGCGTGACCGCTGCCTCCGCCGACGATGACAAAGTCATATCCTGAGCCGTCGAGCAGGGCAGACAGGGTTGTGGAAATGCCGCCCGGACCATATTGTCCGTAGATGCGTTGGTCGTGGCTCAAACCCTCGATCACAAGTCCGGTCTGATGTTGAATTTGGGTCAGGATGCTTACCAGGCTGGAATTCTGCGCGCGCACCGTTAAAAGGCCATTCTTGAAATCGACGGTGGCCGGGTTGGCCGGCATTTCCGCAGGTCGAAGTGGCGGCGGCGGCGCGGCAGGCACCACGGTGTCCGCTTGCCGCTTGGCATGGCGATGATGATGAACAGAGTGATGAAGGTGAGGCTTCTTTGTCGAGGTTTTCGTTGCCGGACTGCGAGCCACGGGCGGAGCTGTGCGTGCCGCCTGCGCCGTCGCAAGCGACGCGGGAATCAGGAACATCCATCCAGCCAGCGCAAGAACCCAAGTGAATCCGATGCGGGTGTGGATCCATCTCGACGTGAATTCCGGCGGGCACTCCCACTCTGCGCCGAATTCGGCATCCAAGCGTTGTAGCCTCCTGGTGCGGGCGTAGGGTTCAAAAAGCATTTCTGTACTAGACTAACAATGTTTGCCAGAGTCGGCATCGGAGGATGGCTCCTCCAGCCTGGTCCCTTGAAGAACCTGAGAATAGATGGATGGCTGTATTCGGTATATTGAGGAAAACAAGGAATGAGTTCGACCGAAAAGCCCATTTCCAAGATCATCCGTGAACGTCGAGCAACCCCAAGCTTTGACGGGGCACCTGTTCCGGAAAAAGACTTAAAGCAAATTCTTAGTGCAGGCCTAAGCGCCCCCAGCGGTTACAACATGCAGCCGTGGCGTTTTATCGTGGTGCGCAATCCCGAGCAAAAAAAGCGCCTGCGTGGGGCAAGCTTTAACCAGGCCAAGGTGGAAGAGGCTTCGGTGATGGTTGTCGCCTGCGGTGACGCGGACGGGTGGCGGAATGGCGACCTGGAAGAGATGCTCCGCATGGGCCGCCAAGGCGGAATGACCGAGAGCTACGCGGAACAGGCGAAAGAGCAGATACCGATTTTTCTTTCCACCCATCCGAATATGCCGATGTGGCTGAACCGGCACGTCATGATTGCTTTTACCCACATGATGCTGATGGCCGAGGCGCTGGGCTACGACACGGCGCCAATGGAAGGGTTTGAGGAAGAGAAAGTTCGCGAAGTGCTGAAACTTCCGCTGAGCTATCACGTGGTGGCGCTGTTGGGGATCGGCCATCTGCATGGCCCAGACAAACACAATGGCGGCCGGTTCGATATGGCGCGAACGGTGTTCGAAGAGGAATATGGCAAGCCGATGCGTCTATGAGAGTGGCAACGGATTTGTGAGTGAGGCGCGGCCAACAGCTGCGCCTTTTCTGTTAGGGGAAGGTGGAATGGGGTTTGACTGCGCAGCGTGAATATCCAGTGTCGCCAATTGTGGGGGTGGGTGCGGTCGTGTTCGCCGCGGACCACGTGTTGCTGGTGCGTCGCACAAAAGCGCCGCTGGCGGGCGAGTGGTCCTTGCCGGGCGGGGCGGTGGAACTGGGCGAGACGCTGGAGGAAGCGATCTCGCGCGAAGTAGCCGAAGAGGCAGGAATACGTGTGACTCCTTTGCAGGTGGTGAAGGCGTTCGACCACATCGATCGAGATGCGGAGGGACGGATTCGCTTCCACTACGTGCTGGTGGATTTTCTTTGCCGCATCGAGGCGGAAGATGGGAAGAATGCGGCGCTCGAACGCGAACAGCCTGTCGAAAAGGCGGCACTACAGCCTGGCAGCGATGTCTCCGATGCGCGGTGGGTTCCGGTAGAAGGGCTGCGAAGGTTGAAAGAATTCCCATTGACTGATCGGGCGTTAGAAGTGATCGAGACGGGGTGGAGTGCGTTTCAGGAAGGCGGCCTGGAGCGTTAGGATTTGCGGGCAGCGGTGGAGAGGTGAATCGCGGGTTGCTGCTGGGTCATGCAATGCATGGCGCCCAGACCCCAGATAAAGTCCACGCTGTGGATGCCGACAATGGTGTGCAGAGGAAACAGTTCGGCAAGAATATTGAGCGCCACGCGGTCGTTGGGGTCATTGAATGTGGGCACCAATACGAGGCCATTGGCGATGTAGAAATTTGCGTAGCTGGCGGGCAGGCGTTGACCTTCAAAAACCACCGGCGAGGGAAGCGGCAGCTCGACAATGCGATAGGGCTTGTTATCGCGAGTGCGTGCGATGGATAGCCGATGGAGATTTTCCTGTAACGGCACGTGATTTTCGTCTTCGCTGTTCGGCTCGATGGCAGCCACGATGGTTTTGGAATCGACGAAGCGAGCGATATCGTCGACGTGGCCATGGGTGTCATCGCCGGCGATTCCACGATTCAGCCAGATTACCTGATCGACGCCGAGATAGTCGTGGAAGCAACGTTCCAGTTGCTCGCGCGTGACGCCCGGATTACGAGATTGCACGTCGCTCAGAAGACATTCCTCTGTCGTGAGCAGCGCGCCGGCGCCGTTGACGTCGATGCTGCCGCCTTCCAAAACGATGCGGTGGCGTTGACCGTTCGAGAGCTTTATCTCCGGGGTCCACATGGGAGCTTTGAGCAATTTGGCGACGTGGGCGGGAATCTGATCGTCATTGTGCCAGTTGTCATATTTCGCCCAGGCGTTGAATTTCCAATCGGTCAGCGCGAGCGGCGGCGCGGCATGATTGCCAGGGAGGGGCGTTAGAAAAATAGGGCCGGAATCGCGCAGCCACACACGGTCGGTGGGCTGCAGATGGAAGGCGACGCTGGAAAGGTCGACTCCACATCGGCCCAGTACTCTACGGGCGCGCTGTTCCGCGGCGGGCTCGTTCACCAGAATGTGCACGTGTTCGACGGCGGCGAGATAGCGGACGATCTCTCCATACACCCAGGGGATCGGCTGAAATTTGCCCGGCCAGTCTTCGGCATTGTGAGGCCAAGCGATCCATGTAGCGGCGTGCGGCGCCCACTCTGCGGGCATGTGCAGGCCTGCTGCGCGGGGCGTCGTTTTTCGGGTGTCGAGGGATGTGGGAGGCTTGCTCATGGAGGTCTACTTATCCAAAAAGCGTTCGGTGATGGGCTGATAGGCGTCGATGCGGCGGTCGCGCAGAAAGGGCCAGTTGCGCCGGGTCTCTTCCATCAGGTGCAGATCGATTTCTCCGATGAGAATATCTTCTTTGTCGTGCGCGGCCTGCAGGACCACCCGTCCAAAGGGATCGGCGAGAAATGATCCGCCCCAGAATTCCAGCCCGGGACCTTCCACGCGATTGCCGCGAACCTCGCCATGCTCATGGCCGACGCGATTGACCGCACCGACGTAGACTCCGTTGGCAATGGCGTGCGAGCGTTGCATGGTTTGCCAGGCGCTGTACTGCGCTTCGCCGTATACGGCTTTTTCTGCAGGGTGCCAGCCAATTGCGGTGGGGTAGAAAAGAACGCTCGATCCTTGCAACGCGGTGAGGCGAGCGCCTTCCGGGTACCACTGGTCCCAGCAGACCAGGACGCCGACGTTTCCCGCATGCAGGGGAAAATTGCGAAAGCCGAGATCGCCGGGAGTGAAATAAAACTTTTCGTAGTACAGAGGATCGTCCGGAATATGCATCTTGCGATACTTCCCGGTGAGCGAGCCATCGTCTTCGATGACGGCAGCGGTGTTGTGATAGATGCCGGGCGCGCGCTGCTCAAACAGGGAAGCGACAACGGCGACATGCTCTTCTTTCGCGATGCGGGACAGTTGCTCGGTGGACGGGCCGGGGATTGGCTCGGCGAGATCGAAAAAGGCAGGATCTTCGCGCTGACAAAAGTATTGAGTGCGAAACAGCTCGGGCAGACAGACGACATTCGCGCCGGCGCGAGCCGCTTCGCGAACGCGACCGGCTGCCTTGTCAAGATTAGCGTCCGGATCCGCAGAGCAGGACATCTGCACCAGAGCAACGCGAAAATTATTTTGAGTATTCGGCATGGAATGCATTCCGGCCACGTAGGGCGAAGGACCCGCCCCAACGGAGAGCCCCTCGCATAAAAAAGACTATCGATGCGGTGGAGTGCGCTATTCGAAAATCAAAATCGCCGCAGCAATGGTCGTAGTCCACAGACCGCGCTTATCGCCCACGGCGGACTGCGTGACATTGGCGGTACGAACAATTTTGTTCGAGATGCGGTACGTCTCTTTTTTCTCGTCCCAGCTTTTGTCGGGGTCGAAGTCCACGTCCAACGTGGTGGCCAGCATTTCGGCAGCAAGTTCTTCCGCATAATCGCCGGCCTGATCTTCTGTTTCACCAAAGCTGTGATGCTCGCTCAGGTAGCCGTACATGTTTCGGTCAGAAGGAATGGCAACGCCGATGCTGGATGCAATGAGCCTATGTGGTTCGCGTGAGGAGTTCTCCGCGACGACAGCAAAAATAACTTCACCGGGAGAAAGAAACTTCAAGCCTTCCTTGCGCGGGATCAGTTTTGCTTGTGGAGGAAAGATCGACGAGACGCGCACCAGGTTCTGTGCAGCGATTCCGGCATCTCGAAGTGCCAGCTCGAATGAAGTAAGACGTTCCTTATGCTTCCCGACGCCCTTGGTAAAAAATAGACGTTTCGGGACCATCGTTTTGCCCAATTTTTGTTCCTCCGGTTGGTTGAATGGCACGTTGCCACCCGCTTAAAAATACCACAGAACGAGGCCGAAACCTGCATTGCCTGCTCGAGCTTCATCGTCTGTTCACAGAAATGAAACCCGGGCCAAACCGCGGGGGTGGAAAAACAACCGCGATCCGGGCAATTCTGGAAGCCCGCTTCCATATCTTCTGCTGCAGGATTGGATGCAGCAGGACGAGAAAGTTCGTCAAAAACTGGTGAGGAGTTGGCCGTCAGAAGGCCGGTGCGGGCAGTTCCGGCGTGGCCGCCAGCAGGGCCTGAGTGTATTCCGACTGCGGATGTTCACATATCTGCTGCCAACCACCTTGCTCCACGATGCGGCCCTGGTGCATGACGAGAATTTGATCTGCCATATAGCGCGCCAGCGGGATGGAGTGGGTGATGAAGACATACGTCAGATGCAGCTCCCGCTGCAATTCGCGCAGGAGGTAGGTGATTTGTGCGGACACGCTGACGTCGAGGGCGGATGTCGGCTCATCGAGAACGAGAAGCTCGGGACGCAGAATCAAGGCGCGGGCAAGATTGATGCGTTGTCGCTGACCGCCGGAGAACTCGTGTGGAAAGCGGGGAAGCGCCGATGCGTCCAGGCCGGACATGGAGAGGGCTTCGACAACCTGGTCTCGGCGGGAGTCTTTCGCGGATGAGTCGCCGTGGGCAGCCATGTCGCGATAGATGACCAGAGGCTCGCCGACAATGTCTTGAACGCGCATGCGTGGATTGAGGGCGGCGTAAGGATCCTGGAAGACAATCTGCATGCGCCGCCGCAACTGGCGCAGTTCCCGTGAAGAGACGGTCAGGAGGTTGTGGCCATCGAGCGAGATTGTGCCGGAGTCGGGTTCGATGAGGCGCAGCAGCAGGCGAGCGATGGTGCTTTTTCCGGAGCCGGATTCGCCGACGATGCCGAGCGTCTGGCCGCGCTCGATGTGGAACGTGACGTCATCAACGACCCGGCGTGGCTGTCGACTGCCACGCACGGGGTAGGACTTGACGAGATGGTCGACTTCGACAAGGGCCATGAGGGCACGCTCGACGGCGCCGCCAGTGCTACCAGCGAACGCCGGTGGTCAGAGCCACCAGGGCGAAGCCGGGGCCGGGAAGCTGGTTCGCTGGCGTCTCCATATGGATGTAGCGGCCTTGTCCGAACACGACGAAGCGACGATTCGGGAACAGGCGGCTTTCCATGCCGATGCCGAAGTCATACATCGCCTGATTCGTGGAAGTGGAGGAGCCAGTAATTGTTCCATTGCAGTAGTTGGTGAAGTTCTTATAACCCAGGCCGGAATAGATGCTGCAATTGATGGTCGAGCCGATGGGTTTGTCGAATGTTGTGGCGACGTGGGAATAACCGCCTCCGCCAAGCGCGAAGAAGCCGAAGCGTTCGCCGCGAATGAAATAGAATGTGGGATCGACGGAATAGGTGAAGATGTTGTAGTAGCCGCCCGGTTGTTGGATGGTCTGCGCCACCCAGGAGGGAAGACGGCTGTGGTAATAACCGAGTTCAGCGGGAATCTCGATTCGCCGGGTAAGGCGATAGCCTGCGCCGCCGAACGCTGCTGGCGAGGTGTCATACACTTGACCATTGGCCAGGCCGGGACCGAAGGCCACGCCTGCTCCGCCTTCCACGAACCACTTGCTGAGCGGGGTAGGCGCTACCGGGGCGGGTGTAGCCACCTGGGCAGTGGAGGAACTGGACTGCTGTGCGCTCAGCGCGGTCGTGCCGCAAAGTCCCACGAGGAGGAAAAGCGCGAACGCATACTTGTGCCAACTGAAATTCATTCGATCTCCTGAATTTTTTTGCTTCTCTATTTGTATATCTTTTCGAGCAGCAAACGCACTACTTCGTCGAGCGGTGAGGATAGGAACCCGGAGAAGAAATTCCGGAAACATGCAGATATGAAGAACTGACGGCTGAATGTTGCTTTGGTGAGCAGCGGTGCGATTCCATTTCACTACGGTTAAGGTAGTTTATATCTACATAGCAAAGGGCCCGAGATATGCCGGGCCCTCGCGTACACCCGTGTTGCGCCCACCGATTAATCCGTAATTGGATGCGTGAACCAGGAATTGACTTGGTTCCACCATCTATCGATCTTGTCATTTGCGCCTTTTGGGTTCTGGGCGATTGTTTGTGAAAGAGAAGCGATCCGCTTGCTCAAATTTTTTGCTTCGAACGGGCGATGCGCGGAGTGCCCGTTGGCGTACTGCTCCAGAGTAATGGAAGCTTCCTTGAGAGCCGCAGCCGCCTCACGATTGCGTCCGTTCATAATTGCAATCTCGGCTAAACCCAGATTTTCGCGGGCGGCAAGAAGTGGATACTCGGCCTGGACTTTCATCACGACGAGTTCCTCTCCGATGCGACCCAGCGAGCTGGCGGCAGCTTGCGGATGATTGCTGCTCAAATCGGATTTTGCGGCGTCCAAACGGCTCCTAACCTTGTTCAGGTCGAGGCCGACGAACGTGTATTGCGTTCCTGCCTCATCCACCGTGATGGGAGCTGACTTGCCGGGTTGCCGCATGCCGTCTTTGCGGGCCGCCAAAACCTGGCCAAGCACGGAGGTGTCGTCAAATTCCCAATACAACGGCACGATCCTAGACTGCCCGTATGCGTGGGGAAGAGCGGCGAGTTGATCGCGATACGACAACGCCTGGTTTATGTGCTCCATGGCTGTTTGCGTCTGATTGGCTGCCAGAGATTGTTTTGCCTGCTCGATTTGATCCAGGATACGAACTGCGAGATGTGCGGACTGCCGATTGGCTGGCTGCGACGCTGCCTTGGCCGGGCTACTAGTCACATTGTCGATCGGTGCGGCATTAAGAACGGAGGTTGCCAGTGCTACGCAGAGTACCGGCATAATAAATCTCAATCGCATGGATGTTCCTCTCATTTCATCAACTGATTTGAGTTCAAGATGCTAATTAATAAGATGCCGGGAAACTGGTTGAAAGGCAATGGCAAGCAAAGGCCCTGCATCGCTGCAGGGCCTTTTGTGTCTATGCGTCGAGGGCGTGGTTGTTTGGATGCGTAGTTCTTCGCTGGAGGCGAAGTTCTAGTACATGCCTTCCATGCCGCCGCCGTGCCCCCCGCCTGCGGGAACTGCTTCCTTCTTCTCCGGAATGTCGGCCACCATGGCTTCAGTGGTCAGCATCAGGCCGGCGATGGAAGCGGCATTTTGCAGTGCGGTGCGGGTGACCTTCGTGGGATCGATGACGCCGGCTTTCACCAGGTCTTCGAACTTGTTGGTGGCTGCGTTGTAGCCGTAGTGGGCTTCTTTGCTTTCGAGGACCTTGCCGATAACCACAGCACCCTCTTCGCCGGCGTTGCCGACAATCAAGCGGAGCGGTTCTTCAATGGCGCGGCGAATGATCTGGGCCCCGATCTTCTCGTCGCCTTCCAAGGTGCCGATTAGTTCTTCGACAGCCTTGGCGCTACGAACCAGGGCGACGCCGCCGCCCGGGACAATGCCTTCTTCGACGGCAGCGCGGGTTGCGTGCATGGCATCTTCCACGCGCGCCTTCTTTTCCTTCATCTCGGTTTCGGTGGCTGCACCGACCTTGATGACGGCAACGCCGCCGACCAGCTTGGCCAACCGCTCCTGCAGCTTCTCGCGGTCATAGTCGGAGGTGGTTTTGTCGATCTGGTTGCGGATTTCCTTGACGCGGCCCTGGATGTCTTCTGCCTTGCCGGCGCCGTCGACGATGGTGGTGTTGTCCTTGTCGATAGTGACGCGCTTGGCGCGGCCCAGGTCTTCAACCTTCACGTTCTCCAGCTTGATGCCGAGGTCTTCCGTGATTGCCTTGCCACCGGTCAGCTTGGCAATATCTTCCAGCATCGCTTTGCGGCGATCGCCGAAGCCAGGCGCCTTGACGGCTGCCACGCTGAGAGTGCCACGCAGCTTGTTGACGACCAGGGTTGCTAGCGCTTCGCCATCGACATCTTCCGCGATGATGACGAGCGGCTTGGCATTGCGGGCCACCTGCTCCAGCAAGGGCAGCAGGTCCTTCATGGTGCTGATTTTCTTTTCATGGATCAGAATGTAGGCGTCTTCCAAAGCCGCTTCCATGCGATCCGGATCGGTGACGAAGTAGGGGCTGAGGTAGCCGCGGTCAAACTGCATGCCGTCGACAGTCTCAAGGTGGGTCTGCATGGTCTTGGATTCCTCGACCGTGATGACGCCGTCCTTGCCAACCTTCTCCATCGCCTGGGCGATAATGGAGCCGATTTCCTGATCGCCATTGGCGGAGATGGTGCCGACCTGGGCAATCATTTCGCCGGAGACAGGCTTGGAGAATTTGCCGAGCGCGCCGGTGTGCTCAAACGCACCATCCTTGTCGCGCTTGCCGACAATCTTCTCGACCGCCTTGTCGATGCCGCGCTTGAGGGCCATCGGGTTGGCTCCAGCAGCCACCGTCTTGACACCTTCGCGATAGATGGCCTGGGCCAGAACAGTCGCGGTGGTGGTACCGTCGCCGGCAACGTCAGACGTTTTGGAGGCGACTTCGCGCACCATCTGCGCGCCCATATTTTCCAGCGAATCCCTCAACTCAATTTCCTTGGCGACAGTAACGCCGTCCTTGGTGATGGTCGGGGAGCCGAATTTCTTTTCAATCACGACGTTGCGGCCCTTGGGGCCGAGCGTCACCTTGACAGCATCTGCCAGCGTATTGACGCCGCGCAGAATTGCCTGCCGCGAATCTTCTCCGTGCAAAATTTGCTTTGCCATAATCCAAGTTCTCCTGATGTGTTGTGCAATCATCCGCCGTGGCGGGTAAGAATTTTATGGAGCTGTGTTACTTACTGCCGGGCACAAAAAAAGCGAGACGACTGGGGCCACGCTTACTTCTTGTGCAGGATGCCGAGAATTTCTTCTTCCCTCATGATGAGGAAGTCCTCGCCATCGATTTTGATTTCCGTTCCGGAATACTTTCCGAACAGGACATGGTCGCCAGCCTTGACGTCCAGGGGGAAAACTTTGCCTTCATCGTTTGATTTGCCCTTACCGACGGCGATGATTTCGCCTTCCTGAGGCTTTTCTTTTGCGGAGTCGGGGATGATGATGCCACCACGGACTGTTTCGCCTTCTTCAATGCGACGGACGACTACACGATCATGTAGCGGCGTCAGAGACGTAGCTACTGAGGTTTTTGCACTTGCCATAATACATTTCTCCTTATTCTTTAACGATTTGCGTTGCGAACCTTGCGAATAGACCCGATATGAAGCGGAAGAGTGTGGGTCCTTCGAGCGTGCGGCAATTAGCACTCCTTGCCTGCGAGTGCTAGATTAGGCTGTTCGGGTGACGCTTGTCAAGCATTTCTAGTAAATATTAGTGTAAATCACTCAGGTTTTCTTCGCGTCAATTTGTATCTAAAAATGGTTGGCAAGTCCAGAGGACTTTCTCTCAAAACCTGCCACTACCTTTGAAGGTCGTCGACGGCTGCTATCTGGACCGCTTGTGATTCGCTCGGGAAGTGACTCTGCTGCCCAGACAATGGGAATGGTTGGCTACTCAAACGGGAGGCGCATCCGCCGCCCTCCGGCGACTGGTTGAAGAAGCTCGACGGTCAGGCGGGTTGCGCCAGCAAAGACGGGCCGCCCAGGAGGCAGCCTATCAATTCATGAGAGGGATCGCAGGGGACTTGCCCGGATATGAAGAGAGTTTACGGGCACTCTTTGCGGACGATCAAGGAAAACTGGAGCCGTGTAAGCGGCGTGGCCCGAAGATATCCGGGCTTATGCTCTCCGTCTGGTCTTCGGTTCATCGAATCCATCCGTGGAAGAAGGGCGGTATGAAGAGGGCGATGAATACGAGAGAACGGCTCGTCGCAATCGACGGACTCCCCGACCATCTCCCGATCCGCAATGAATCGATCGCGCGTGCGTGAGGCGTCGTAAATAAGAGTTAAAATTGGGCCATGTGTAGATTTCAGGATCGTTGCATTGCAGCCGTGATTGTCGTGGCAGCGGCTTTGTTGGCGTCGCCCTCCAGCCATGCGGATCGTCACAGAAAATACAAGCCTCCACCGCCGATGTCGAAGGTGACGGTGACGGTGTTGCGCGCGGCCGACGGCAAGCCGCTGAAAAATGCGGCCGTGGTCTTTCATCCTGCGCTGGGAGATACGCAGGAAGGGAACATGGAACTGAAGACCAACGATGAGGGTGTGGCGACCCTGAGCATTGTTCCGACTGGCTCCGAGGTGCTGGTGCAGGTCATCATGAACGGCTATCGGACCTTCGGAAAGAAGTACGATGTGCCGGGGCCGGAGAAGTCAATCACCATCAAACTGCTGCCGCCGGACCAGCAATATTCCATCTACACGAAAAACAATCCGAACGCCGATATGCAGGATAACGCTCCCAAAGCACAAATGGGTCACGCCGAGCCGACTGACAGCCCGCTGCTGGAGCCTGCTCCGAAGAAGAAGAAAGATTAGCCGGCCGCGCAAGCGCGGCTGTGAGAGGACAGTGACGTTCGGGTGACATCGTCATGCATGTGTTAAATGGAAAGGTCGCGCTGGTTACAGGCGCGGCGCGGAAGATTGGCCGGGTTTTGGCGCATACCCTGGCCGATTCCGGTGCGGATGTCGCCATTACCTATCGAGAATCCGACGTGGCGGCCGAGCAGACACTGCGGGAACTAGGATTGTCCGGTCAGAGGTCGATGGCGCTACGCTGCGATGTACGGGACCCTGCCTCGGTGCGCGCCACGGTGGCGGCGGTGGTCGATGAGTTCGGCCGGCTGGATTTGCTTGTCAACAATGCAGGCATGTTTGCGACGGCACCGCTGGAGTCCATCACGGTCGAACAATGGGACCAGATGTTCGAGACGAATACACGCGGCGCATTCCTTATGGCGCAAGCCGCGCATCCCCACTTGAAGGCCAATCACGGCCGAATCATCAATATCGGTTCCTTGGGCGGCTTGCATCCATGGGCGACGCACGCGCACTACTCCACATCGAAGGCGGCGCTGCACATGCTTACGCAGACGATGTCCAAAGCGTTTGCGCCGGAGATCAGCGTGAATTGCGTTGCGCCTGGCATGATTACCAACGGAGAAGTGCATGCGGATTACGAGCATTTCGCCGCCAAAACTCCCATGCGACGCAACGGCAAGCCGGAGGAAGTGGCGGCCGCGGTGTTGTTCTTCGCGACTGGACCCCATTTCATTACAGGACAGATTCTCGGTGTCGACGGCGGACTTGGACTCTAAGTCACAATCGTGACTTCAAACTGTAGCATGCACGGGCTGACGGCCGGCCTCGTTTTGCGATGCCACGGCAGATTGATATCTGGCCTGATAGAAACCCAGAACCAACCTCTTCAACGAATTTGGGGTTCAGGAGGATTGCATGGATTTCCGCTACTGTTTCAGCAGTCAAAGAATACAAACTACCTGTACTTTTGACAGGCATTCAGAACGCGAAATTCGATCGCGCACAGGGATGGCGTCGGTGCTGGTTCTGTTGCTACTGTTCGGTGTTGGATCGGCGCCGGAGCGCGCACAGGCCATCTCGAAGGCAGCTTCATCCGCTGCAACTTCGATGACGCAGGTGGAAAAGGCTGCTTTGGCCAACCAGGTACGTCAACAATGTCTACATGCGTGGAACGGCTACCGCAAATATGCCTGGGGACACGATGCGCTGAAGCCGCTGAGCCGTCAGCCATTCGACTGGTACTCGCATTCGCTGCTGATGACGCCGGTGGACGGTCTGGACACGATGATTCTGATGGGGCTGAATCCGCAGGCTAACGAAGCGCGAAAACTGATCGATACGCAGCTGAACTTCAACCAGGACATGTATGTGAAGGATTTTGAGATCACGATCCGGTTGATGGGAGGTTTGTTGTCGGGTTATGAGTTGACCGGGGACAAACGATTGCTGGCGCTGGCGGACGATCTGGGTACACGCATGCTGCCGATGTTCCACTCACCAACGGGCATGCCGTATGAATATGTGAATCTGCGCACCGGCGCTGTGCGCGGAGTCAACAGCAATCCCGCGGAGGTGGGAAGCATGTTGATTGAATACGGCGTGCTGTCGCGGTTGACCGGAAAGCCGATGTACTACGACAAAGCCAAGCGGGCGGTGGTTGCGCTGTATCAGCGTCAGTCCGCGATTGGGTTGGTCGGTTCCGGCATCAACGTGGAAACCGGCAAATGGACGGACAATACGGCCGGTATCGAGGGCGGGATCGATTCCTATTACGAATATCTATTGAAAGCGGCGATTCTTTTTCATGATCCGGACTGCGAGCGCATGTGGCAGCACAGTCTGGTTGCCATCAACAAATACCTGGCGGATCAGAGGCCGGACGGCCTGTGGTACGGACAGGCGGACATGAATACCGGGGCCAGAACCACGACGTACTACGGCGCGCTGGACGCTTTTTTCCCCGCGGTGCTGGCTCTTTCTAACGGCCTGAATCGCGCGGCCCGACTGCAGGATTCCGGCTATGCCATGTGGAACCTTGCCGGGGTGGAGCCGGACCAACTGAATTATGTAACCATGACGATTACAAATCCGGAATATCCGCTGCGGCCGGAAATCATCGAATCCACCTACTATCTGTACAGCTATACGCACGATCCCAAGTATCTCGTGATGGGAAAAACGTATCTGGATGCGCTGATGAAGTATTGCCGCACGAACGACGGATACACCGCCCTGGCGGATGTGCGGAGCAAGAGAAAATCCGATGCGATGGAAAGCTATTTTTTCGCAGAGACATTGAAATATCTTTACCTGCTTTTTGCGCCTCCATCCACGCTGAATTTTCAGTCAGTCATTTTCAACACGGAAGCCCATCCAATGCAACGCGACTTTAGGGTTGTGGCTGGCATTTCAAGAAAGAGGAAATAGCCCCTGTCGATCGAACCGGCATTCATGCGATGTCGATGGGCAGATTCGGCTTATAGCCGTTGGAACCGCGGAGCCGGTTGGGGGGCTGGCTCAGCGGGATTTGCTCTGTTGAGGAGCTAATCCAAGGTTTCTGGCATCTTCCAATTGCTGCTCAAGCTGCGGGAGCAGTCCCTGCGCCATCTTCTTCAGCCACTCATTTGCGTCTGGCTGATCGATGTAGTGTTGGTACATCCGGATTGTGGATGAGAAGGAAGAAATCATTTCACTCCGAAACGTATCATCGACGTTTTTCGCATTTTTCAGCGCATCCAACTGACGCTGGCCGCTAGGCGATACACCGCTGGGTATCTGCATCGTGGTGTTCTGGCCCGCGACTGTGGATTGCAGTTCACCACTGTTCTCGGTTTGAGCGTTGGCGATATCCAAGGCATAGTGTCGATACTCAGGATTGCTGCTGTATTGATTCGCGAGCAGGGATGCGTGAATTTGAAAGTTCATGGACTGGGCCGCATCCGTTACAAACGCCTTGTCGATATTCGAAAGTTGTCCGAAAGCCGCAGGTACGAGTCCCGCGATGCACGCCGCAACCAGAAAGAATCTACCTGCCATTTTGTTCAATCTCCCTTGCTTCACTTGGAGCCAATTCAGAAACTTACGGTTGCCTTGAGACTCGGATCCTTCGCTTAGGATACCGGACTGTCCAGAGCCGCATCCAGAATCGCTGTGTCAGAACTGCGTCATAGTGTGGCCAAAAGTACTCACGTTTCTGGTGGACTTCAAAACATGTTTCTTCTGCTTTGCTAGTTAGCCACCCACAATCGAAAATCTGCCACTGTCCGAACGAGGGGAACTCCACTTCGATGCTGCAGTCCTGGGCGCTGTGGGCTCTGGAACGATTCCGGCATAGGTAATAATGGATCGCAGGAATCCTATGTCCAAAACTGCTATTTTGCTGATCGACTGTCCAGACCGGAAAGGCCTGGTGGCTGCCATTGCGAATTTTCTTGTTCACGAATACGACGCCAACGTTTTGAATGCGGACCAGCACCAAGATGTCGATCTGGGATTGTTCTTTATGAGGGTCGAATTCAGCACCGAAAAAGCGGATTGTGACGGGGCGCAGTTTCAGCGCGCGTTCGGTCCGTTGGCGGAACGGTTGCGGCTGAACTGGCGTCTCCATTTCGCGGAGGCTCCCGAGAACGTGGCAATCTTCGTGTCGCAGTATCTGCATTGCCTGGCAGATCTGCTGTATCGCCATCAAAGCGGGGAGTTTCGCAGCCAGCTATCGATGATTGTAAGCAATCATGAAAATGCGAGAGCGCTGGCCGAGTTTTACCAGGTTCCGTTTCACCACCTGCCGACGCAGGCCGGGATGCGAGAGCTGGTGGAAGAGAAACAAATGGGATTGCTGGCAGAAAACAATGTGGATCTGGTGGTGCTGGCGCGCTACATGCAAGTATTGTCACCGAAGTTTGTGGCCGCGTACCCGCAAAAAATCATCAATGTGCATCACTCCTTTTTGCCGGCATTCACGGGAGCGAAACCTTACCACGCGGCGTTTGCACGGGGAGTGAAATTGATTGGCGCCACCAGCCATTACGTGACCGAGATTCTGGACGATGGACCGATCATTGAGCAGGATGTCGCACGAGTATCGCAGAACGATCAACTGCCGGGTTTAATCCAAAAAGGGCGTGACCTGGAGCGAATGGTTTTGTCGCGTGCGGTGCAGTGGCATCTGGCACGTCGCATCCTTTGCTACGCCAACAAGACGGTGATTTTCGCTTGAATTGAAGTTGCGCCCGCATCGAGGGCGCAGGTGGGCAGAATTGCGTTTCAGCTACGGCAAGAGCGGAATAATGCTGGGTGTCAGTGAATCCGAACTACATTCGAGAATTCCGAGAGTGACGGGGAGAGTGAAGCGGCGTGGGCCAGCACTCCCTGGATTGAAGTAGAGAACGCCGTCGGTCCAGGAAATCTCCGGCTGATGCGAGTGGCCGAAGATCACGACAGCGATGCCGGCGGCGTGTGGATGCATATCCAGATCCTCGCGGACATGAAGCATGTAGATCAGTTTTCCATCGAGATCAATGGTCTCAGTTGCAGGCAGTTTACCGCAGGCGCCCTCATGGTCCACGTTGCCGCGAATCGCCGTGAGCGGTGCGATGTTCCGCAGAGCATCGAGAATGGCGTCGTTGCCGACGTCACCGGCATGCAGGATGCGGGCGCAACCGGCGAGTGCGTGGATGGCTTCTGGACGCAACAACCCATGAGTGTCGGAGATGACGCCAATCCGCATGCTAGTAGTTTGCGCCAACACTGACGGCGACGCGAGTGCGTGGATCGAGTTGATCTCGCAGGCTGTCGCCGATAAAGTTGAAGGACAAAACCGCCAGCATGATGGCGATGGCCGGAAAGACGACCATGTGGGGCGCGTCAAATAAATGGGCGCGGGCGTCGTTCAGCATCACGCCCCAGCTGGGCATGGGCGGCGGCACACCGAGTCCGAGAAAGCTAAGAGTGGCTTCCGCCAAAATGGTTCCGGCCATGCCGATGGCGGCTTGCACCATGACAGGTTGAATGATGTTTGGCAGAATGTGGCGGGTGATGATTCGCAGATTTGACGCTCCGATGGCGCGGGCAGCCTCGACAAATTCTCGCTCGCGGACGGCCAGAACCTGAGCGCGGACCAGGCGCGCGTAACCCACCCAGCCGGTAATCGAGAGGGCCAGAATCAAGTTAGTCATTCCTGGGCCGAGGAAGGCAACCAGCGCAATCGCGATCAAGATTCCGGGCAACGCCATGAACGTGTTCATAACCAAAACGTTCAAAAACCCGTCGAGCCAACCACCATAAAATCCAGCGATGGAGCCAAAAATGACGCCAAAGAACAGCGCGATCGACACGACCGAAGTTGCAACGAAGAGCGAGATGCGAGTGCCGTAGATGACGCGGGAGAGGATGTCCCGGCCCAATTCATCGGTGCCAAACCAGTGGATAGCAGAAGGGGATTGCAGCCGCGAATGCAGGTGGATCGCGGCAGGGTCGAAGGGTGCGATCCAGGGGGCAAAAATGGCCAGTGCGACAAAGACAGCTAACAGAATCATGCCAAAGATCGCGAGTGGCTGAAAGCGCAGGGACTGCATCCAAGTGATTGTAATTGACCGTTCCCGCCCGTCGAAGGTGTCTGCGCAACTGAATGTAAGTAGACGGGTTCTTAAGGAAATAAGAGCCGCGGAATGCTGGGGTCGGGTGGTATCGTAGCAGTAGCTATTTCTTGAGGTGGACGGAGCTGCAAGAGGCAGCCAGAACGCCTCATGAAGGCATCACTGTGTTTCCAATACCCGCGCAGGCGGAGCCAGCGGGCCACTGCGCGGCGTTGAGTTTGCGGATCGACCTACAGGACGCGCGTGTGATTGACTGGCAACAACAGATTCTTATCGTCTCCCCCTTCTTTTACCCAGAATTGATTTCCACGGGAAAGGCGAACCAGCACCTTGCGGAGGCGTTTGTCGCGGAGGGCCATGGGGTCACCGTGATCTGCTCTCATCCGCTGTATCCGGCATGGATACCGGAGCGAAGCGGCGCGCGTATTCAGGGAATGACGATTGTGCGCGGTGGCGCCGGTGTTCGCTACCCTAAAGCGATGCCGTTGCGGCGACTGAAGCTGGAAGCATGGTTTGCATTGTTTGCGGCCCGCAGCGTTTGGCGACGAAGAAAACAGGCCGACGTGGTGGTCAGTATTCTTCCGCCCAGCCTTTTCATTCTGTTTTTGAATCGCATTTTGCCGAAGCGCGTGCGGCGGGTGGCGGTGGTGCACGATCTGCAGGGCGTTTTGGCGGCGCAGGAAAATGGATTCGTGCGCCGCGCCATCATTCACCTGATCCATGCGGTCGAAAGCCGCGCGTTTCGGTCGCAGGATTTGTGCATATTTTTCTCCGAGGATATGGCGCGGATTGCGAAGCAATCCTATGGCTTAGATTCGGCGAAAATTGCCGTGCAATATCCATCGATCACGTTACCGGCAAGCTATAGCGCGATTGCGGCTGCTTCCACAGCGCATCATCTCGACGCGCTGTTTCCACGTGACAAATTGCATGTGGTGTATTCCGGGGCGCTTGGTTACAAGCAGAATTCGCACCAGCTGGTCGCGTTGCTGCAACTGGCCGCGGAACATCATCCGGAGGTGCAGTTCCACGTACTTTCCGGCGGTCCGTTTTACGAAAGTCTGCGAGCTGAATACGAACAGCGGCCGGGACCGCGAGTGCATTTTCATCCGCTGGTGGCGGAGCAGGATCTGGCAGAGTTGTACGCGCGTTCGGCGATCCAGATTATTCCCCAGGCGGAGGGAACTGAAAGCGCGGCGTTGCCGTCGAAGCTGCCAAACCTGTTGGCTGCAGGCGTGCATTTGCTGGCCATCTGCAGTTCCGGCAGTGAAGTGGAGCGCATGATTCAGATGGCAGGCACGGGCTCCATTGCGACGCGATGGGACGCGGATTTGTTCCTGACGCGGTTGAATGAGGCACTGGAGATTGTGCGGCGGGAATCGGCTTCCGTGCGGCGCGCCCGGGTGGAACCGCTGCTGGATCGGTTTTCCATTACGAATATGGTACGGCTGGCGACCGGGGAAAACGCGGCCCCAGAGGACCCGCGACCGATGAAGCGCGAACCGGTGCGGGAAACGACGGCAGCCCAAAGCGAGGCTCGCTAGATGAAGGTTGGAGCGCCTGCATGAACCTTCGCACCTGTGTGATTTTTGGTGGTACCGGATGTATCGGCACACATATCGCCAAGCATCTGCTGGAACACACCGACGTTGAGCGCATTTACCTCGCCGACATTCATCCGCCTCGCCAGGAAGACTATGTGAAGCCGGTGTTGCGCTGGATGGAGTCGACGGATGGGGCTCTGCCGCGTGTGGTGTATGTTCCCTGTGACGTGCGTCTGCCGCTCGATGCAGTGCCGTTGCCGCAACAGGCGGACCTGATCATCAACCTGGCTGCGGTGCATCGCGAGCCGGGCCACGAGCCCAGTGAATACTACCAAACCAACCTGCCGGGCGCAGAGCATATTTGCGCGTATGCGACACATGCCGGATGTTTTCGGATCGTGTTTACCAGCAGCATCTCTCCCTATGGTTCGAGCGATGCGCCGAGAAATGAAGATTCCCTTCCAATACCCGAGACGGCGTACGGCGGTTCAAAGCTAGTGGCAGAAAAGATTCACATGGCGTGGCAGCACGCCAATCCAAACCGGCGATTGATTGTGCTGCGACCTGGCGTTGTGTTCGGACCGGGAGAACATGCCAATGTTGCGCGCCTGGTTCGCAGCCTGGCTCGTGGATATTTTCTCTACATGGGCAACCGAGGCACACGCAAGGCGGGCGTGTATGTCAAGGAGTTGTGCGGCGTGATGCAGTTTGCGCTGAAGCACCAGGAAAAAACCGGAGAGCCGGTGTTGTTGTGGAATGTGTCGATGGATCCGCCGCCGACGCTGGAGGATTTTGTGAATGCGATTTGCGCGGCAACAAACTATCGCCATCCACGCTTGTCGTTGCCACGGAGTCTGCTGGTGGCCGCGTCCTATCCCGTGGCCGGCATCGCGCAACTGTTTGGAATTCACACGTCGGTGAATCCAGTGCGGATGCGGAAGCTTTCGCAGTCTACTTATATTGAGCCACTTCGTTTGCGGGAGGCAGGCTACCGATTCAACTACACGCTGGAACAGGCAATGATGGATTGGAAGCAGGACGCACCTGAGGATTTTATTGGGGCGGAGACGGCCGCACTGGAAGCTGCAGGGAGGGTGGCGCAAAAATCATGATGCATGCGTCGACAGGCGAGAATGGGATGCAGCCAGGGTCGCGAGTCTTTGTCGCAGGACATCGCGGGCTGGTCGGTTCCGCGATTTGCCGCCATCTAACGGCCGCGGGCTATGAGCGTTTGTTGATGCGCTCCAGCAGTGAGGTGGACCTGACGGAGCGCAACGCGGTGTGGGAATTCTTCAAGAACCAGCGTCCGGAATATGTTGTGTTGGCGGCGGCGAAGGTGGGTGGAATCCAGGCCAACAGCAAATATCCGGTGGAATTTATTCGCGACAATCTCCTGATCCAAACCAACGTGATTGATGCTTGCTACGAATTCGGAGTGAGGCGACTGCTGTTTCTGGGCTCCAGTTGCATTTATCCCAAACTGTGTCCGCAGCCGATTCGGGAAGAGTATCTGTTAACCGGGCCGCTGGAGCCGACGAATCGTCCCTATGCTGTGGCGAAGATTGCCGGGATTGAACAATGCTGGGCCTACAACCGCGAATACGGAACCCGATTCCTGGCGGCGATGCCGACCAATCTGTATGGTCCCGAAGATAATTTCGATCTGGCAAACTCGCACGTGTTGCCCGCGTTGCTGCGCAAGATTGCAACCGCTAAAGCCGAGGGAGCCGGTCACGTTGAGGTCTGGGGTACGGGCACACCACGCAGAGAATTCCTCTACAGCGACGATCTGGCGGAAGCGTGCGTTTTTCTGCTACAGCTTTCCGAAGAGAAACTCGACAGACTGCTGCAGGCAGATGGGCCGCCGCTGATCAACATTGGCGTTGGCGAGGACGTCAGCATTCGCGACCTGGCAGAGTTGATCGGCCGCCTGCTGGATTATAAAGGTGAGCTGACATTCAATACCGCACAGCCGGATGGTACGCCGCAAAAACTATTGGATGTGAGTCGCATTCGGTCGCTGGGCTGGAGCGCGAAGACCAGCCTTGAAGAGGGAATTCGGCGCACATATGCTGCGGCGAAAGAACAGCCGGGTTCCGGGGTAGTGTAGCGTGTCGCGATTCCGATCAGGAAAAATCTTAGAGGCAAACGATAGGAGCAGTGCTATGCGTGGCAGGATGCCGATTGTGTTTGTGATGACGGTCTTTCTGGTGCTGACTAGTGTAGCACGAGCGCAGAATACCCAAATGAATGATGACGAGCGCAGTGCGGCTGCTGATCTGCTGCAGGCCACCAATCAGGATCGATCGTCGCATGGGTTGGAGCCGCTGCATCCTAATCCCGCGTTGACGAAGGCCGCATGGGAGCACGCGCAGCGCATGGTTGCATCGGGAAAGCTGTCGCATCAACTGCCAGGCGAGCCGGACATTATTGTGCGTGTGCGACAGGTGGGATTGCATTGCAGCACGGTTGCGGAGAATGTTGCAGAAGCTCCCACAGCCTGGCAGATCAACGATGAATGGATGCATTCGCCGCCGCATCGCGCGAACCTGCTGGATGCGCGAGTGAACACGGTGGGCATTGCGATTGTGCAACGTCGCGGCGAATTGTATGCGGTGGAAGATTTTGCTCGCGCCGTTCCATCCATGTCGCGCCCGCAGCAGGAACAACAAGTCGCTTCGCAGCTGGCACGACGTGGAATTCATGTGCGGCAAGGAGATGCGTTAGCCGAAAGCTACTGTGGTGGAACCCCAAGGAGAACGCGGCCATTGCCAGCGTTAGTGGTGCGGTATAGTACCGTGGACCTGAGTCAGCTTCCGGTCAGGGTGGCGCAGGGAATTGGCAACGGCGCCTACCATAGCGCGGTGGTCGGAGCGTGCAGCCCAGCGGATCAGAATGGATTTACCGCGTATCAAATCGTGATTCTGCTGTATTGACGCGGAGTCGTCAGGAAGCCGGACCAGTTGGCTCCATATCCAGCAGATTGTTAAACCGGTTGAAATAATTGAACAATCCGATGGCGGTCATCAGTTCGACAACTTCGCCTTCAGAGAATATGTCGCGAACCTGCTGCCATTGCCATTCGGTGAATGGGCCTTCGTTGCGCGTCATCCACTCCGCCAGTTGCAGCGCCACTTTTTCCTGATGCGTAAAGTCGCTACGATCGGCGTAGTCGGCCAGATTCACCAACTGGTCGACGCTCCATCCCAGCTTTTTGCAAATCCGCGAGTGCGACGCCAGGCAGTAGGTGCACTGGTTTAACTGCGAGGTGCGCACGATGACCAGTTCCTTCAGCTTGAGCGGCAGGGTACCGGTGTGCAGGATAGCCTCAAAATGCGCGATCATGGTCTCAAAAATCTTGGGCCGGTGAGCGACGGTGCGAAACATGTTGGGCACATTTCCGCGCTGCTGCAGGTAGCGATCATAGATGGCGCCGGTCTCAGCTGTGACCTGGTCGCGGTTTAATCGCGAAATTCTGGGGGCAATGCTCTCCATTCATCTTCTCCAGTTTTGATGATAGCAATCGAGATTGTCGCGGGTGACGGCGCGCGATGGAAAGCCGTTACGAAAAACAGAAAATATTAGGGGATCGCTTTGACGATGGTTCGGCGATTTGTTACCTTACGACATAGACGAATCCCATCGCGTCCTCCACTCCTCAGTAGCTCAATGGCAGAGCATTCGGCTGTTAACCGAAGGGTTGTAGGTTCGAGTCCTACCTGAGGAGCCAATTCGTTTCAACGACTTACGCCCCCTCGCAACTCCTCGATGACCCTCAAAAATGTCCGACTGTGGGGACTTTTGTGGGTACTCCCCCTCAAAATCCTGCGTAAAACCAAGCGAGTCTGAGCAATCGCGCGCGCCGTTTTTCGGTGCAATTGCGAGCTCCATCGGCTCCGGTGCGTGACTGTTGTTGAGCGTCTTGCCGCCGTTCTGCGGCGACTGTGGGGACTTTTGTGGGTACCCCTGCCGTGACTCATTCGGAGCGCTCGATTTACGGACAATTGCTTCGAGCGCGCTGCGCTTGGCTTCCATCCGAATGTGGCTGTAATGCTTCAGCATCTGCTTCGAGACGTGGCCGGCGATGTCCATGATCGTCTGGTCGCCCGCACCGCTCTCGGCAAGTTCGGTGATGAGCGTGTGGCGGTTGTCATGCCAGCGTCCTTTCACCCCGGCATTAGCCCGCACTTTGGTCCAGACGGTCTTGAGGGTCGTGACGTGGCGGGAGGGGTCGATCGGCTGCGGTGAGCCGAATGGAAAGACGTACCACTCTGGCTGCAGCGCCCCGAACTTCTGCTTGTACCACTCGACGTAATCGGTCAGGACGGCAAACAGTTCCGAGTTCAAAGGGATGGTCCTGCCCTCCCCGCCCGCTGTCTTGGCGCGGCCGACTGCCAGATACTGCTTTGCAAAATTGATCTGCGCCCAGGTCAACTGCTTGATCTCTCCATCGCGCATCCCGGCATTGAGCGCCAGGGTCAGCGCGAGGTAGATGTGGGGCGAGCGGGCCTTCGCCGCCTCCTGCAGCATCCGCTTCTTCTCGTCTTCGCTGTAGGCCTTCCCGATAACTTCGCGTGTCCTCAGCTTGAGCGTCTTCTTCTTGCGGAGGCGGACACGGATCAGGTCACCCGGCTCGCCAAGAATGCGCAGGAGAAAGCCGACCTCTTCATTGATTGTCTTGGGGGACGCCTTCTCGCTGAGCCGGTCATTTTGATACTTGGTGACGACGGCTTCATTGAAATCAACGAGCATCTTCGCGCCCAGCAGGCGGTTCAGGTGCCGGATTGCGTACTCGGCGAAGACGGCGGAATCTGGAAGCCGGAGCTTGTAGGCGTCATAGAAATCCTCCGCCATGTCCCGGAAGGTGCGGATACGCTCCCGGCGCTGGTCCGTAATGTTGTTGAAGCCTTCCTCCAGCTCGCGCTTGCGATTCTTCTCTGCTTCTTTGGCGACGGTCTTCGACTTCGATTTGGTGGACTCACGGATGCGCTGACCCGCAAAGTAGAACTCATACCACCACACACCGCCGCGTCGAAACAGACCCATTACTTTTCTCCTGTTTCCATGGGCTCAGGACAGCCCATCGCCAGTTTGACGAGCGAAGCCAGTTTGCAAATCTTTGTGTTGGTGAGCGGACGCTGCCCTGGCTCCGGCTCCCGTAGATTCGCCCGCAGGACCACAGCGATGTTGTCTGCCTGGGCGGAGCAATCCATGCGCAGTCCTGTTTCGCCAGCATGGAGCAACAGGTGAGCAGGTCCGAGCTTGTGGATCGATGTTGACAGCGGAATCACAAGAACCGAGGAGGCACGCTCATGTTGATTCCGCGCATTGGGCGAGACGATAATCACGGGCCTGCGTCCCTTCTCCGGCGGATCGGTATGGAAGTTTGTCCACCAGATCTCACCGCGCTGCGGAAATCGCTGTGCCGTTGGCATGGTCAGTGCGCTTCCTTTGCGAGTTGCGACTCTGCGAATCTTCCCCATGCGCTCTCCTCAGCTACTTCATCCTCACTAAGAGAATCGTAGTAATCCGCGTAGGCAGCTTCAATGGCTTTTTGCTGCCGCACCGCCATGAGTTCACTGAGAAGCGCGTCCAAGGTTTCCGACTCCGAGTTGGATTTTCGTTCCTTGCAGCTCCGGCGAATGAAAGAGTCTGATTCTACGGAGATGCTGAAGCTCTTCTTGATCTTGCGGCCCATCTTGGGCGATGTGGTAGGCATAGTCTCACCACAAGTAGTATATCCGGTAAGAATAGCCATGCCAACGCCCGCAGCCTATATCTACCGTCTGAAAGCCGCACGTCGCACAGGAGCGAGCTGCTCTGAGGCGGGGCCTATCCGTGGTGTTCCCGCGCCGCCCGCCGGTTGGGCCTGCTCCCAGGCGGTAAGTTCTTCTTCGTCATAGCGAACGAGGGAGCCAAACTTGTGATATTTCGGTCCCTTGTTTTCCAGCCGCCAACGGCGAAGTGTGCCGAGACTGATCTGCGTTCGCTCGGCAACATCAAACTCGGTGAGAAATCGTGTGCTCATCAGTGCAGCTCCCTACGCAAGGATGATCGAGTGCGGCAAACATCGTCGCATGTACGGGCAATCATGCTCAG
>JAJYSL010000241.1 GCA_021793595.1 Acidobacteriota bacterium
CGTAGAGCCGGCGATACATCTCTCGATTGCGCATAATTGCCTCCACATATTCGCGCGTCTGGGTAAACGGAATGGACTCGACGAACTCCGGTATGCTGGCGTAGGGGCCATTGGCTAGCCAGGCCTTTACGCGGTCGTCCCCGGCGTTGTAGGCGGCAAGTGCATATTCCTGCTGGCCATTGAACTCATCCATCAATTCGCGGAAATATGCCGTGCCGAGTTTCAGATTCACGTCGGGATTCAACAGGTACGAGGTCCGATAGGGGCGCACGCGCTCCTTGCGCGACAATTTGCTTCCGACGCGCGGTAACAACTGCATCAGCCCCCAGGCGTTGGCATAGGAGATGGCGCCAGGATTGAATTCCGATTCCTGCCTGATCAGCGAAGCCACCAGGTACGGATCGAGACTCTGCCGTTCTGAGTCGCGCTGCAAAACAGACCAATACGGTTGCGGAAACAAAATATCCCAATATGGGCGCGGAATGGCATCGATGGGAGCGGCGAAATAGGTTTGCACTTTCTCTTTCAACAAGTGCAGCGCTCGCCAATTTTCTCCATAAGAACTGTAGAGTTGAGCTTCCGCATAGGCTGCCCAGGTTCTGCTGTCGGGGCTGGCACTGATCTCCGGCACGATGTATTGGTTCAGTCCGGCATTGGCCAGCAAGCGGGCACGATCCACGTGAATGTCGTCCTCTGGAATGTCCGTGGTGAGGACGGGCACTGGAGGATCGTCGACGCGCACCAAGATGGGAAGCGTTTCCGGATCGACATTGCCCAGGTGGGCCAGCCGCTGTTGCGCCAGGCCGGTGTAATAATACTGCGGGAACACGCGGACCAGTTTTCGATAGCAGGCGGCCGCAGCGGTAGGATTTTTTTCGTACTCCTCATACACCACACCGCGCCAATAAATGGCCGCCGATACGTGGCTATCAGTGGGGTAGCGCTCAATTTGTTCGTCGAACCATCGCGCCGCCGTTTTCTTGTCGCCGATACGGTAATTCAGCCAGGCGGCATGCCAGTGACTGAGGGGCGCCATCGCGCTATCCGGAAAGCGCTGCGCCAGGTCACCATAGTATTGGATCGCCGAGGGCAAGTCATTGGCGACCAGCGCCATGTTGCCGGCGGAAAACAATGCCTCTGCCGTCCATCGGTTGGTGGGGAAACGCCGTTCAATCTGGGCGATGAGGGCCTTCACCCGAGCAACGTCCTTGGCGTCACGCGCGGCCTCCACCATTAGGTAGAGTCGAGTGGCTCCGGCATTGTCGTCAGTGTCCGACAGGCGCGCCAGCTGCGAGGGGTCCACATGATGCGTCTGCTTGAATGTCGCCACCGCCGCTCGCGCCAGCAGTCCGTTCCTTTGCGGGGTACCGACGATGGAAGAATCGGACGCGAGTGATTGATATTCCGTCGCGGCGGCGGCATAGTGTCCCGCGAGGTACAAGCCATCCGCATGATGCAGCCTTTGCGGTACGGTGAAGGGCGGCTTGAACCCCATCTGCACCAACTCTGGTTGCACCTGGCCCGACTCCGTGCTGGTGGGGTAGTCCAGATAAATATGCGTATACAGCCGCTGCGCTTGCTGACGATTGCCAGCAAGCTGATTGGCCTTGGCCAGAGCGAAAAGATAGGTGGAGGAATCCGCCAATGGGCTGCCGCGCAATGCTTTGAGTTGCGCTATGGCGGCCTGCGGATCGCCCTCGCCAAGTTTGATGTTGGCAAGTAGCAGCATGGCATGATCGATCAGCACGCTGTCCGGATGGCGCTGTGCGAAGTCCTGCAAAAGCTGTTCGGCGCTTCCATATTGCTGCTGCGCGAATTCCGCCTTGGCCCCAAGATAGTCGGCATAGTCGTCCAGTGCCTTGCCCTTGCGGGCGGCCCGTTGAAAGGATGCGGCGGCGTCCTTAAATTTTCCATCGAGAAAGTAGGCCTGGCCTAGGGCCATATATGCGGCGGCGGCTGCCTCTCCGGAATGCGACCGGGCATAGCGGAGCACGCCGGCATAGGCCGGGCTGGTACGCTGCTGCATCAACTGCTGCGCCATGGGGCGCAGCTCGGAAGAGACAACGAAAGCGTGATGCAGCTGATGCACACGGGCCAGGGTGCGAGCACTGACGTGGCGCCGACGATGGTGGCGGCGATCGTAGCGAGCCCGCGCTTCTTCTTCACGCCGCCGACGCGCACTCTCCGAAAGATGGTCGGTGCTGCGGGCGTAGCGGCTGCTGCTTCGATAAGATCGGCGGTGTTTCGTGGAGGCGATGCGCGCTCGACTGCTGCGACGACGACTGGAAGTGGTGGAATGCCGCCTGGTCGAGTGCGCGGTTGTGCGCGTCCCTTTATGATGCGTCGCCGTGTCGGTGCCTTGCGCCAAGCCCGCCGCCGTTATTGCAAGGAATAAGGCAAGCAAAATCGACAAGACGCGCAGGTGAGGCGCAAATTTTCTTCGAGGGCAAAGCAGATCCAGCGGGCAGGCAACGGGCCGGTCGAAGCCGACAACATCCAAAAACTGCATATGTCTATCAATCTAGCGGGAGATGGCCCAAAATCAAAGTGACGGCGTGAATTCCCTGTTTTTCAGGTAATGAGGTACCAGCCCTGCCTGACGATCAAGTTGGTCAGACCTCAATGCCTCAATGACCGCGAGCGGTAAGAGCCGCTATAATTCTCCGATGTCGAACAGACAGAACCTCGAAGAAGCCATCAGGCGTTTCGCTGATCCGCTGCTACGAGAGGAGTATTTCCGTCTGTATTCTGACGACATCGTTTTGCACGGTTATCCCGGGGTCGAGCCGGGACTGGAAAGCGTGAAGCGCTTCTACCACGCTTTCTGGCAAGTATTTCCAGATGCGCGAGTCACGCTGCAGGAACTGGTCGAGGAGCGAGAGACGCTGGTTGCCCGATATGTAATCACAGGAACACAGCACGAGCTTTTTATGGGCGTTGCGGCGTCCGGACAGCGGATTGAGCTTCCTGGCATAAGCATCATGCATTTCAGCAGTGGCCAGTGCTTTGAGCGGTGGACCTGCTCCGACTCCTTGGTGCTGTTGAATCAGATAGGCGCGCCGATAACCCCAGCATCTTGACAGGTGCGTTTCTGCTGGAATTGTCTCTCGCGAACAAAACTGCCTCACCAGAGTTTTTCAGCGTGATTTGTCCGCAACCGCGGACGCGGTCTACCATCTAATCAACTGCTAGGTATTGCGATTCGGAGTTCTCGTTCGACGCGATGGCGAGCAGCGAGATCGAAAGGGCTGCTCCAGACCATGGCAACTACGCTGACCCCGGAAGAAATGGAAGCAAATGCGCAGCACCCTGACCTTTTGCTGGTTGAAAGGGTAAGAAGCGGGGATTTGAGCGCGTTTGAACAACTGATGCGCCAGTATGATCGCCAGATCTTCCGCATTGCTCTGCATATCACGCAAAATCGTGAAGATGCGGAAGACATTGTGCAGGACACTTTCTTCAAGGCATTTCAAAAATTGAAGCAGTTCCAGGGAAACTCCAAGTTTTATACCTGGCTGGTACGCATTGCCGTGAATGAATCGCTGATGCGCCTACGCAAGCGCCGCTCGCAGAAGACCGTTTCCATGGACGATGAGATCCAGACCGAGGAGGGTTCCATTCCACGCGATTTTGCCGACTGGATGCCGAACCCGGAACAAAATTACAACCAATCGGAGTTGGCGGATATTCTGCGGCGAACCATTCAGGGGTTGCCGCCGGGATTTCGCACCGTTTTCGCGCTGCGGGACATTGATGGGCTGTCGACCGAAGAAACTGCACAGGCGCTGGGACTGAGCGTGCCGGCAGTCAAAAGCCGTCTGTTGCGGGCACGGCTGCAATTGCGCGAACGACTTAGCCGGTACTTTCGAGTTCCCACAGGAGAACATGCGCGGTGAACTGCACAGAGTTTTTGAGCAATCTAACAGATTATTTTGACGCCAAAACAGCCGCAACCCTGCGCGTGGAACTGGAGCAACATATGGCCGGTTGCAGCCACTGTCACGTCACCGTGGATACCACTCGTCAGACCATCGAAATCTATCGCAACAATGAGGTATTTGAGCTGCCGGAGACGATTCGGACCCAACTGCATCAAGCGGTGCTGACGAAATGCTCAAAGCTAAAGCAAAAGAAGCCGAAGTAGAAAGCTCCTCCATTGCTGGCAGCCGTGCCATTCGTTTCGTTCCATGAATTCGCTTGATCCGGCAAATCCGCGGTATTAGGCGGAAAGCTTGTTCCGATGCACGCGCAGCTCTTCCGGCAGACGTTCCTGCAGTGCCCGGGCCTGCTGGCTGAGATAGGTCGGCGCCGGTGTGACGACTGCTACAACGATCCAAGCCACAAGCGAGATCAGGAGTCCGAGAATCGCGACCCGCTCCACGCTGACCACCACGGACAGCTGGTGCAATTGCAGGCTGAGAACCACCCAATCGCGCAGGGGCTCAATATGGTGCAGCACCATCAATGCCAAAACAAATGCTGCAATGGCAAGGGTGGAGGTTCCAATCAGCAGTACATCCACGGCGCGATGAATCCGCTGGCGCGCATGACATTGATGGCAGTTCCGAAGATGTTCCTCGTAGTCGGTACGCATTTCTGGATGCAACCCGGAGATGTCATACCGCCATCCTGCAAGGATGTCCCCAACCACAGGGTCGATACAACGAATTTTCCGCATAGTCTCCTGATTTCCTCAAAGCTGTTGCTACCTAACTACTTAGATCGACTCAATTGTAACGTAAACGGTAGCAACAGCGGCAAGAATCTTGCATCTTCCTACAACAGGATAGATTCGAGAGGACTGCGCTGTGATGCCAGCAATACCTTATTTGCCAGAAGATTCCTTTTACCGCTCAGTGCGCGTTCGGCGGAACTAAGTGCCAACTCCGGCAGATTGTTGCTTTCGGAAATATGCGCCAGAATGACATAGCGTGCGCCGCCGTCGTATTCCGAAGCGAGAAACTCTCCCAAGGCGTCGTTGGAAAGGTGGCCGACTCGCGACAATACTCGCTGCTTCACCACCCATGGATAGGGGCCGTCGCGCAGCATTTCCACATCATGGTTGGATTCAATCATCAGCAGGTCGGCTCCATGCATCTGCATGCGAACATTGGGGGCCAAATAGCCCAGATCGGTGGCTATGACAATGCGCATCCCTTCCGTCTGCAGGACAAAGCCGACCGGGTCCGCGGCATCGTGAGGAATGGTGAAGGGAGTGACGCGGATATCGCCCACTTCAAAAGGAATTCCGGCGTGGAAGTATTCGACGCAGGGCAGGCAGGCAGGATCAGCTTCACGAGATCTGGAAAATAGTTCCTGGACTTCAGGTGGATCGCCGCAAGGTGCCGAGGCGCATTTCAATCTCTCCGCCAGCTCTTCTAAGGTTGCGGCGGAACCGTCGGCAGCGTTTCCCGTTTCCTGTTCCGCGGTCACCTTATCCAGAATCGTTTCGCCCTCCGTTGGGCCGCATTCTCCGTCCACCGACGCGCGTGAGCCTTCGGCATTCTGTTGCCGGCGCATTTCCAGCCATGCCTGAAAACCCATGGTGGTCCGCGGAGTCATCCATTCGCGCCAGGCTGCATGGGTGGCCTGCGTGGCATAGACGGGAACCTTCCACCGGCGGGCCAGCACGGAAAGACCCTGCACATGGTCGGAATGCTCATGGGAAACAAGGATGCCGTCCAATTTCTCCGGGTCTTCCCCGCTAAGCCGCATGCGCTTCACAATCTCTCTCGAACTGAACCCGGCATCAAGGAGGATGCAGGTGCGGCTGGTGGAGACCACCGTGCAGTTGCCTTTGGAACCGGAACCCAAGACTGTGACGCGAACCATATGCAAAAGAGTACCGCGTTTAGGAATGAAATCAATAGTGGTAGAAACCGCGGCCGGATTTGCGTCCCAGCCAACCCGCGTCCACCATGCGAACCAACAGCGGGCAGGGTCGATATTTCGGGTCACCGAATCCGTCCTGCAAAACACGCATGATGTCCAGGCAGACATCGAGTCCGATGAAATCCGCCAATGTCAGCGGGCCCATGGGATGCGCCATGCCAAGCTTGAAGACCTCGTCGACAGCTTCCGGCGTGGCGACCCCTTCCATGACGGCGAACATGGCTTCGTTCAGCAACGGCATTAGCACGCGATTCGACACAAACCCGGGCGCATCGTTGACTTCGATCGGGGTTTTCTCCAGCTTCAGCGCCAGATCCCGAACCTGATCGAAGGTTTCCTGGCTGGTGGCCATGCCGCGAATCACTTCGACCAGTTTCATCACGGGAACGGGATTGAAGAAGTGCATTCCAATCACGCGATCCGGTCGGCTCGTCACGCCGGCAAGTTTGGTGACGGAGATGGAGGACGTGTTGGAAGCGAGAATCACTTCTTTGCGGGTGATTCGATCGAGGTCGGCAAAGATAGCTTGCTTGATTTCAAACTTCTCCGTGGCTGCCTCCACAACAAAGTCGCACACCGCCAGCCGCTCCCGATCCAGTACGCCAGTGACGCGCATGCGTGCCGTCAGTGCTGCCTCCGCGGTGATCTTTCCCTTGGCGGCTTCGCGGTCTAGATTCTTGCTGAGCGTTGCCAGTCCGCGATCGAGAAAATGCTGCACCACGTCG
>JAJYSL010000242.1 GCA_021793595.1 Acidobacteriota bacterium
TCCTGGTAGCCACGCTCCGCCCAGAACTTCCGCGCCAACTGCTCGATCTCCTCGCGAGACGGAGCCGGCTTGACCATTTCAGCTACCTTCTCTTTTTTCGTTGCAGTCTTGCGTGGCTTCGCGGTGGCCTTCGTCTTCTTCCCTGTATCTGTCATTTCCTTCTCCTCTGTTGGATTCGGCTGCCAACGGACGGCGTTACTCCTACAGAATACGAAATTCCTGCCTTCCCGCGACCATCAATTTGTTCGGGACGTATTTTTTTCAACTCCGCACGCGGCGGATGTTCACCTGTTCTTTACAGTTCTTGCGGCTGTTCGGCATGCGGATGAATTTCGGTGGGCTTGAAGCGGCGCAGAAACAGGCCCAGCGAGCCGCCCTGCAGCACCATCGAAAACACCACCACAATGTACGTTGTCGCCAGAATCCAGCTGCGCCCAACAGTAAACGGAAGCGCCAGGGCCAGCGCCAAAGACAGCCCTCCATGCAGGCCGCCCCAGGTCAGCAACACCACGGAGCTTTCTCGCGCCTGCCCCGTCCACCGGATGCCATATAGCACCAGGGCCACGACGGCCAACCGAACCGCAAGCACGGCGACAATCGCGGTCGCGCCGGATCCCATCAACGACAAGTGAAACGGAATGGTCAGCACTTCCAGCCCCAGCAGCACGAAAAGCACGCCGTTCTGCACCTCATCCACCATCTTCCAGAAATCGTCGACCTGTTCGTGCGCGATCAGCTTGGCACAGTGACTCATATTGAAACGCCGCAGCGCGATGGCAGCCGCCACCGCGTCCAGCGGCCCTGACAGGTGCCAGACCTGGGCAAGCGCGTAGCCACCCAACGCCAGCGACAGTGTCAGCAGGACGTCGACCTGGAAGGCATCGACCTGTCGCATCAAGAGAAATGTGATCCAGGCCAGAAAGATGCCCAGTGCAAAGCCGCCGCCAACGCTGAATAGCAGGGAAATCAGGACATGCGGCACCGACGGAGTGACCCCATGAGAAGCGTCCAGAAGCGTCAGGAAGATGACAACGCCCACACCGTCGTTGAACAGCGATTCGCCCGCCAGTTGCGCCTCTATGCGGTGCGGGACGCCGACGCGACGCAACATCTCCAACACGGCAATCGGATCGGTGGGCGAAATCAATGCGCCGAACAACATGCATTGCAGCCAGGGCGCCCGGATGCCAATGACAGGGAGCGTCCAGCGCATCAAAGCCGCAACGGCGAACGTCGAAGCCACGGTGCCCACGACGGCCAGGACTGCGACGGTAAGACGCTCGCGTATCAGCGACTCGATATCCATCAAAAATGCGCCGGCGAATAACAGCAGTGGCAACATTCCGTGCAGGATCAAGCGTTCAAAATCGATTTGCCGGGCCATGCCGATGGCCCATGTCCGCAGACCGTGCGCATACTCGCCGATGCTCACCAGAAACAAGGAGCAGACGACAGTCAGGAACATGGTTCCAATGGTGGTAGGCAGCTTGAGCCAGCGCGCACTGATCCAGCCGAACAGCGCTGCTATCGCGACCAGAACACTGATGAGTTCAAGGATTGTCATCGAACCGAGGATCTGCTGATCCGAGTGTACCGGAGGGCTCGGGCATCTGAACTCCGTCGCGACCGCCCCCTCGCAATCCTTTCTCACTCGACGCGCGATGCGCTGAAAGGGGGCTGCATTCGGTACACTCAAACACAGCATGTGGACCCGTCTTTTTATTGGAAGTGCAATTCTCTCCATCTCAGTTCTTGCGCAGGCGCAGGGCACGAAGCTCTGGCAACAGTCGAGCTTTGAAAGTTTTGAAACAGGAACGCCGCACGGTGTGGCGATCCGCAGCGATGGCCAGTTGGAGAGCTCACCGGTGGCGAGCGAAGTGCTGACCACCGCCGCCTCGGCCGTGTGGTCGGTCGCGGTGGATAAACACGGCAATGCATATCTAGGCACCAGCTCGCCGGCCATGGTGTTGAAGGTGACTCCGGACGGCAAGTCCAAACCGCTGCTGGAGACGAAGGACGTTTCTGTCCAGGTGGTGAGAATTGGCCCTGATGGGATGTTGTATGCGGCCACGCTGCCCAACGGCAAAGTCTATCGCATCGATCCCAACGGACCCGAAGTGAAGATCGACAACGCTCCGCGTCCGGTCTACAAGCAGGACGAGTCAGTCCCCGCAAAAACTGGGCCCCCGGCGGATGTGGTATTCGATTCCAGTGCGATAAATCCAAAGGTGACCTATATCTGGGATCTGGCCTTCGATGCGCTGGGAAGAATGTATGTCGCGACAGGCGGCCCGGCGAATATTTATCGCGTAGACCTGAAGAGGCCCGGGGCCGAGCCCAAAAAGTTCTTCTCCAGCAGCGAACAACACATTCGTTGCCTGCTGTTCGCCAAGGACGGCACGTTGTATGCCGGCACAGATGGCCGCGGATTGGTGTACCGCGTCGATCCCAGCGGTAAAGGCTTTGTGCTTTTCGAGGCGCCGAACCAGGAAATTCCGGCCATGGCGCTCGACCCTGAAGGCAACCTATATGTGGCAGCCTTGGGCGAGAAAGGCAAGTCTGCGCTACCACCGCTGAATGTTCACAGCGCCGCCACGATGACCGCCAGCATTACCATTCTGCTGCCGGGCTCCATCGCCTCTTCGCATGACAGCACCCTGGTTCCGAAAGGCACGATCATTTACCAAATTTCTCCCGACGGCGCGCCGCGGCAGCTCTGGGCCTCGACGCATGATGTGGTATATGCGCTGGGGTGGCAGCAGAATGTCGATCCCAAGCAGAGCGGACTGTTGGTCGGCAGCGGCAATCAAGGGCATCTTTACCGCATTTTTCTCGACGGCTCCTATGCGGACCTGGCGCATCTGGAGGCCACCGACGCAACCGCGTTCGCGCAGTCGGAAAACAGCCTGTACGTTGCCACAAGCAATACCGGCAAGCTGTATCGCTTGTCTGCCGGCAGTGCCGGAACTGGCGACAACTCCACCTATATAAGCCCTGTGGCGGATGCAAAATTCAGTTCTGACTGGGGACGGCCAGCATTGAGGGGCAGAGGGCACTTCGACCTGTTCGCGCGCGTCGGGAATATTGAGCAGCCGACCGAAGGCTGGAGCGACTGGCTGACAATCAATCCCGCTGGCGAAACGCCAAAATTTCCGCGAGCCAGGTATCTGCAGTGGAAAGCCGTGCTGCACGGCGATGCAACCCTGCGCCAGGTTGGCTTTTACTACCTGCCGCAAAACGTTGCGCCGGTTGTGGATGACATCGTCGTGGAGCTGCATGCTCGCGTCGTCCCCGGCCTGAACCAGGAATCGCAAGTCACACCGGTGCAGATTAACTTCCCTGCCGAATCGACCGACGGAGTAGTCTACGAAACGCAACAGACTTCGCAGCCGCTGATGGCGATGCGGACCCATGGTTGGGCCACCGTCCGCTGGAAGGCGCACGATGAGAACGGCGATCGGCTGCACTACTCGGTCTATTACCGCGGTGCGAACGAATCCAATTGGCTGCCGCTCGAGCAGAACGTGTCGCAGACATTTCTGTCGTTCGAGGTGAATCGAATTCCGGACGGCTACTACAAGCTGCGGGTCGTCGCCACAGATGCTCCATCGCATCTGGCGGGAAATGCGCTGACAGGATTCCTAGACAGCGATCAGTTCCTGCTCGACACCATGCCGCCGGTTCTTTCTCCATTGCAGGCGACGCTGACGGCCCAGCCTGCGGGGGCGATTCACGTCGTGTTCGACGCGCAGGACAAGCTTTCTACCATCTCGCGCGCCTATTATTCGGTGGATGCCGGCGAGTGGCAGTACATTGAGCCGGTCGGCAAACTCAGCGACTCCCCGCAAGAGCATTACGACTTTACGATTCCGATAGCGAAACACGCGCAGGGCAACGATGTTTCACCGGCCGTGCAGCCCGCTTCTCCGCAGCAGCATGTGATTGCAGTGCGAGTTTTGAATCGCGCCGGTAATACGGCTACCGCGAAAGCGGTTGTGCAGTAAACGCGCTTCTAGCTATGAGCGAGCCACCGTATGCGCTTTGAACTGTTTGTCGCCAGTCGCTATCTGCGGGCCAAGCGTCGTCAGGCGGTGGTCGGCGTCATCACGACGATTTCGATCGTCGGGGTGGCCGCCGGTGTAGCATCGCTGATTCTGGCGCTGGCGATTACGAATGGAATGCAGCGCGACCTGCAGAAGGGCCTGTTGAGCTCGACCGCGCAGGTTCAATTGATGCGCGTGGCCAGCGATGGCATTGAAGATTGGCGTGCCCTAACCGATCGACTGAGAGTTCTGCCGCATGTCACCGCTGCCGCTCCGGGTCTCTACGGCCAGGTTTTGATTTCGCGCGGGGCGCGTTCCGGCGGCGCTTTGGTCAAAGGCATTCTACCCGCGGAAGAGCGTACCGTGAGCAGCCTGCTGGACGACATCAAACAAGGAAGCGCTGCGGCCTTAGCCCCCCAATCCAGCTCCCAATCCGATAGTGCCGTACTTCCACCGCTGGTTCTAGGCTCCGACCTTGCCGATCAGATCGGCGCCGGCGTGGGTGACAGTGTGTTGGTGACGAGTCCGCAGGGTGAGTTGACTCCCTTCGGCCTGGTGCCGAAGTATGAACGATTTCAAGTCGTGGGAATCTTTCATTCCGGCTTCTATCAGTACGATTCCTCGTTCGCGCTGGCGCGGCTGACGGATATCCAGCATTTATTCGGCGAGCCAAACATCGTCTCCATCATCAGTTTCAAGGTCGACGATTTGTATCGCGCCGATCGCATCGGAAAAGAAATTGAGAAGGCTGCCGGCAGCGGCTTTATGACCACCAACTGGATGGAGCAGAATCAGGAGCTGTTCCACGCGCTGGGCGAGGAACAGGCCGTCACGTTTATCGTGATTGGACTCATCGTGTGCGTGGCTGCATTGAACATTCTGATCGCACTGACCATGATGGTGATGGAGAAGACGCGCGATATTGCCGTGCTGATGTCCTACGGTGTGCGGCCCTCGCAGGTGCGGCGAATCTTTGTGTGGCAGGGGATGCTGATCGGCATTCTCGGCACTTCCATCGGGCTGGTGATGGGCTACGCACTGGCCTGGATCGGAGGCCACTACCGCATCATCCATCTGTCGGCGGCGGTCTATTCACTGGATTACCTGCCCTTCGCTCCGCGCTGGCAGGATGGCGTCATCGTTGCCGCAGTGGCACTGGGTGTTTCTCTGCTGGCGACGCTTTATCCGTCGTCGGCGGCGGCAAAAATTCTTCCGGCGGAAGCGCTGCGATACGAATAAACTCCAAGAAGTCGCTAGTCGGAGCAGATATGTCTTCAACCGTTGTTGAATTCGCAGCCTGTATTTTTATTGGAAGAGTCGTGGGCAAGTTGATTTTGTCGAGCCGGCAACACCGACGCCAACGGATTGAGAAGGCAGCTGTCATTGCTGAATACAACGATTTGGTCAGTGCCGAATACAGCATGGACAAGGCCCTATCTGAGCGCGATTATCAGCGTCAGCGGGTACTGCATCATGAGCGCCAGAGCCAACTTTTGATGCGCTATCCACAGTATCTAATTCCCAGCCCAGATTTGCATCGATACGTCAAAGATGCCGAAGAAGCGGATAAGGCGGATATGTTGGACCTTTGGAAGGAGTACCTGCTGTATGGCGGGATTGTGCTCATTGTTATACTGCTCAGCAAGATGATCCGTGGGTGTTTCTAGCAATAGATCAAGTCGCCTCATTTTTGGCGATGGTCGCAGCGTCGACGGATGTGGCGAAAGGCGCTCGGTCCGTCGTCTAGGGGATCGGTATGTGATAACGAACTCTTATTTGAAAAAAGTGAAGTGAGGTCAAGAGATGACAGTTGTACGTGTGGAGATCGATAACGACGGTGGATTTAGTACATTGGTGATGAATACTTGCGAGGATTTGCGACACGATTTTGAGTATTTTATCGGCGAGGCAAAGGCCAGCAATGCAGACACTCCAGAAACAATGTTTCTCCACCAGCGATTTCTCCGCGCTGCACTATTATCCTTGTTCGCATATGCTGAAGCGATCGCAAACGGTTGGCTGCATTCGTTGCTCGATAGCCAACAGGTGGAAAAGCTTCGACACTGTTCCCTAGATAAGAAAGTCGAAGTTCTCCAAGAAAAAGCTATATCATCGGCGATTACGAAGCCCAACTATATGGACGCAAAGAAACTGCGCAATCTCTTCGTTCATTTCACTCCGGGTCGTGATTGTGAGGCGTTCGAGAAGCTCTCGCTCGTGATCGTTGAAGACGCGGCAAATGAGCTGAGCAGGTGGATGACAGAAATGGAATCGGCGCTCGGCCTGCCACGTCATGATGACAGCGAAGAAATCATGCGTGCCTTCGATGGGCTCGGTGCTACTACAAAGAGGATTTCTTCTTCAAATGCCGGGTGACCCACATTTTTATTCACGCTGGCGGATCCTTTTCCGAGTTCACAATATTAGCGCTTAAAGTAAGTCTGCGAGGATGTCCCAGCCATAGTTGAAAGTTGAGCGGCGGTCCAGCCTGATTCTGAAAGAATCGGGTTGCGAAACCTTGAAGGGAGAACCGCCGTGAAGAAAAGCTACCACACTATCCGTAAGC
>JAJYSL010000029.1 GCA_021793595.1 Acidobacteriota bacterium
CTCACCCACGCGCCATACGCACTTTCATTTCGCGGCGTTGAATATCGCGAGCACTAAAGTCGTTCAGAATCGTGTAGCCTGCAATGTAGTCTCCCGCCTTCGCTGCGGGAATATCGCGCCCCTCTCGACCGATAATCACGGCTAACTCCAACTCATAATCGAATCGCTCCGTGAACGAAGGCCACAGCACATCCTGGTCTGTCCCAATCAAATTATGATGGCCCGTTTGATAGTAGACCGGGAATTCATACCACTCCTGCGGCATTGCCTCGCCACGTTTTTCAAACCCCATTTTCACATGCGCTTCGAAAGCAAAAAAATCGCGAACCGACCGCGCATCCGGCAGTGGCGTCCGCAAGCGAATCTCGTCCCATCGATAGCGAAGCGTCTCATCGCGCTTGCCAACCCGTAAATCCGCGGGGAAGCTCGCAATCGCCTTCCGCGCTTCCTCCATCGAAACATCTCCGCCGTCTAACAAGCCAAGCAGCGATGGTGGAACCAGCGCATCCGCCAACCGGGCGTTCCCTGCGGCTCGCGCTGCGGCAAAATTCAAATCGATCACGCCGTTGTCATCAACAGCGCCCAATCGGCTCTGCCATCCCAGGGGCGTGTGGACCTCAAACGTGCACAGTCTCATGCCTGTCCTTACAAGTTGCCGCGAAGTCCCTGCTCGCGTTCGATCGCCTCAAACAGCGCTTTAAAATTTCCCTTGCCGAAACTGCGGCCGCCCTTGCGCTGGATAATCTCAAAAAACACGGTCGGACGATCCTCGACCGGACGAGTGAAAATCTGCAGCAAATATCCCTCCTCGTCCCGATCGACCAGCAGGTTCAGCCGCTTCAATTCCTCCACCGGTTCGTCGATATTGCCCACCCGCTTCTCCAGTTCGTGGTAGTACGTGTCCGGCACCCGCAAAAACTCCACGCCTTGCTCGCGCAACCTGCTTACCGTGGTCAAAATGTCATCCGTCGCCAGCGCCAGGTGCTGCGCGCCGGGCCCTTGATAAAAGTCCAGATATTCCTCAATCTGCGACTTCTTTCGTCCCTCCGCCGGCTCATTGATCGGAAACTTCACCCGCCCGTTCCCGTTCGACATCACCTTCGACATCAGCGCGGAATACTCGGTCGAAATATCCTTATCGTCGAAGCTCTGGAACATCTCGAAGCCCATCACGTCGCGATAAAAATCCACCATCGCGTTCATTTCATTCCAGCCGACATTTCCCACCACGTGGTCGATATATTTCAGCCCCACCGGCCGCACCACAGGATCATGGGTCACATGTTGAAAGCCCGGCAGGAAAATTCCCTGATAGTTCTTGCGTTCCACAAAGGTGTGGATGGTGTCGCCATAGGTTGCGATCGACGCCATTGTGACCGCCCCCTGCTTGTCCTCCAGCGTCCACGGCTCGCGCACGCTGCGCGCTCCTCGACGCGTTGTCTCCAGCCACGCAGAGGTAGCGTCGTCCACCCACAAAGCAATATCCTTGATTCCGTCGCCATGCTTGGCAATGTGATCTGCGATGGCATTATCGGCGCGCAGCGGAGTAGTCAGCACAAAGCGCACTTTCCCCTGCTCCACCACATACGAAGCGCGATCGCGCAGTCCCGTCTCGGGTCCGGCGTAGGCAACCCGCTTCATGCCGAAAGCAGCGCGATAGAAGTAGGCCGCCTGTCGCGCGTTGCCGACATAAAACTCGACATAATCGGTGCCATTCAGCGGCAGAAAGTCGCTTTTCGTCGCGTTTGCGGGTTGCAGCGATGGGTGCTTGGCGGTAGCTGGCATCATATCCCTCCCTGTAAGATGCGGCGTATCTTCACCGAACCTTCGGCTGATCGGCAACCTACCACAATATACCCGCAGCCCAAGACTTGCCTACACACCTGTGGGTGCCGATTTTTATCTCTTCCTGGTGCCGTCAAATGAAGCAATTGACAGGTCTGCATCGGCAACGGCATCCTAGAAGGTTTAGCTCGGCTGCTTTTCGGCGTACATTGCTCAGCGCAGTGGAGGAACCTTCACCATGGCAATTCATCAGGAGCATTTGACGGCCGCGCAACAGAAGAACGAGCAGCTGGTCGCCGCCCGCGCCTATCTGATCGACCAGGATTGGGCTGCCTACACACCCGATCAGCACGCCACGTGGTCGGAGCTGGTGCGTCGCTGCATGCCGCAATTGCGTCAGTACGCCTGCCAGGAATATCTCAATGGCTTTCAGCAGATCGGGCTGCGCGAGGACAGCATTCCCAACCTGGGCGCCGTCTCCGCCAAGCTGGAGCCGCGCACTGGTTGGAACTCGACCCCGGTCTCCGGCTATCTTCCCGCCGACGCTTTTTTTGAGATGTTGGCGGCGCGCCGTTTTCCAACCACCACCACGCTGCGCGACCGCAGCTCGCTTGAGTACACTCCGGAGCCCGACATTTTCCACGACGTCTTCGGTCACGTTCCCATGCACGCTCACCCGGTATTCGCAGATTTTCTGCATGAGTATGGCCGGATCTGCAGCCATCTCACCGATCGCCCGGAAGATATGACGCGCATGGGCAGGCTGTTCTGGTTCACCGTCGAATTTGGCGTAATCCGCCAGGACGGCCGCACCAAGGTCTATGGCAGTGGATTGATTTCCTCTCACGGAGAATGCTCCTACGTCGTCGAGCGCGGCCCAGAGATTCGCGACTTCAATCTCGACCAGGTACTGGAACACGAGTTTTCCATCTCAGAAATGCAGCCCGTGCTGTACGCTGTCGAATCGTTCCAGCAGATTTATGAGGCCGCACAGGAAGCCGGTCGCCACCTGGGTTGAAAAGATTCACAGAATCGCAACCTGTTTGGTAGACAATTAGGTGTACCCTTTTCAGGCCACGGAGGAACTGCGTGCCGCGAATCCATTACCAGCAACAGCTGGCGCAACTGAAAGACAAGCTGCTCGCCATGGCGGCACTGGCGCAGCAAACCATGGATTGCGCCATGGATGGCTATCTTAAATCCGACATGGTCCTGTTGCACCACGTCCAGGAAAACGAGGCGGCCATTAATGCTGCCGAGCGTTCCGTCGACGAAATGGCCTATGACTTGATGGCGATGGAACAGCCGATGGCTATCGACTTGCGCTTCCTGCTGGCCGTCATCAAGATTAATGGTGACCTGGAACGAATTGGCGACCAGTCGGTAAATATCGCCGAACGCGCTACGGAGTTGTTGCAAATGGAGCACGCCGAGCTGTCCGTGAACCTGCATCAAATGGGCGAGCTGACTGAGCAGATGATTCGCATTGCGCTGCAATCGCTGCTGGACGGCGATGCCACCATGGCGAAGTCTGTTCTTGCCCTCGACAACGATCTCGATCAGATGAATCGGCAGGTTCACCAGGCCATGATCCTTGCCATTCAAGAGCATCCCGAATGGACCGAGCAGGCGCTTAACACCATTATCATTTCGCGCAACCTGGAACGCATCGGCGACCACGCCACCAACATTGCCGAAGATGTCATCTTCTGGGTGCACGGTGCCGATGTCCGCCACCAGCTCAGCCTCGCCACCGATTAACGCGCCTCTCTCTACTCAGTTTCGCCCCTGCCTCCACTCGCGATCCACCGCGCGCGATGGTATCTGTTATAACAAGCATGTCGCAAGCACACACGCCAAGCATATGATTGCCCCCAAGAAAACGTCCCCGCAGGCTAAATCCACAGCACGCAAGCCATCGGCTCGGAATCCAAAGCCCATAGGCCTGCAGGCAGAATTGCGCCAGACAAAATCCTTCGCCAGCCTGCATGCCGAAGCTTTCCTGAACCTTGTCCGCACTTCGGCCCAGATGCAGCACGCGCTCCACCTGCGGCTGAAGCCCTATGGCCTTACTGAAACGCAATACAATTCGCTGCGGATTTTACGCGGCGCCGGCGCTGTTGGATTGACCTGCGCTGAGATTGCCGAACGGCTGGTCAGTCAGGACCCGGACATTACTCGATTGGTGGAACGCCTGCAGCGGCAGGGACTGGTGCGCAGAGAACGGGGAGAAAAAGATCGTCGCGTGGTCCTGACGAAAATTACTGCCGCGGGACTTGATCGACTGAAGGAAGCGGATCCCATGGTGAACAGCACGGTACATGCGCTGCTCTCCCATCTCTCTTCAGCAGAATTGAAAACAATGATCGATCTGTTGGAAAGGGCCCGGCTGTTCGCCGAGCCCTCGAATCCAAACGGATAGGTCTGCGCCTCAGGGACGAAGTCGACCTACGTTGATTTCCTGTACCGTTGCTTTGCCCGTTCCGGTATTCACCGATGGCTGCTTCAACAACTGGTGGTGCAGGCAATACAGCGCCAATTCAAGGCGATCAGACACTCCCAGCTTGTCGTAAATCTTGCGCAGGTAATTCTTCACCACTTGTTCCGTGGTGCCAATCTTGTAGGCAATTTCCTTGTTGCGCATGCCCTGCGTCACGCAGGCGATAATCGACAGTTCCTTCGGAGAAAGCCGCGGCTGCAGCTTCGGATTGGTAAGGTTGTTGGCCTCGGTGCGATAGGCCTCGATCACCCAGCTGACGGATTGATTGTCAATCCAGGTTTCTCCATCCGCAATCTTGCGCACACAGCGAATCAGCAGGTCAGGAGAGATCGATCGCGAGATGACTCCGCGCACTCCGCGACGATACAGATCCACGATGAACGTTTCACTGTTCTCGCTCACTTGAACGATCAGCTTCGCGTTCGGGGCGCGCTTCAACATGTCGGGAATCGCTTCCGCCTGGCCGGAGATCATGCCTCCATCCAGCAATACGATATCGGACGGATAGCGTTCCAGCGCAGCCAGCAGCCCGGGATAGTTCTCGGCCTGCGCCACCACGCGCATGTCGTCCTCAACAGCAAAAATCTTGCGGATCCCTACCCGGTAAATGGCTTGCGAGTCGGCGAGCAGAATGCGGATTCCGGCAGCTTCTTCGTTCGGTCCCGAAGAACTTTTCTCCGGAACAGCAATCAGCCCGGACTCGGGTGTCGAATCGGAGCTGGAGTTCGAATTCATGAGCTTCTTCGTTGCATCGGCAGAAATGACAGGCATACTGTGCCTCAGGAGAGCATTTCGTAGTTATCAATAACAGTGGCAACTTCTACGTGTTCTGGACTTTTTCTGTAGGATCGGATCACTCGACCGCAGCAATGCACCCGTACATCGTCAAACGTCCCCAGTGTCGCTGAGGGCATGATCATCTCAACTTCAATAGCGCTCCCCGCTTCCAGAATGCGGGAGAACGAAAGCAACAAACCGCTGGCGGAAACGTTAATGGTCTCGGCTTCCTCTTCGCCTTTGTCCGTCTGAATCTTTACTTTCATCCGAACAGGAAAACGAACAGAATTTCGCAGTTCCAAAACGGAGCCAGAGTGAGGGTTCTTCTGGACTGGTTCATGCACGGGAGATCACTCCAACTCGGATTTGTACAGAGCCAAACCAGGCCCTCTCTGCAAGTTATGTTCTGAGAAACCAGAATACATGGATTAGTCACACTTGCACAGTTACTAGTAAGAGTCACGACGGTAACTTAACAGTTATTACCGACAACAAGCAAGATGTGACAATTCGGTAATGCGGATATCTTTTGATGAGATCAAAGCTTGATAGGCTAAATCTTTTCCCATGAATGGTTTATCGGCCCGTGCCCCATTCCTATCGGAGTTGCGTGCCGAAGCGCACCCGTAACATAATGCTTGACATTCGCCACTGCCTCGGAAGCCTCATCCCCCGATGCGATCCGGGCGGCAAGGGCTGACGAGAAGGTACATCCCGTCCCATGCGTGGAACTGGTCTCCACTCTTTCACCCGGAAACCACCGGCATATACCGTCAATCATCAGCAGATCGTCTGGAGTTTTCGCGTGTCCACCGGTCACAACGATCTTCAGCGCTGCATTTCCAACGCTGGTCGCCATCCGATACAGTTCGTGAGCTTTCTTCTCCGTTTCTTCGCTATTTGTCGGCGCCGAACCGCGCGTCAAAACAGCCAGTTCGGCCAAGTTCGGAGTAATCCAGTTTGCCCGCGCCAGCCCTGCCCGACGCAAGATCTCGCATCCCTCCGAATCCAGTAAGTCCTTGCCAGAGCTGGACTTCATCACCGGATCCAGCACAACCGGCACGTTTTTTTGCCCATCCAGCCACGCCATAACGGCTGCAGCGACCTCTGCCGTGCCCAACATTCCTACTTTAATTGCGTCGAAGCATACATCCTCTGCCAGACACTCCAGCGTCTCAGTCACGGTGCTGGGATCCAGTGGAATGACCTTCCGAACCCCCTGGGTGGACTGGATGGTAAGCGCCGTGATGGACGCCATGCCGTAGACTCCCATCGCGGCAAAGGTTTTCAAGTCCGCCAACACACCCGCCCCGGCCGATGGATCGTAACCGGCGATAGAAAGAACGATGAGCGGTGAGCTTGGGTTGGCGCTTGGTTTTGGGCCGGAAGGCAAGACCGAAGCCTGAACGCCGGCGATGGAACGATCTGGGAAATGAGGCGGCAAGGCTTTTCCTGCGGTTCGGGACAGCCGTCAAGAAGCTGGACTGGAGCGCCCTTTATGGATACCACAAGCGGCTCGATTTTGCAAGCTAAATTTGCAATAAGTCTATTTTTTTCATTGACTTAGCTGGCTCTTTCCAGATAGACTTACAGGAGATTCAGCAATGGGAATTCTTAATCCAAATACGACCTTGATCAGTGCGAACGGTTCTCTCTCCATTCGTCGTGCTGTATCGATTGCGGCGGGCCTGTTCTGCGGTATTACGCTGACCCTCCACAGCCTCCAGCCCAACCACGGACCCACGTCTGTGCTGGCCGAGGCAACGACGTCCAGCAACCGCCCTGCAACCGCCAAGACGACGCCTCCGACAAATCCTGCGAAGAAGATCCACGACTGGCACCAGATCGGTCTGGCGTCCTGGTACGGCCGCCAGTTTCAGGGAAAAGAAACGGCCGACGGGGAGTCGTTCAACATGTACGATCTGACCTGCGCCCATCGTTTCCTGCCGCTGGGTACGTGGGTAAAGGTGACCAATCTGCGTACCCGCAAATGGATCGTGGTGCGTGTCAACGACCGCGGCCCGGTTCCCGATACCAGGATTGCCGACCTGTCATCTGAAGCTGCCCACATGCTTGGGATGCGCGCCCGCGGTGTTACCCGAGTCCGTCTGGACGTGATTGACCCCAAGGCTGCCGTCGAAATTGCCCGCCTCGAGCGCATACGGATGGCCCGCGAGGCAGCCGAGCAATCCTCCATCGAAACCGGCGACTGAGTTTCGCCACGATCCCCAGGCCTCTCGCCGCAACTGGAACCCAGCCTGGACGCTCCTTGCCGAAGATGGCTTTGCCGGTACTCGGGCGTCTACCTGAATCGACTTCCTCCGCCAGAAAACAGTTTGCCATCCCATCGTCTACCATTCGATCCACCATGCACCGCCAACCACCCGCCGCGACCCGCACACGCCGGAAGGAGAAATTTCATGGATTACAAGTTTCTGAAAAATCTACAGGAAGAGCTTGCATTACCCGAAAAAGGAATCCTGAGTCACGTCCTTCAAAAAGACGACCAGGTCAATGTCACATTGTTCGGTTTTGCTGCCGGGGAGGAACTTTCCTCGCACTCGGCTCCCACTCCCGCCCTCCTCTATTTCCTTGAAGGCGAGGCCGACGTCCAGTTGGGCCAGGATACGGTGGCAGCTCGTGCCGGTTCTTTCGTCTACATGCCCCCGATGCTTCCCCACGGCATTCTTGCAAAAACTCCCATGCGCATGCTGCTCGTTCAGGTGAAGTCCCGACCCCAGTAACCTCCGGGCCGACATCCTCTTCGCGCCGGCTACCTGTTTTCGGCGCAAAAACAGAACCCCATCCCAAGCGGGACAGGGTTCATGCTGTTTCAGGCCAAGTGAAAGAACTTGGCGCTAGAGCTTTTCGTGGAACTCGCAAGCGGAGCAGGAGATATACACTCCGCCCGGTACGCCGCGTTCCCGATCCTTGACGCGCTTCACAATGCGGGTCGGCTTGGAGCACTTGGGACAATCCGTGCTCTTGGTGGTATCCATTTCCTTTTTACGATCGCCCGTTTTCGCAATCTTTGCCATGATCTTTCCAATCTCCTTCTACCTGGCGATCCGCGTCGCCGCATCCTTTGCCCACCTGATCTCGCACCACTTGCTTCGGCTGGTCGAAAGAAGACCAAACTGCGGCAACAGGAAATGGGTAGGAAATTCGGACCTGATACGAGCCAGAGCAGTCGCGGGTCACTTCCAAACCTAGTTTACACGAAGCTGCGCGTTCCTACCTCCCTGCCCGCAATGCTCCGACACGGGCGCATTGCTGATTTTTGACTGGGCGGATCGGCGCAGTTCGAATGGCAACAGTCTGCTAGTGCAATTCGGCAGGCGGATCTTCGGCCGGAGGTTTCTGTCGCGGAGGACTCGTCGCGCCCATTGGCGCAATCTGCACCAATCCCGCCTTCGCGGCCTCACTCGGCGGAGCGGAGGCAGCTGCAGGCGGAGCTGGATGCATCGGGTGACTCAGGTCGACCGGAATCCCGGCGGGTTTGATCTCCGGTTGGTTATATTTCCACGCCAGCTCCCTCGTCATTCGAATCAGCACGTAGACGCCCACCCACAACACAATGAAAGCGATCAAGCTGCCTTCGGGTCCAAACTCGGCACCGGTCAGCCAAATCGGTCCGTCCGCGTAGGTGTGGATGACGCTCGAAACCTGTCGGCTGCCTGCCAACGGCTGGCCAAATAAGATGCCGACGCTCGCCGTCCACGCAAAGTGCAGACCCCAGCCCAACCACAATGCACGAGTCCGCAGGTAGGCCACCGATAACAGCACCGCCGCCACAGCGCTAATCCACGCCGCTGTTGGAGTCGAATCGGGCGTCGTCGCACGCAGCGCGGCAAAAATAATGGCTGCTAAGATCGTCGCGGTAAACGGACCCACGGTTTCCGCCAGTTTTTGAAAAGGATATCCGCGAAACGCCATCTCACCCGCAAGCGCGCCCGCCAGCACGGTAAGAATCTGCACAACCAGCAACCCCCATGCCTGCGGAGCGGTCCAGAGCTGCACGTAAAAGTGTCCAACCAGTGCGACCATCAGCAGGACGGTTGTCACCATCCCCCAACCCAGCGCGGCGCCCAGTCCAAATTCCCGAACAACGCCGGGCCTGCTCGGCAGGCCCATCGCTCGCATCGGCTCGTGGGTGCGGTCCCACGCCAGCTCCATGTATCCGAAGCCGATGATCAGCATAAAAATCTGGAAGAGATTTCGAATCAGAGGAAATGCCGCGCCGCGGCTGAAGCCATGTGCGGCTCGACTGGCCAGGTAGTAGGTGACCAGCAGCCAGCCAACTGCGCCGAGAAACCGAAAAAAAGCACGTCCGCGACCCGGACCTCGCAGCAGACTCATACCCCTACTCCAGATGCGGGCACCCCGGGTCTCTCCGCCGCGACGGATGAGAGATGGGATTGCAGCGGCCAGTTCAAGGAACACCAGGCGATCAAAGACCTATCGCGACGCGCGCTTGCAACAGCCAGTCCATACCTGGCTGGACAGCAAACGGAAAGACTGCGCCTGCGGCCTGTGAGCACCATTCATCCTTCAGTAAAAAATCGCGCCATGTTGCGGAACTTTGAGATCCGGTTCCGCACCAGTTCATCTGTCGTGAGCTTCTTCAGGTCGCTCAGATTCTGCTGCAGCGCCTCGTCGAGGAACTTAATGGCCATCTCCGGGTCATTTTGCGCGCCACCCTGCGGCTCCGGCACAATCGCATCCACACAGCCCAGCCGGAAAACGCTTTCAGAATTCGTCTGCAGCGCCTCCGCTGCCAGCGCTCGTTTGCTCGCGTCCCGCCACATGATGGAGGCGCAGGCTTCGGGCGAAATCACCGAATACACCGCGTTTTCCAGCATCAGCACTCGATCCGCAACCGCCAGCGCTAATGCTCCGCCCGAGCCGCCTTCCCCGGTAATGGTCGAGAGTATCGGCACCCGCAGCCGCGCCATTTCGCGCAGGTTGCGCGCAATCGCTTCCGCTTGTCCGCGTTCCTCGGCGCCCAATCCCGGGTTGGCCCCGATCAAGTCAATAAATGTAAATACCGGTCGGCCAAATTTTTCGGCGAATTTCATCGCGCGCAGCGCCTTGCGATACCCTTCAGGATTCGGCATCCCGAAGTTGCGCGCCACCTTCTCCTTGGTGGTGCGACCCTTCACGTTCGCAATCACCATCACCTGTTCATCGTGAAAGCGAGCCATGCCGCACGACATCGCCAGATCGTCGCCAAAGGACCGATCGCCGTGAATCTCACTGAAATCCGTAAATAACGACTGGATAAATTCCATCGGATACGGGCGCTTCGGATGCCGCGCCAACTCCGTCTTCTGCCAGGCCACACTATGAGTTTCGGCTGGCGTTTCTGTCCGGTTGTCCGTTGAGTTCTCTGCCATCATGGTAGAACTTCGATTCTAGTGGTCTTCACCGTCCACGCACAACTGATGCTTGGGATTCCAATGCCATTGGCCGGTAGGTTTTCAGCTCGACCGCGATTCGTCCGTCCGCCAGATATGCCTCGGAGTGCGCATGTTTCCTCCTCTTCGCATAACAATGGCAAAGGGCGTGTCCGGTGAACTGGTTTCAAAAACAACCGAGTACTACAAAGGAACCCCATACTCCTGCGGAACAGAAATACCGGAAACAAACAGCCTCTCGAACTCACATTGAATCTCAATAGCTTGCAGCTTGTCTTATATCGCTCGTCCCCCGCAGAAAGAGTCTTTCATGTCTCATGGGTTTCGCCCACTGCTTCATTTTCTGTTTCACCTTGGCTATCTTGGTCCGTTTGTCCTCGGAATTCTCGATTCTTCCTTCCTCGTTCTGCCCTTTGGAAATGACCTCCTAGTGGTCGGCCTGATCGCGCATCACCATGCCGGATTCTTCTTGTATGTCTTCTCCGCGGCCTGCGGTTCGACCGTCGGAGTGCTCCTGCTATCCAAGGTCGCTCGCAAATTCGGTGAGGAAGGCATCCGAAAAGTCGCCGGCCAGAAACAGTTCGACACGCTGAAGAAAAGAATCGGCGATCGCTCGGGAGTGGCCGTCGCCGTCGGATGCCTCGCGCCCCCGCCCTTTCCTTTCACCATGGTCATTGCCGCCGCCAGCGCGCTCGGCTATTCCTTGTGGCGCGTGGCCGCGATCAACTTCGTTTCCCGAGCCGTCCGGTTTTCCGTGCTGGGCCTGTTGGCGATTCGGGTTGGCACCACCATCTTGCGCATCGCCAAATCCCCAGCGTTTGTCTGGAGCATGGTAGTTTTTATCGCCCTGTGTCTCGTCGCCAGCGCGTTTTCTATCTGGCACTGGGTCCATTCCACGCGGCCCGGCAAGGCTGCATGAATTCGTCTACGCTAAAACATGAATTCCGCTGAAAACTGCATCGATCGCGCCGTCAGTTGGTTGGTGATGCCGGTCAGCGGCTGCCCAAAACCCGGACCTGCTGTGGCCCCGTTGCCATAGGTACCGCTGTAGCCGACAAAGTTTGCATGATTCAGAACGTTGAACGCTTCCGCCCGCAGCTTTGTCTGGAACCGATTGCCGCCCATCGCAAAGATGCGCTCCAAAAATGGATCGACCTCATAGATCGCCCCGCCACGACCGGTGTTGCGACCCACGACCGCTCCATCAATTACCGGCCGGTCCGTCGTCGCGCCCAGATCGCCGCTGTTGGTCGAGCCCGTCACATAGTTGTAGGGCAAACCCGACGCCAGCGTCATGACTCCGCCTGCATTGATCTTGAAAAGTGTCGGATAGCTTCCGCTCAGCACAAAGCGATGCCGCTGGTCGAAGATCGCATTCCCCTTTTCCGCCGCGCCTGTAAAGTTCGGATCATTGGGATTCTGACTCGGAACATCCGGATCGACATTGTCGATGGCATGTGACCACACATAACTGACCAGGATTGCCAGTCCGTTACTGAAACGATGGTTCAGGTTCACATCGAGCCCGTCATAGTACGCATAGCCATCGTTCACATCGCTCTGGATCACACTGTACGGCGGCTGCGGATTGCTTGCCGCGTGAGGATTGCACGTCATACCCTCCTGCTGGTACCACTCCACCCAATAGGGCCGCGTGCAGTTCGCCGCCTGCGCCGTACGGCTCTGCCCCTGCGCAGTGCGAATAAACGGTACCGGCGGATCCACATCCAACGGCCGAACATTTCGCAAGCTGTGTGCACCCACATAGTCCGCGCTCAGAATCCAGCCCATCCCCAGTTCCCGCTGCAGTCCAACAATCCACTGCTGGTTGTATGGGTTCAGCAGCTTGCTGGGATAGCCGCGCAGCGTCGATGTTGGGAAGAATTGATTCAGGTACACACTGTTTCCCGGCCGAATATACAAACTCCGCAGCGGTACTTGCGCGCCTGGTGGAAATGCCGGCAACGGCGTCGCCGCCACAGTCGACGGAAATCCAATCTGTCCTGGAGCGGCCGTATAGTTGAATACTCCGGTCGGCCCCGTCAGCGCATAATTCGCCTCCGAGTTGTCGACCACCTGCCCATAGTAAATGCCATATCCGCCGTGAAACACCGTCTTTCCTTGCCCCGTGGGATCGTAGGACATGCCAATCCGCGGCGCTAAATTCGCCCGCGCATCTGTGAATGTTTGCTGCTCGTACCGCAATCCAAGATTCAGCGTCAGGTTTTTCGTCGCACGAAAATTATCCTGAACAAAGGTTCCCCACAACACGTCGTTCACCAGGTAATTGGCATTGCCGTAGCTCTGGGTGTATTGCTGCACATTCCTCAAATCGTTCAGGTAGGCCGAACTCTCGCAGATATCCAACGCCAGCGTGCATGGATTGTAGACAAACTGCCCATCGTAAATTGGACCGCCATACTCCTTACTATTGCCGCCGCTATGGGAGCGAAGAACCTCCACTCCATAAGTCACCTGATGGCGGCCCATCGATGAAGCCAGCGTGTCATTCAGTTCATACTGATGGTTCAGCAGCAGCGCGGACTGAGAAGTTCCGGTCGTAAATATCCCGCCCGTCGAGATAGGAACAACAAATTGCGTCCCGTTGATCACTGGATCGAATTCCGTAATCGGCGACGCCAGTTGAAACTGCAGGCGAAGATTGTTCACCAGGGACGGCCGCAAAATCGCCGTCTCTCCCAGTTGCTGCGCGTAGGTGCGCTTGCGAAAAATGCGATCCACCGAAGGAAGATTATTCCCACCCACCGTTCCATTGGGATTGGTATCGTAAAAACCATCGACGTCGCTGCGCAGGAACAAGCTGTTCGCGTTGTTGATGCGATGATCCAGGCGAAAGAAAATCAACCATGAGCGATAATGCCCAATAAAGTTTCCTGGAGCAATCGGCGAGATCACCGGCGAAGCTCGATCTTGCGCACTATATTGTCCCGATAGAAAAAACTGCGTCTTGCCGCCTCGCCCCAGCGGACCTGACAATGAACCCGACCCCTGCTTCAGCTTGTCGTTGGTCACGTCGTTACCGCTGTTCGCGTTGGTCGGTGTAAAGCCTGACAACTTCGCCTCCGGACCCGATGGCCGCCACAGTCCCAACACATCCCCATGGAATAGGTTCCCGCCGCTCTTCGTCACAATGTTCACGACGCCGCCCATCCCGAAACCGTATTCCGCAGAGAATGCATTCTCCAGCACCGTCATTTCCTGCACAGCTTCTAGCGGAATATTGGTGAAGATCGTCTGCCGTCCCCACGTATCGGATCCGTTACCGCCATCAATTTCAAACCAAGTCTGCCTTCGCCCGGATCCATTCGTGGTGAACAAGTCCTGGTTCATAAATTCATCGCCCTGATTGATCGCCGGATGATTCGCCGCATTCAACAACGGCAGATAGGTGATCCTGCGATTCAGCAGCGGCGTCTCTTCCATCTGTGCTACCCGCAGCGTGTCCCCCAACTGCGCGGAGTCGGTACGAACCGTATTCAGAGAACCTGTCACGGTGATTTGAGTTCGCCTGCCCACGACGTTCAGTTGGAGATGTAAATCGGTTGTCACGCCACCTACCAGCGACAACGTCCGAATGTGCGCATCCGCAAATCCAGCCTTCGTCGCCACAACATCGTAGGTTCCCGCGACTCCAAGTCCTGCCGCAGAAAATTCGCCCGCCTGATCCGTCTGGACTGTTCGATAAAGTCCGCTTTGACTATTTGTAAGGGTGACAGTCACACCCGCGATGGGCGCGCGGTTCGCGTCTTCCACCTGTCCGCGAACGGTCGAAGTGTCCGGAGTCTGCGCCAACACAAAGATAGACACGGCGCAGAAAAGGATGCTGAGGACTGCGAGCGCTCGAATCATCGATTTTGCTTTATTGGTTCACAGCGCTGGCCAGGAATCCACCATCCACAACGAGAATCTCCCCGGTCACAAAGGAGGCCATATCCGACGCCAGATAAATCGCCGCGCCGACTAACTCCTCCACCTTGCCAAACCTTCCCATGGGAGTTCGCAGCAGCAATTCCCTTCCCCGTCCGGTGTTATCCAATAACTCGGAATTCAGTGCCGTGCGAAATACTCCGGGAGCGATGGCATTGACGGTGACTCCATATCGCGCCCACTCAATTGCCAGAGATTTCGTCAACGAAGCCACTCCGCCCTTGCTCGCGGCATACGCAGCCACTTCATAAAACGCGACAAAGCTGGTTAGCGAAGCCATATTGATGATGCGGCCCCGCCCGCGCTCCACCATATGCCGCCCAAAAACCTGGCACGAGCGCAGTGTTCCTGTCAGATTAGTGTCGAGAATTTTCTGCCAGGCGGCATCGTCCATATCGAGCGTGGGTGTTCGCTTCGTCGTCCCCGCGCAGTTCACCAGGATGTCCACCCCGCCCAGCCCGGCGATGCTCTCTTTCAGCACATGTTCCAGCGAAGCGCGATTCGCTACGTCGGAAGTCAGTGTGAGCGTCCGGCGTCCCAGCGCTGCAATCTGCTCCGCCGTTTCCTTCACCTGCTCGGCGCGACGAGAAGTCGCGACCACATTCGCGCCCGCCGCGGCCAATCCCAACGCCAGCGCGCGACCAATGCCGGATGTGCCGCCGACTACCACGGCAACCTTGCCCGTTACATCGATTCCCTTGATTTCGTTCGCCATTCGATCCTCTGTCTCAACAGAGTATCGCCTTCAATGGAACAAATTCCAAACCATCAGCGAGGAAACCCGGGGCCCTGTTCTTCTCCGCCTTTTACCTGCCCGTATTCCAGCAGCGTTACAATCACCACGCCTCCGGTGATGTTGCCCGAAACCGCCGCAAGAAGCCACCAGAAATACTGCGACACACCCCCTTCGCGTTGCAAAACCGCCGCAAGAATCTCTCCGCTGCTCGCAATACAGTGTGCAAAGTGACCGAGTCCCACAAGAAATGTAAGCAGCCAGATCAGCATCACCGACCCCGTAATGGAATGGCTGCCGCTGACCAGCCACGCCACCAGCGCGATGATCCATCCGCCAATCACCGCACTCCAGAAAACATGGCTTTCTCCGACATCGACGGCTTGCTGTCCCAACCTCGCCATCGCAGCGACATAGTCCGGCCGCAGCGCTCCCGCTCGCACCGCGAGCGCCGCAAATAGAAAAGCACCCACCAGGTTACTCGGCAGCACGATGCCCCAAAGCCGCAGCGTAGTCCGGTAATGGCGGCGCTCAGCGAACATCAACGCCATCGGATACAGCGTGTTCTTCGTAAACAACTGCGCCCGTCCAACAATCACCGCGACAAATCCGATGGGTTACGCCAACAGCGCGATAAAAACTGGAAACCTCGCTGGGAGGTGACGACGCCGAAATGATCGAAACGCTCAGTGCCGTCAGCCCCATCGCGATTCCGCCAGCCAATCCGGAGATGGCCAGCGCGATCGCCGGCCGATCCAACTCGTGGCGAGCGTTCTTCGAGACCTGCTCATAGATCTCATCCGCGGTTGGCGCTTCAGGTTGCGTTGCGTGCCCTCTGCGGGCGGTTCTGCGGCGGATTCCAGATGCGCCTTCTTACTTGCTTTGCGAAAGCGGACGTTAGCTCCGTCTGGCAATGTTCGACAACACATTCGTCACAGCACCATCTTCATATGCTCGCCCGGCTGCGACTTCCCCTGCGTCGCGATTGCCTTCAGCAGATGATAGCCGCGAACCAGTGCATTTCCGGGCGCCTCCCAATATTCCGCTTCCTCAATCGTCACTTTGATCGCGATCATGTCCGGATCATCCTTCCCTTGGGGAAACCAGGCTGCATCGATCGGCTTCCATAGCTCGTTGATCTTCTCGCGGCTCTTACTCAACTCCGCTCTTCCAGACAGCGCAACATAAGCATGTCGATCATTGTTTACATACGTCAGGCTCACCCGGGACCCATGCTCAATCTCGTTTACCGTGCCGGATTGCTGCCGGCTCAAAAACCATAGGTCGCCGTCAAAATCACTCACCTGGCTTGCCATGGGGCGGCTGCGCAGCTCACCCTGCGGGCCGCTCGTCGTCAACATTGCCACTTTCACATCGCGAATCAAGTCGCAGATTTTCGCCATCGCTTCAGACTGGCTCATTCCGTTGTCCATCGTTTCACCTCGCAGGGTTAGATGCGGGTTCACGACACATGCGCCACCATCGAATAGGCCGCATCCATGAAAATACAGCCCCATATTGTCACCCGCGAAAGCTTTACTATGGAGGGGAGGAAACTTCCGGCCATGTTGCACCCCCAAAGACTGTTCCCATCCGATCCAACTGCGCGTGCCATCGCGGGCTGGCTCTATTCCAGCGTCAAAGATCTACCGATCCTCAGTCCGCACGGCCACACAGAAGCCACGTGGTTTGCGGACAATCAACCGTTTCCCGATCCATCGACACTGCTGATTCAGCCCGACCATTACATCTTCCGCATGCTTTACAGTCAGGGAATTCCCCTCGAACATCTCGGCATTGGCGAGCATCCCATCGCGAACCCCCGCGGCGTGTGGCGCCTGTTCGCAAAGCACTACTATCTGTTTCGCGGCACGCCCACGAGGTTATGGCTGGACTATTGCTTTCGCGAGTTATTCGGCCTAACGGTTCCTTTGTCAGCGGAGACTGCGGATGAATATTACGATGCCATGCAGGAAAAACTGACGCAGCCTGAATTTCGCCCACGCGCTTTGTTCGAACAATTCCACATTGAGGTGTTGGCCACCACCAACTCACCGCTCGATCCGTTGGCGCACCATCAGGCGTTGCGAGATTCCGGTTGGCAGGGCAAAGTGATCCCCACCTTTCGCCCCGATCCAGTGGTCGATCCCGACTTTGATGGTTTCCAGGAAAACGTTCGTCAATTAGGCGGAATGACAGGAGAAAATACATCGCACTGGCTGGGCTATCTTGCCGCGCTCCGCGCCACGCGCCAGCGTTTTCGCACCCTTGGCTGCGCGGCCACCGATCACGGCCACCCCACCCCCGCCACCGCCGACCTGGACGATGACAGCGCGACCCGCCTCTTCCATCGCATACTTTCCGGCTCCTCAACCGACGCCGATCGAGAACTGTTCCGCGCGCAGATGCTTACTGAAATGGCGTTGATGAGCCTCGACGACGGACTGGTCATGCAGATTCATCCCGGCAGCTTTCGCAATCACAATCAAACGATCTACAAGCGCTTCGGTCGCGACATGGGTGCGGACATTCCCACGCAGACCGACTATGTCCACAACCTTCGTCCTCTGCTGCAGCGCGTCGGCAATGAGCCAAACCTCACCATCATTCTTTTCACACTTGATGAGTCCACCTACAGCCGAGAGCTCGCGCCGCTGGCTGGTCATTATCCATGCTTGAAGCTCGGACCGCCCTGGTGGTTCTATGACAGTCCGGAAGGCATGCGGCGTTTTCGCGAACTGACCACAGAAACTGCGGGCTTTTACAACACCGTCGGATTCAACGACGACACGCGCGCATTCCTCTCTATCCCTGCACGTCACGACGTGGCACGCCGCGTGGATTGCGCCTATCTCGCGACCCTGGTCGCCGACCATCGCCTGCACGAAGACGAAGCGCATGAGGTCGCGCTCGACCTGGCCTATCGATTGGCCAAAGCCGCCTACAAGCTGTAGCAAGGAAATAGATGGGGCGGGGCGGTCGCCGGCAATGATCAGCGCGATCAGTTGCTTTTTTTAACTTGCGATCTTGTCCAGCTTCCGCAGGCGCAGCCGCAACCGGTATGTTTCATCCTTGTGACAGGCGAGACATAGAGTGCGGATATTTTCCAGGTCGCATTCGCCGCCACCCTCGCACACAGGGAGAATATGGTCGGCATCCCACAGGCTCCTCCGATTCACCGACTTCAATCCCCAGTACGACAGCATCGTTTTTCGATTGGAGCCGCGAGCACGCTTCAGTCGGTGAAACGCTTCCACTGAATCAATGTGGCATAGTGCGCAGCGGCCGCGATCACGCGCAAAGACCTGCTCGCGCAGATAACTGGGATCTGTCCGCAGCCGCCATTCATGCACACACCAGTCGCTGCAAAATGTGTGTCGCCGCCCCTGCGCTTCCAGTCCGCACCAGCGGCACAGCGTGCGGCCGCTCGGCCCTTTCGGAAGCTCGGCGCGGACTGCATGACCGCCCTGCATGGTTCTCTGCTTACTCATCACAATCTAGTTTGCACGGCCGGGGAGGGTGACGTGCGCGGATTTGCGCCCCGTCGTACCTGATTGATCACCGGCATCGAAGCTAAAGCATTTTCACATATCGAAAAAATGCCGCAGGCAAAAACTCGCTCGATTGCCTCAGCGACGATCGGCAAGCACCATGCGCCCAAAATGTTCCGGCACGTGGAATGTAGCCTTCATGGTTGGCTGCCATGTTAGAGATTTCTGATCGCCGGGCGGACCTTGCATCCGAAACAGATTCGCGCGAAACATCGTTCCCGCGTGCACCGCTTGCGGATCAATCGCAGCCATCGGAATCTTCATGGCGCCGTACCAGATCTTATGCTGCCGATCGATCCTCGCCTTCACCTTCATTCCCGAGTTCCATTTCCAGCCATCTTCATGGTGCGCACGATCCAGGTTGATATCGAGATCTACCCATTCTCCCTGCGGCGAAATTTCGAATTCCTTATACCGGCGAATGTTTTGGAAATCCGAACCGATAAATATCTCCGCCACATCCCAGTTCCATAGCTGGTTTGTTTCCGTCGTCGTGCTCGGATTCGGTTTCAGGTGCAGCTTCTCGTACGGACAGACATACAGCAGATACAGATTCTCCTTCGTCCAACGCGAAAACACTTCCGTCCGATAGCCGGGAACAGGCTTTCCCCAGTTATCGTTGACCATGAAGATCGGATCGCTTCCCTGCCAGAATGGCGACTTAGGATTCAGCTCCAGGGCAACATCCTTGGACGTCCGCACGCTGGTAAATGTTCCTGCATCCGCGGCCAAGACAGGCATTGCGCCGACCACTAAGACCAACAAAAGATATATCAGCTTATTCATCATCGATCTCGATGTCACATCCTTCTTTGTGAAATTCAGGCCGCAACGTCCACAGACGCTCTCGTCATACTTGGCGAAAGCGAATTTCCAGCAGGTCGGCCAGTTTTTCAATTCGTTTCGCAACATGCCCAACACCTACCGCGCAATGATGCGCCGGCCCCTCCGCATTCCAGCGCTCCAGAAACATGCGCGCTCCCGTCGGAAAGCGATATCGACTATTGGTATTTCCTATCTCGAGAATATCTCCCGCAACGCATTCTCCTTCCGCCGCCAGCAGCTTGAAACCGGTCTCCGCATCTTCCACAACCGAGAGCAATGTCACCGGTCCATGCTTCACAGACATCTCGATGGACACTCCACGGCCCACCTTTCCGTGATACACCTGCAGCGGACGCACCTTGGTTTTCCCCACGGCAATCGCGACATGGCCCGGACCGTCGTGGCCCATCAACACCAGGTCTTCTGTATAGTCCACCGCATAAAATTCCGTAAACGATCCACCCGCGCCGAAACTATCCATAACCTTCATGGCAATCGCATTCTTCACTTCATATTCCCCAGCGACAGGAATATGCCGCGTCGTCAGCATCGACGTACCCAGAATGATCGAGCTCATCGTGTCCAGATTGGCGGCATTGCCCGTACCTTCGTAGTAGTAGGCCATCGACGTCAATCCATGTCTCGCTACAAATTCATCGAGCGCCACAGAGGTTCTCGCAGCCCGCTCTAACTCCTTCGGATCACAGTCTGCCTGCACGTCGAACTGTTCGCGAAATTCTCGCACTCTCTCCGTAATAGCTCCGTCGCCGACCTCCGCCCGCAAGCCACTCAGCTCGTCAACTTCAAGAATCTCGATGTGACTGCCAAAAGTGATCGCGATCTGCGTCACATCCGTCATCACATCCAGCATGCCGTTGTAATAATGTCCCATCAGGCCAAGTCGATTCGACGCCAGCGCATTCCTGACCGCAGCTGCTGATAACCACTCGCCGATTTCTTCCCAGGTCGAGTCGTCCTTCAGCGTCCCCGTCACCTGGCGGAATGGAATCTTCGCCCGCTGCATCAGGTTCGCAATCTCCGGAGCTGGACACGCTGAGCAATACTCCAGCCAGCTTCCCGTCATCGCAGTCCGGTCCTTCAGATTGTTGAATGCGGCGAAGTCGATCGTCGCATCCGGCTGCAAATTCAAAACAATCGCCGGCGCAGCCGTGCGCTGCACCAACGGCAACACGATGCTGCTCACCGCATAAGTCGTAATGTAGATGAAAAGTAAGTCAAGATCGGTCGCGCGAAATGTATGAGCTGCCTCGCGCGCGCCGATAGGTGTATCGATCAGCCCCAGATCCACTACGGAGATACCTGGCCTGCGCATCCTGGCCGCAACCTCATCGACATAACCTTCGAGCTTGGTCTTGAGGCCTGGAAATTGCCCCCAGTAGGCTTCCAGACCGATCCCGCACAAACCTACTCGCAGCTTTTCCGTCGGATCCATACAAATCAGTTCCTATGCCAGGTAGAACACTTCACGCATCATGGGAAAGCGTTCCCCCGGTTCCAGTGGTTCCAGCGGCTCGAAATACCGCGCCATTTCTTTCTGCCAGCGCGTATTCACTGGATCTTGCTCAATCATGTCCCAAGTCGCGTCGAAGTCTTCCACGCGCATCGAAAGGACCAGCAGTTCTCCACGGCGAAAAATGGAATACTCTGAGATTCCCGCTCGCTTCAGCAGCGCCAGCATCTCTGGCCACACATCACGGTGAGCTTCCTCATAACCTTCCGCCGCACCCTGTTTCAATCGCAAGCAAAACGCAACTCGTTGCATCCAACTACTCCTTCGTCCAGCGAACCACCGTTACCGCAAACGGAGCTAACTCAATTGCCGATCCACTTACTTCGGCGCCACGCGGTTCATCTTCACCGCTTGCTTCATCTACCGTAGAACTCTCTGCATGCCCTGTGCCGGGCGGTAGTGTAACTTCGACCCTTCTATTCCTTTGATTTACCAGTAACAACTTTCGCCCCGTCGGGGTATCGAAAGCCTGCGCCGTCACCCCGGCGGAAGAATCTCCTGTTGTGTCGAGAATCTTGTCCCCCGGATGAAAGTTATCTTTGATCAGCTTCAGTACCCAATAGCGCGCATTCGGCTTTCCATTCACCCAGTCGATCATGCTGACGCTCGGATATTGCGATGGGTACCCGACTAGCTGCGACTCCCCGATCACATCCACTCCCAGCTTGGCCAGGTTGATGTAGAGATATGCATACAGCGCGCCTGCCGCATTCCAATAGCCAGTCGGGATCGACCGAACATATCCGCTTGCATTCGCAACCTGGCTGTTATCGTACGGCAGGATGACTCCCAGCTCATCCATATCGGTCTTCGTCTCCGGCGAGAGTCGATCCCGAATTTGATTGACAAATCGCACCGTCGTCAGGAAACCGTCTGCCTTATCGAAGAAGGTGTATTGCCAGTCATTGATCGTTTGGCCGGGGGTGGGCGAAGCATAGAAGTGATATGAAATGTAGTCGAGCGGAATTCCAGGCTGGTGATGGGCATGGTTGAGAAAATACTCGAAAAAGCGCGGCTCATCCGAAGGAGCCGCCAGCGCCAGCCCCATAAACTTCGTATTTGGACTTACTGTGTGGATGGCACGCACTACCGCATCATATCGAGCTGTATATTGTTCCGGAGTCGTGTCATGTTCGGAATCAACTTCATTAAATACCTCCCAAATGGGGAAGGTGAAATGATAGGTCGACGCGTGAAACTTCCCATTCTCGTCTGTGAATCCGCCCCGTGTATACCAGCTGACGAGCCGCGCATAGTAATCCCCCAGCGCCTTTCCGCTTGGATCCACTAACTCCGTGCCCTGCGTATAGTTCCAGAACACCTGGTTCGGATCCTTGGGATAGGTCACCGGCTTGGGCGTCTTGAATAGCCAGGCTGGAATCGTGCTGAAATTCATGACAGTGCTGTGGCCCGTCTGCGCCTCCATGAAATCTTCCATCATCGGATCGATCAGCCTGAAGTTCCAAGATGTCGTGGTTGGCGTAGGCGGCTCTAACTCAGCAACCGCCAGTCGCGGATACGGAAGCCATGGAACGTATCGCACGTAGTCCGCCCCCATCTTCCGGATCGCACTGAACGCAGCATCGTGGATGGGAGAACCGCTTTCCAACATTGGATTCACAACCACCTGAAAGGTAGGTGTGGATCGTGATACCAGGACAGTCTTGTCCCAATCAACAGCAACTTTGACCGTCGGGCTAGGAGTCTGCGCCATCACCGATACGGCTGCTGAAATAACTACAAGCAGCACCGAAACATATCGGAGCGACTCTGAGCGCGCGCCATAATTTAGTTTGCGCAGAATTTGTGATTGTTTTGTTTCCATACTACCTCGCGTCACGTCTACCAGTAATGGCTTTGATTGTCGTTAACTTCAATATCACGCTCTAAGGGCAAGTCTCTCGATGAGGTACCGACCAGAACACTGTATTTACCGCTGGGCATCTTCCACTTGTGAAGATCTGGGTCGTAGACCGAAAACGATCGTGGACTTAGGCTCATATGCACCGAATGACTCTGACCCGCTTCTAAATCTACCTTGGCGAACGCTCGCAGTTGTCTCGGCGGCTCCCCATTCTTCGCAGGCTGCTCCACATATACCTGGATCACCTCCGCTCCCGCGCGTTTCCCCGTATTCTCCACCTGCACGTCCACTTGAACATTCATCTTCGAATCTATGCCAGTTATGCTCGCGGGAGTAACTCTCAAATCATCTAACTTGAAAGTCGTGTAAGACAATCCGAATCCGAATGGAAATAAGGGCTGAACGTGATGTGCGTCGTACCAGCGGTACCCAACATGAAGCTTTTCAATGTAAGTCGACTTGCCATTCACCCCCGGCCATTGCGCGGCGGTGCTTGTCGGTATCCCGTCTGCGGTGCGAGGAAAAGTTAGCGGCAGCTTGCCGGAAGGATTCACGTCTCCATATAGGATGGCTGCAATTGCGGTCCCATCCTCCTGACCCGGATACCATGCCTCGATCAGTCCACTGATCTTGTCGACCCACGGCATCAATACAGGGCCTCCCGTGTTCAGCACCACAATCGTATTCGGATTAGCGGTCGCGATCGCCTCGACTAAGTCGTCCTGACGATCCGGCAGTTCCAGATTCGGCCGGTCCCGTCCTTCTGAGTCATCCGTGTTCACAAATACAATCGCGACTTTCGCCGCCTTCGCAACGTCAACTGCCCTCGCCAAATCGCTTCCGTCGGCGTACGAAACCTGTGCGCGATCCGCAAGCCTCTTGCGAATTCCATCCACCGGAGTGACCACGTAGGGCGCAATCATCCCGGAACTCCCCCCGCCGGAAGCCTTCGGTTTCGTGCCACCGGCCGCACCGATCACGGCAATGGAGTCGCGGGCAGATAACGGGAGTATCCCCTCGGCGTTCTTCAACAGTATCGTGCCTTGCTCCGCTGCATGTAGAGAAAACACAGCATGCTCCGGCGTGCGAACATACGAATTCCACGTTCCCGTTTGCGGCTTATCGAACAGTCCAAATCGAAACATGGGCGCCAGAATCTGCCGAACATGTTCGTCAAGGGCAGCCACACTGACCTGTCCACTCGCAATCGCCGCCTTTAGCGGAGCACCATAGTATTTTGCGCCCGGCATCTCCTGATCCAGCCCAGCTTTTGCGGAAGCCACTGTGGAGTGCGTCGCACCCCAGTCACTCATGACCCAGCCCTGAAAACCAAGCTGTTTTCTAAGAAGAGTAGTCAGCAGGTACGAACTTTCACAGGAGTAAGTCCCATTCGTCTTCACATAGGCGCACATGATCGTACCTACGTGGCCTTCTTCAATCGCCGCTTCAAACGGCGGCAGGTAAATCTCATGCAGGGTCCTTTGGTCGACGATCGAATCCTCCTTGAACCGATTGTTCTCCTGGTTCATCGTCAGGTACATATTCGCGTCGGCAATTGGACCCTGGCTCTGAATGCCCTGAATCTCCGCAATCGCCATCTGGCCATTGAAATAGGGGTCTTCGCCGTAGCTCTCGAACGTCCGGCCCCACTCTGGAACCCGCACCACATCGATCGATGGCGCCAGCGCGACGTTCGTGCCTTTGCGCCATTGCTCGTTGCCAAGCACCTCTCCAAACGTCTGCAGCAGATTCGTATCCCAGCTTGCCGCAGCGGCAATGGGCGCGGGAAGCAAGGTCACATCTTTGGCGCCATTTCCCACTCCGGCACGACCATCGGCCAACCGCAGCGCTGGAATACCGAGTCTCGAATTCCCCGGAACGTAGCCGACATATCCCTGGACCGGTCGTGGGTCCACTCCGTGCATCAGGGTGATCTTTTCGTCCAGCGTCATGGCATGCAGCAGCAGATCGGCGCGCTGTTCAGGCGTCAGTGAACGGCGCATCCAGGGGCGGCTACCCGTATGATTCTGCGAGGCCGCGGCAACCGGAAAAGCGGCGACGGATAGGACCAAGAGCAGGATAGCTGGCGCAAAAATATCGATCGAAAATCGGGACCACGGTAGGTTCAGCTCCGTATGCTGCCGCACGATACTCCTTTTTTCATCTGCCAATCGAGATGCCCTGCATCTTGTTGGACAGTTGGTTGTCATTGTCGGGACGCCCGATTGAAATGTCAATTTCCGCCTGCCGCTCGCGTCGCTGGTTTGCCTGCAGGGTCGCAGGTCCCAAAACAGACCGATCAATCTCTATTTCGCCCCTTGAATCTGCCGTCGCAAGCGCTGCCTTCCCCCCTCTGCACCTGCCCGAATTTCCTCGGAAACTCTTCACTTCGCTTTTTTCCTTGACGTTAATCTGTTTTGTTTACATAATCTTCAAAACTCCCTCGGGGTCGGGAATCGGCAAAAGTTTTGTGCCGGGCGATCGTCCCTGAGTTTCCGCCTCAAACACTGCACGCGCCCTGTAGGTCAAACAAGTTCGAAGTCAATCTGCCGGTTTTGCTCGGTATCTGGCTCCCTCGAGCATTGGTTCTTGTTTTCATGGCTGAGACTTTTGCAAGCAATATTGGGAGGTAGGGGATGAAAAAGCAATTCTTCGCGGTCATTCTGGCCGTTGTGACGATGATATTTTCGTTTCTTCCATTCGCATCGCTCGGGCAGCAAGCCACAACCTCGCTTGCCGGTGTTGTTACCGATCCAAGTGGCGGCGTCTTGCCCGGAGCTGCGGTCACCATCACCCGCCAGGCAACCGGCCAAACCCTGTCAACCACCACGAACGCGCGCGGCGAATACCAGTTCTCCCAGTTGAGTCCGGGGACTTGGACCGTGACCATTAGCGCCAAAGGGTTCGCCGATCAAAGCAAAGTGGGCGCTCTTCTCGTCAGCAAGCCCGCCACCATCCCCTTCAAAATGTCGGTGCAGGCCCTCGCGCAAACGGTGAACGTGTCGGCAGAAACCGAGACCCTGAACACGACCGACGCTTCACTCGGCAATGCCATCAGCAACCGCACCATCCAGTCGCTGCCGATGATTGACCGCAACGTTCCCGACCTTCTCAGCCTGCAACCCGGCGTTCTATACCTGGGCCACAAAGTCGATGCGGTCACCGACAGTCGTACAGGGTCCGTCAACGGCGTTCGCTCCGATCAGGACAACATCACCATGGACGGTCTGGACGACAACAACCAGCGCAGCGGCTATGCCTTTACGGGCGTCCTTCGTGAAACACTGGATTCCATCGACGAGTTTCGCGTCACCACCGGCATGGCGAATTCCGACCAGGGTCGCGCCGCTGGAGCCCAGGTCAACCTGGTCACCAAAAGCGGCACCGACCAATTCCACGGCGCAGCCTACGAGTACAACCGCAATACCAATACTGCCGCCAACAACTGGTTTAACAAGAATGCGGAGCTGGCCAGCGCGCTGCCCAATGAACCAGGCAAATATATCCGCAATATCTATGGGGCTGATCTGGGCGGCCCCATCAAAAAGCAAAAGCTCTTCTTCTTCGGCAATTATGAGGCCTCCCACATCCGCGAAAATGCGCAGGTCCAGCGCGAGACCCCCACCGCCTCCCTGGAAACGGGCGACATCATTTACCAGAGCGGCGGCGTCAACGTCACCCAGACGCCCGCCAAGATCCGCGCCACCGACCCGCTATGCTCCGGCAATGGCACCTGTCCCTGGGGCCCGGGCGTCGATCCCAATATCCTCACCATGTTGAAGTTGTATCCAATCGCCAACGGAGCGGCGCTAGGGGACGGATTGAATCTTGGCTCCTACAGTTTCTCCTCTCCCAACCCGGAGAACCTCAATACCAGCATCTTCCGCATGGATTGGGATCCCGTCCCTCACCACCAGCTTTTCTTCCGCGGCAATCTTCAGGATGACACCACGGACGACGTGATTCAGTTCCCTGGCCAGCCGCCAAGCTTTGTCATTCGCAACAACACCAAGGGTCTGGGAGCCGGAGATACCTGGGAAATCACCGACAACCTCGTCAACGATTTTCGCTATGGTTATGTCCGCGAGGGCTATAGCCAGGCAGGGACGGACTGCGGCGCCTACGTCCAGTTCTTTCGCACCCTGTCCACGCCGACCGCTGAAACCTGCTCCACCATCGTCCATGTGCCGGTGCAAAATTTCATCGACAACGTTAGCTGGGTACACGGGAATCATTCGATATCCTTTGGCGGGGACCTGCGCCTCATCACCAATTACACCAGTTCCGACGCCACCTCGTACGGCTTTGCCGACGGCAACATCCAATGGCTGAACACCGGAGGAGCGATTGCGGGAACGGGAGGCAGTCTCGATCCCGGCGCATTCGGTCAGCCTCCCGTCGACTCTGGCGATAGCACCACCTATAGCGAAGAGGTAGGGATGATGGCTGGTATCATTCCCTTTGTTCAGGGTCAATTCAATTTCACCGTCCAACCCGGCGGCAAAACTGGAACCACGAATGCGGAAGGCGCCCCGGTGACATTGAATTACTATTCCAAGGAATTCGAGTGGTACATCGAGGACCAATGGAAAATCTATCCGAATGCAACATTGACCTTCGGCATCCGACAGGTGCTATTGCAGCCACCCTATGAAACCCATGGACAGCAAGTTCAGCCAACCGTCGACACCCACCAGTGGTTTAACAATCGCGTGGCCGGAATGTACAAGGGCATTACCGACCAGCCGGATCTCACATTTGCTCCTTCCGGCAAAGCGAATGGAAAGCCATCCTACTGGCCCATGCAGTACACAAACTTCGCGCCGCGCATGGCTTTGGTGATTGCGCCGGACAACAAAACCTCCATCCGCGTGGGTGCCGGTATGTACTATGACCATTTCGGCGAAGGCATCGTCGATACCTTCGCCCAGCTCGGTTCCTTCGGCCTCACCACCTCGATTTCCAACCCGGCAGGTCAGTACTCCGTGGACGATGCGCCGCGTTTTACCAGCCTTACCGCAGTGCCAGCTCTCACCGGAGTTAACATTCCGTCCGTCATCCAGTACCCTTACACACCTCCGAATAACGTCAATACCGGACTTGCGATTACCTGGGGCGTCGACAGCAAGATTCAGACCCCCTATACGATTGCATACGACTTTTCCATCCAACGGGAAATGCCCCATGGGTTTTCCGTCGAGGCGGACTACGTCGGCACCTTCGGGCGTCATCTGCTTCAGCAACGGGATTTGGCCACGCCGCTCGACCTGGTCGATCCGAAATCCGGAATGGACTACTTCGAGGCGGGCAAGCTCTTGGCACAGGCAACGTATGCTGGCGCAACCACCGTGCAGCCAATCGCATATTGGGAAGATATGTTTCCCTACCTGGCAACTGGAGGCCAGAGCGCGACGCAGAACATCTACACCAATATCTACCAACCACAGGCCCTTACCGGCAACGACTCCTTCGCTTTGGTTCAGTTGGACGCCTATTGCCTGCCCAGCGAGGGCGGCCTCGGTTGCGGTCCCTTCGTCGACGCGAACGGCAATGTGACGACTCGCTACTATCAACGGCAGTTTTCGTCGCTCTATGCCTGGTCCTCCATCGGCACCAGCAGCTATAACTCCATGCAGCTCACCGCGCGCAAAGTCGCCAGCTCCGGCCTTGCATTCAACTTCAGCTACACCCTTTCCAATTCGATGGATCTTGGCTCGGACACCGAACGCAATAACGAACTCAGTGCGACATCCTTCAGCGAACTCGTCAACGCTTTCAATCCCAAGGCCAACCGTGGCGTCTCCGATTTCGATACACGTCACTTGCTGACCGGCGACTTCATCTATCAACTTCCCTTCGGCCGCGGCATGCGTTACGGGGCCGAGTCCAACCGGGTGGTCAACGCTCTCATCGGCGGCTGGACGCTCTCCGGCATCACCCGCTGGTCCAGCGGATTGCCCTTCAGCATCTCCCCTCCCCTCAGTTATTCAACGGATTACCAGATCCCGGGCTTTGCTGTGCAAACCGGTCCGATTAAGATACACAAGCATTTGGTCGCAGGCGGCTTGCCGGAGGTGTTTGCCCATCCCAATGCGTTAAATAATGACATTGGCACAGGGTTCCCCTTGCGCTATCCGTACCCGGGTGAAGCAGGAAGCCGTAACGTTTTCCGCGGCGACGGCTATTTCGAACAGGATTCGAGCTTGGCGAAAATATGGAAGGTCTATCATGACCAGACCCTCCGTTTTGCATGGGAAGTCTTCAACGTCACCAACTCCTCGCGTTTTGACACCAGTCCCGTCAGCGCCCTGGGAGGCTTGAATACCCAAGTCACCAGCGGCGCCGGCTTCGGTATTTACAGCTCGGAACTGGTTCAGAGCCGCAAACAGCAATTCTCCCTTCGCTACGATTTCTAAAACTCGTGCGAACACCGCCGGGAATCCTCACAGATTCCCGGCTTTTTCTTTGCCTGTCATATTTGTCGACTCGTAAGCGTTAATGTGACTGCTCGCCCTTCCCCTCTCGTCTGCGAATTTCGGGTATCCTGAACCTTCCGGGTTTTTGCGCAATTTTGCCGCTAGGTACACCATGAAAGCTATTTCCCTTGATTTGGGCGGTTCCCACGTCACCCTCGCCATCGTGGAGGATGAAACCATCCTTCTGTCACAGGAAATTTCTGTTGACCCCGGCGGAGAACTTCTGCCGCTTCTGCCGCGATTCAAATCTATCGTCTATGGCATGCTCGCGACGCTGCGCATCCCCATCGAAGACTGCATCGGTGTCGCCATGGGCTGCGCCGCAATGGTCGATCGATTCACGGGACGCGTGCTCTCCACCAACGGCAAGTTTGAAGATTCCCCGGAAATCGATCTTCCCGCTTGGGCCCTCAAGGATTTTGGATTGCCCTTCGCCCTGGAAAATGACGCCCGCATGGCTCTCTTAGGCGAGTGGTATGCCGGTGCGGCGAAGGGTGCGGATGATGTTGTGATGATCACCCTCGGCACCGGTATCGGCGGCGCCGCCATGGCCGGGGGCAAGGTCTACCGTACCAAACAAGTGCAAGGCGGTTGTCTCGGCGGTCACATTCCCGCGCTCTTTACCGGCAGAAAATGCACCTGCGGCGGCTTTGGATGCATGGAAGCAGAAGCCTCCGGATGGGCCTTGCCGCTGATTGCTCGCGAGTGGCCCGGATTTGAAAAGAGCCGTCTCGCCTCCGTCGACCGTATCAATTTTCGCGCGCTGTTTGAGTTGGCTCGCGAAGGCGATCCCGTCGCTCTTGGCGTGCGCGATCGCTGCCTGCACGTCTGGGCCGTCGGAACGGTCGGACTGATCCATGCCTACGGCCCGGAGTTGGTTGTCTTTGGCGGCGGCGTCATGCGCAGCGGCGATATCATCCTTCCCTACATTCGCGACTACGCCGGCAAGTATTCCTGGACGCCAAGCGGGCCGGTAAGAATCCTTCCCGCCGCGTTAGGAAACCATGCTGGACTCCTGGGAGCGATTCCTTCGCTGACCGACGCTGCCTTTGCGGGTGCAGTTACCCCTGGCTCGGCGCGGCTGCACGCACATACGCCTTGATGGTCGCCAACGGGGACGCAACCTCTCCAATTGGAGAAATGCTATATTTCCCCACCGCTGCCGGAACAATAAACGTCTCCGCGTAGTGCACCACGAACGGCTCGAATGCTTTCGTCGGGCTCTCCACCACAACCTGTTCGCCCTCCACCAGGTTCAGCACATGTAAATTTCCCTGCGTATCGTGCTCGACGGGCGCAGTAAACCAATGCCTACGCGTCTCAATGAACTCCGACTTGTACAGTCCCGTCGACTCCTCACTCCATCCCGGCCCGCTTGCAATCGCTCGCACAGGATTCACCAGATTTTTTCGTACCCACTCGGTCGTCCGGTCCCACTGAATATTCGCGATGCCATAGTCCAGATGAATCGGCCGCGGCTTTCCATCCAGATCCAGCCGGCCCCAATCCCACAGCTTGAACGTAAAAATATACGGCGTCGCGCTGATCTCCAGCACCATTCCATTTTTTCCGGAGCAATGAATTGTGCCCGCCGGAATAGAAACATGCGAATGCTTCTCCACCGGCCACGTGTTCACATATTGTTCGGCTGGAAAAGTTTTCTCCCCGGCCTGCGCCAACCGCAAATTCTGCGCCATCTCCTCGCGATCAATCCCCTCCTTCAGTCCCAGGTAGACAACCGCGCCCGGCTCGGCATCCAGCAGGTAGTAGCTTTCATCCTGCGTGTACGTCAGACCAAATTTTTCGCGGATAAATGCTGTGAGCGGATGCACCTGCAGCGAAAGATTGCCGCCGCCCACCGTATCGAGAAAATCAAACCGAATCGGAAATTCCGCGCCGAATCGTTGGCGAATTTCAGCGCCTAGCAACTCCTCAGGGTGCTGGTGCACCAGCGTCAGCGCCGGCAACTCCACGGCCCGCGAACCAAATCCCAGTCGCAAGCTGTTCTCTTCCGGCACACAGTCGAAGCACCACGCAAAATTTGGCGGCTCTTTGGGCAGATCGAAATGCCGCCGCATCCATTCCCCGCCCCACGGTCCCGGATCGAAAAACGGCGTCACACGGAATGGACGGGTGCAGGTCTTCTTCAATCCTGCGCGATACAGTTCTCCAGCAATCATTCGCGGATTATCTGGAATATTTGTGTCGAGAAAAAAATCGATCTTGTCGAAAATTTCCTGCCGAACTCGATCTGCGGCTCGCCAGTCAATAAAAAATGCCCGTTTGTAGAGTTCTCGCGCCGACGCGTCGGCATTGTTCGCGCCAAGATTGCCAATTTCATGCGCCCGCTGGCGTCGTTGAATTTCCCATCGCGCCAGATCCGCGTAGACCAACACGTCCCACGTCTCAGCAATCTGCGCCGCACCCGTTCCCAGCACAAGCATCAAGCCCTTGGCATGGGCGCGTACGCGCGACCGCAACATCTCGACCCGCTCCGCGGAAAGAAAATCCGCAATCGTCCAGCAGCGCATTTTCGCAAATACAGGATCGTCGCCTATAGTGTCCGCAAATTTCGCCTCTAGCTCGCTTGGGTCTTTTAACGCATCCGCCGCTCGCACGACAACGTCCGGATGCAGCGTCGACGCCAGCTCGCGTTCAATCTCTGCGAGGTCCACGCCGGGATAGCATTCGATCACCAATACAGATCGATCGCGACCACTCACTGCGGCCTTCACCGCGTGGGCAATCGCTCGCCAATCGGCAACGCAATCTTCATCCCGTTGCGTTACCTGCACCACGGGAAACTTATCGTAGTTTGACTTCATCGCCGATCGTTTTACTTCGTCGATTTTTCTGTTGGATTTTCGTCGCTTTCAAGACGGCAACAGCCCCAGCCTTTATCCCGAGAGTGGCCAGCGTGCAGCCATTCTGCTCCGTCACAGGCACCGTCTCTCCTGTCATTGTATCGACAACTTTGTAGTCACCAAGAAAGCGGACGACAGCCTTTTGCGCATCGCCCCAGTTAGCAAGAACTGCGGCAAGCCCATCCGGCTGCACCATGCCGCGAAACATCATCTCTCTCGATCCTTCAGTCAGCGAGACCTGCTGCTGACTCGCGACCACCAGCGAAGGCGCAACAATCCATTGCTGCACGACTGGATTGAATCGCATTGCGTACGCCAGCGATACCGCCGACTCAAAATAGACGACCTGCCCTTTGCCGTAGGTATGTTTCACTTCAAATGGTTTTCCGTCTGGCGTGCGCAGAACCACCTCGGCGCCCTTCAGCTCCAGCGGCAACCTCCACAACTCGCCGCCATCTTCATTCGCCGCTGTCACGGAGTAGGGATGGTCCGGCTGCACCGGATACAAATCCGTCGCCTCCACGCCAAACAAATCCGTCAGTCCTCCAGGAATCGTCGGGCGAATCGTTCCTGTCGCATCTTTCCATCCCGTCAGCCCGTCCGCCCACAGCGTTCCTCCCTGGCGGACGTAGGTCTTCAGCGCCGCTATCGTCGCATCATCCAGCGCATAGGAATAGGGAATATACAACACGTCATACCTCTGCAGCTCCCCGCCCTTCAATTGATCCAGATCGACAAAGTCCGTCGGAACATGCGCCCGATGCAGCGCCAGGTAACAACCTCGCAAGGATTCTTCCACTTCGTCCTCGCGATGCTGAGGCCTTCCATCCAGGCTCATCAGCACCTGTGCGTCGCGGTTATACAGGATGGCGACCTTCGCGGCCTGCGGATGCGCTTCGTTCAGCCACGGATTTTTCTGCAATGTATCCGCAATTGCTTTTACCGCCGGCACGCGTACCGACGGGGTTCCGTCGAGACTCACCAGAGACCACTCCCCGGCTTCCGTCCCACTCCTGCGTGGATTCCATAGCCAGAAAATCACTGCACGGCTCCCCGCACCATACGAGTCCCACACCCAGCGCGTTAGATCACCCGTCGTCTCCGTCAACGCAAATCCGCCCGTGTACGCAACCGGTCCACCCTGCAGCTCAGTTACCCACAGCGGCTTCACCGGCTGCGCCACACTGGCCGCTCCCATCACGTCCAGTCGATAGGCATACAACTCCCCGTAATCTTTGTCCGGCGTCGTGGCTTTCATCGTCCAGTGCATCGACATCCCCACAATGTCCTGGATCTTTTTTTCCTTCCACGCATCCTGGCCGTCCGCGTCGCCCAACGGACGCGTCACATTAAAGTGCACCGGATGATTCGGATCGATCGCCAGCACCTGCCGCCTTACCCAGCTCAGTACCCAAATCAGGTTGTCGACGTTGAATTCTCTCCAATCAATCACCGCGTTGTAGTCGGTCCAGTAATTCTCCAGCTGCGCATGGGTAATGGTCACATCCGAAAATTGCTTCAGCGGCCGAAACCACATGCGGTCCAGATTTCCCACTGTCCCATACTTCGCCTGCAGCCAATCTCCAAAAGCGTGGAACGTCGTCGGCTCGGTGTCATATTTCTCCGGCTCGTTCATCAGTAACCATGCGCCTTGCGCCGGACTATTCTTGTACCGCCCGACAACTTTTCGCAAATACATCTCCGCCGCGGCGCGATTTGCCGGATCGTTCAGGTTGACGCGATTGTGATAAAAGGTCGTTTTACCCGCCCATCCCGGCGGATCTTCCGGACACAATGTCGCCGCTATCTGGATTCCGTTTTTTGCCG
>JAJYSL010000243.1 GCA_021793595.1 Acidobacteriota bacterium
GCCATCGACCAGATGGCGCGGCAGAATCCCGCACCGCCCCGATCCGCTCCTTTGATCGCAGCCACCTCTCCCTCGGCTCATTCGATCCGCTCCTCGCAGATTTAGACACTTGCACCACGGACTGCTAGGGCACTGACAGTCCGCATCCTGGCCATAGGGGTCAGCCTGTGAAAAACGGGGAGCCACATGACCGCTACGGGAAAAATGACTAGGAGGAGACATAGGAAGGTTTTGAAAAGCTCGGCTCCCAGATGGGCAAGCATCTTGGGGTGTATGGGTCCGATGGCCACAAGCTCAGGTACGGAGTATGGTTGTTTGTTAAACCAATGCAGGCAAACCAGTACGCCAGCTAGTGTGACTATCCACAGTGCAATCCCGACGAGCTTCATGCCTCGGCGCCGGCGTAGCAGCCATGCAGTAGAAGGCACCATCACCAAGGCTCCGAGCCACGCGATTTGGCGCACGGTTCCACCAGCAATATTGACGAGCGTTGCCGCGCATAGCCACAGAAGGGCGGCCCTGTCGGTGGAGGCCGCGACCGCACGCTGGCACATATAGATGCAGAAGAGGATGACGAGCAATCCCGGTATGTCGGTCATGAATGTCGAAGCCATTGGCAAAAAAAGTGGCGACAGCGCCATTGTCAGAGCACCCAGGACTGCATTTCGCCGATTGACGCCAAAGCGATGTAAGATCTGGTGAAACAGATACACGGATGCCATGGCGATCGGCAGCATCGACAACCGGACAGCAGTGAAGGAAAATCCGAATACCTTGATGAACAGCGCACCCCAAGGCATCAGCCATCCCAACATTGGATTGTCCCACCCGTTGTAGACGAAATGTCCAGTGCGTGCAAAATCTAATGCCACTTTGGTGTACGAGAAGTCGTCGCCGAACGGCATATTGGCGACTGGGTATACCAGCAGCACAGCCAGTGCGACAACCAAAGCGCACAGCAGCCCATTTCGAGTTGAGTGGAGTTCGCTCTCTCTCGGCGCGTGCGCCTTGTGCGAGTTGTGGGTATTGGCCGTTGCCTCATGCATGCAGTTCTCGCCCTCTGAAATGATTGCCGGAAAATAGTCTTGCTGTCTTGATGATCGATAATAGACGCCGCGACGGAGGATTCCACCGGTCTCTAGTAAACTCAGCAACAGCCGCATGCGCAAGCCTCGATTTGAAATCCACAAACCGCAAATGTTGGCTGCTGCCATGTTGTGCGTGTTTGCGATTCAGTGTTTGTGGGTGGTACATCACCAGACGCTGACGCGCGAGGACTATGCGTATGCGCGTTGCGGTCGCGAGCTTTGGGAACGCCCTTCTCCGTTGGCCGGATATCTGACTTCCTGCGGCAACATCGGCGATGGCACGTTTGCTTATCGTGTCGCCGGATTCCCGCTTACAGTGGAGCGCATTTTTCTGGGGCAATCCAGCAGCATGTCGCCGTGGGAGATGCGACACTTGGCCGGCGACGTTCTGCTGCTGCTGCGACTGCCGTTTATTCTTTTTGGCGTCTGGCTAGGGGGAGGCATCTGGTGGGTTTCGCGCCGGCTTTACGGAAATGCGGGCGGCTTTTTTGCTCTGGCCCTCTATTGCTTTTCGCCGGAGATGATTCGTGTCTGCGTCCGCCCGAATAATGAGATTCTCGCGGCCTGGGGACTCTACGGGATTCTCTACACGGCGGTAGGGTTGGCGCACGCCATGCAGGGCCCGCGCAGGAAGTGGCGTCCGCGGATGGTCTTGCTCACGGTGGCCTTGGGGCTGACAGCTACGGCGCATGTGGCGGCGGCCCTTCTTGGATTGCTACTGGCCCTGGGCTTCATGCTGTATCTGGCTGAAAATAAAAAGCCTCTTGTGCTGCCTGTGTTGGCGATCGCAGTTCTAGGCGGGTTTTTGATCCTGGCCGCATCCTACGCCTTCCGCCTGGATGGCCTCAGCTATGTGTTTGAAAGCGCAGATGCGCGTTTGTGGTTTTCCTGGGCGGGCAGTCTGCACATGATGGAGAGCGTTTCGAACGCCGGCCTCACGATTGCGACTCTGTCCGCGGCGGTTTTGTATATTTTCCATCGCCGGTCGCGGTATTTTGGGAATACGACTCCATTGATCGTGGCTCTGATTCTGCTTTCGCTGGAAACCACGGGCGTACGCAGTGAGCCTTGGATTTGGGCCCTCCCATTCGTTTTGACCTTCACTGGAGGGGTGTTCGCCGACATGCTGGAGTCCCGTCGCAAGAGGATGTTTCTATGGTTGACGGGGGCTTTGGCGGTCACCCAGGTTGTGCTTACGCTGGCCAGTTTGCCGCTGCTTATTTCTCATGGATAAACCCTTTTGAATCAGAAGTTAAGACTTCACCGACTTCGCTTCTCCCGGCCTGCTCAAACCCCTAAAAACACTGTATTCTAGAAAGAGACCTTCCGTTCCATCCGGCGCGCAGAACCCAATCGGCGGCCGAATAGGCTTTAGGCTCACCCTCTACTAGAACGGTTCGCGACAAAAAAATGGCAGACGAGCAAAACCCCCAACTTCCTCTTGGCGACAATGGCAGCGACGGTACAGGCAGCAGTGGAACCCCTCCGGGCGGTCCAACAGGTCCGGGCGCGGCGAACATGATTTTCATCAACATTGAAGACGAGATGCGTCGTTCGTATCTCGACTATTCCATGTCGGTGATCATTGGGCGGGCGTTACCGGATGTGCGCGATGGACTGAAACCTGTCCACCGCCGCGTGCTGTACACGATGCAGGAGATGGGCCTGCAGTACAACAAGAAATACACCAAGTGCGCCAAGGTCGTCGGGCAGGCCATGGGACTTTACCATCCCCATGGAGATGCTTCCATTTATGACACCATGGTGCGGCTGGCGCAGCCTTTCACCATGCGCTACACCATGGTCGACGGGCAGGGAAATTTCGGTTCTGTCGACGGCGATCCGCCTGCCGCGATGCGGTACACGGAAGCTCGCTTGACTCGCATTGCCGGGGAAATGCTGGCCGACATCGATCAGGAGACGGTTGACTTTACACCGAATTACGACGAAAGCACGTTCGAGCCGACGGTGTTGCCGACCCGGATCCCAACGCTGATCGTGAATGGATCCAGTGGCATTGCGGTTGGCATGGCGACCAACATTCCTCCGCATAACTTGACGGAGATTGTGAACGCCGCCATTGAAATGGTGAACAATCCGCACGCCGGGCTGGCAGAAGTGATGCAGCACGTGCAGGGTCCGGATTTCCCGACCGGCGGATTTATTTATGGCCGCAGCGGAATCCTGGAGGCCTACCGGACGGGACGTGGGCGCTTCCTGATGCGGGCGCGCGTGGCCATCGAAAACATCACGCAAGGACGTCAGGCCATCATTGTTACGGAAATTCCGTATCAGGTAAACAAGTCGAAGCTGATTGAGCGCATCGCGAGCCTGGTAAATGAAAAGGTGATCGACGACATCAGCGACGTGCGCGATGAGAGCGATCGCGACGGCATGCGCATTGTGATTGAACTGAAGCGGACGGCGGAAGCGCAGATTGTCTTGAACCAGCTATACAAGAACACGCAGATGCAGGACAGCTTCTCGATGATCTTTCTGGCGGTTGTGAATGGCCAGCCGAGAGAGATGGGCCTGCCACAGGCGATTCGGCATTTCCTCGACCATCGCGTCGATGTCGTGCGTCGTCGCACTGCATTCCTGCTGAGAAAGGCGCGGGAGCGCGAGCACATCCTGGAAGGTTACAAGATCGCGCTGGACAACCTGGATGCCTTCATCAGAATTATTCGTGGATCTTCTTCACGCGCGGATGCACGAGAAAACCTGCATCGCTTCTCGCTCGGCAAAGAGATTGTCATCAAGCTGGACAAGGATACAACCAACCTGACGGCTGAAGCCGGCATGACGTATCGCCAGATCGATGCCGTCCTGGAATTGCAGCTGTATCGGTTGACGCAACTTTCCATCGATGAATTGTTGAAAGAACTTGGTGAGGTTCGCGACCGGATTGCGGAGTACGAATCGATCCTGGCCAGCGAGAAAAAGCTGCGCAGTGTCATCGTCAAGGAACTGGAAGCGGTCAAAAAGGAATACGGCGATGCGCGTCGCACGCAAATTCTGGATGAGACAGCAGAGTTGCAGATGGAGGACCTGATTGCCGACGAGCAGGTGGCCATCACGGTTTCGCATTCCGGTTATCTAAAGCGCACCGCAATCTCGACCTATCGCCAGCAACGTCGCGGGGGCACCGGGCGATTCGGCATGCGCACGCGGGAAGAGGATTTCGTCGAGCAGTTGATCATCGATTCCACGCATGCGTATTTGCTGTGCTTTACCAACACCGGACGCGTTTACTGGCTGAAGGTATATGAGATTCCCGATGTCGGCGCGGCGGGGAAAGGCAAGGCGATGGCCAGCCTGTTGAGCCTGCAACCCGGCGAAAATGTCTGTGCCATTCTACCGGTGCGCAACCTGGAGGAGGAAGGGAAGTTTATCTTCTTCGGTACCCGCAACGGAAAGGTCAAGAAAACTCCGCTGAAAGATTTTTCGAACGTGATGTCCAAGGGAATCATTGCCATTGGCATCGACAAGGAAGATGAACTGGTTGCGTCGCGCATCACAGATGGCCACCAGATTGTCTTTCTCGCTACGCATGACGGCATGGCCATTCGATTCGACGAAAACGACGTTCGCTCCATGGGCCGACCCGCCTCTGGTGTGCGCGGCATCGATCTGGCGAAGGACGATTATGTTGTCGGCGTTGCGGTCACTCCCAAGGAGCGCAAGAAAAGCGATGGTGGTGCGGACTGTGCCTGCCTGATTCTTTCGGTGACCGATAACGGCTACGGCAAACGAACCGACGTCGATGAATATCGTCTGCAGGCACGCGGTGGCAAAGGTGTCATCAACCTGAAGACGATGAAGAAAAATGGCAAGGTGTGTTCTATCAATCTGGTCGATGATTCGAGTGAGCTGATGGTGATCAGTCAGTTCGGCAAGATCATCCGCATCGACACCAAAACCGTGCGCGCGGCGGGTCGGTCCACGCAAGGAGTTCGTCTGTTGAACCTGGAAGAACCGGACAAGGTGGCCGCCGCAGTCGTCATTCCGCCGGAAGAGAAAGAAAACGGAGACGAACTGACGCTCATCCAGTAGGGCAATTCACGAGCTTCACGCCGCATGAACCAATCGGGCCTGTTGCAGCATCTACTGCGGAAGGGCCTGCTCAATTTTTCTACCAAACGAGCAGCGCGGCAAAAAGAACAGCAATCTTCACAAAATTCATTTAGGGAGAAAGATATCAATGGCGATTAAGACGGTTGCACTCAAGAATGGCCCATTCATGGTGACAGGGGATTTGTCGGAACTGGAACTGACCGATGCTGAGGGAAATCGCTACGACCTGACAGGTAAAGAGAAAGTTGCGCTCTGTCGCTGCGGCGCTTCGGTCAACAAGCCTTTCTGTGATGGCCACCATTCAAAGATTGGCTTTCAGGCAGCGGAAGCCGCTGTGAAAGCGGAACAAAAGTAGCACTTCTCGAGCGGATGTTGGAATTGCAATGTTGAATGAAATCCATCGCGCGGAGATTCAGCGCCTGTGGGCTCGCAAGGTGCAGCAGGATACTACCAACGTTCCCTTCGCGGAACGCCATCGCAATCTTGCCCCAGCGAGCGCTGAATTTCTCTCTGCTCTCGTCTCCGCTGTCGGTGCCAAAAAGATCGTCGAGATTGGCGGATCGAGCGGCATTTCGACCATCGCGCTGGCCGTCGCCGCGCAACAAACGCAGGGTAAGGTGATCTCTCTCGAGATTGAACCCCGGCGTCAGGCCGAGTCAAAAGAAACGATTGCCAAGCTGGGTCTCAGTCATTTTGTCGATTTTCGTCTTGGTGACGCTGCGCAGACACTGCCGCAGTTGAATGATGTTGAATTTGTCCTGATCGATTGCGAGAAACAGGATTACATTCGCTTCTTCGATATGCTACGCCTTCGTTCAGGGGCCATGGTTGTTGCGGATAACATCCTGTCGCACCATCTCACGGATTATGTCGCGCATGTGCGCTCACAGCCTGGTGCAGCCTCTATCACTCTGCCAATCGGCCAGGGTTTGGAGTTGACGCGAGTTGCAGAATGACCCGTCAGCCAATTTGGCGATGTAAGAGTTATTCTGCCCGAGACAGATTCATGCTATCCTCGGAATCACATTTCTCTGTTCGCGCAGGCGTTGTTGCCATGCCAAAGTATTTGCGAATCGGAGAAACCGTAACCTGATGCAACTTCAATGACTGATTCGAGTGGCCGAAGTCGTACCCCTGGTTCCCGCATCCATCTTCTCCGCATTCAGCGCATGAGGTTCGCGCCTTCCCATGCGTAGACGCACATGGATCAGTCTGGCGATTGCGCTGGCCCTGTTGGGGGCGCTGGTCACGGTAGTCTATCTCCGCAAGCAAGCGCCGCCGGAAGTCGCAAGCATTCTTCCGGAGGCGGACGGCATTGTCTACTTCAATTTGCAGCCT
>JAJYSL010000244.1:0-4921 GCA_021793595.1 Acidobacteriota bacterium
TAGCCGTAATCGTTCAGCATCCTTCCTGAAAGGTGATGGGCCTTGATAAATTCCACCGCCTTTACAGGATTTCCCTCGTTCACCTGCCTTAGAAGGTTTTGGCGATTTGGGAATGCCAGAAACGCTACCATTAGCGATGCCGCGATGAACACAGCGTTTATGATGGGATGGTCCTGCTCGGCATCATGGCCGTCCCACAAAGTTGCAAGAAGCCGCGACAGAACAGGAGCGGCCAGGATGCCAAAGACGAACATCATTCGTCGATGGCTGACGGCAAACTCCGCGCCCACGGCCAACAGCAGCAACTCCGGCAAAAACAATTCTGCCCGCCGCGCGATCAGTACGAGAACAATACAGGCAAGAATCCCTACAAATCCAAGTCCGCGCGGACTGCTCAGCAGCAGCGGCTGCCACTCTTCCACCTGGCTGAGACCGATGGACTGATGCATCATGGTATTCAAAGGGTACAGAACTTGCTGCATCCCAACTGGATTGAAGAACAAGGCGGCCACCGAAAGTCCCAGCGCCAATGCCAGCATCCTGCTGCGCCGAGGCTCCCATCGTGACGACACGAGCGGCCCCATCCGGAAACTTAAAAATGAACAGAAACAAAATACTGCTGCGACTAGAATCCCCAGAAAAAACGACCCGTGACAGTTCACCCATACCGCAAAGAGCGGCGGCAGCCAGAAGAACCAGCGTGGGTTGCGCGCGCTCCCAAGGCGCAACAGCAGCAACTCCACAACCAGCAGAAGATAGCCGATCATCTGTGGCCGGATAGCCAGACCACCGGTAGAACAAAACCAGATGATCAAGGCGCCCAGCCAACCCACCTTCGCGCTGCCTGAATACAGCGAGCACAATGCATAACCGGCGATGAATATGGCAGCAGTGAAAAAACAAAGCCAAAGCATCAGGCCGGGATAGCCGCCCAATCGATATGCGCCATAAATCGACACCTGCGAGAGCCATTCGTGTGGGACCCAGGCATGGTGATTGGTTGTAAACGAAAATAGATCTGTTGTCGGTATGGTGCGGGTAGTCCAGATGATCTGACCCGTCTTGAGATGCCACCACATATCGGGATCGTTGAAACGCGCCCGCGCGGTCAGCACAGCCAGTACAACAAGCAAGCTGCCTAGCATCACCCGGAACGAAAATATTCGTCGCAACAGCAAGTTGATACTACCTGCTGGCGCATCCTTGGGACCCGCCAACAAGGACGAGGAACTCACGCCGACCCAAGTCCCCGGGTGTTTCGTTCGGCAAACTGCTCTTCAGTGTCTTCATCGCCAAGCTCGTCCAGTTGGTCTTTGTCGGCAAGTCGAATCAGCCGATGTAAGTATGCCCGAGAAATATGTAGGCTGCGGGCTGCAAGCGTTTTGTTACCGTTGTTGTCCCGCACTGCTGTCTCCGCCAGCTTGACCTTGTAGTCGCGAAGCAGACGCTCGAACGAACTCGCAGGGTGAAAGTCGACGATGCTGACCACACTATCATCCTGTTGAATGTTCCTCGGCAGATCTTCCTCACGAATGCTATCGCCAGAAGCAACGATGATTGCCCGCTGCATTACGTTCTCCAGTTCGCGCACATTCCCGGGCCAGGAATACGATTGCAGCAGCGCCATCGCGCCCGGCTGAATGTCATTGACCGGTCGTTGATACATCTCCGAGTACATACGCAGGAAATGCATGGCTATCAGAGGAATATCTTCCGGACGCTCCTGGAGAGAAGGTACATGGATCTTCATGACATTGATTCGATAGTAAAGATCCAGACGGAATTTGCCCTGGGCCACCAATTCGGCCAGGTCTGCGTGGGTCGCGAAAATCAGTCGCGCTCGCAAGGGTGTAAGACGGTTGCCGCCCAGCCGACTGAATTCGCGCTGCTGTAAAACGCGCAGCAGCTTGACCTGCGTGCTCTGGGTCAGTTCACCAATTTCATCCAGGAACAGCGTGCCGTCGGCCGCCTGCTCTAGATAGCCCTCACGAGCGCCGACTGTGCCGGTGTAAGCGCCTTTCTCGTGACCGAACAACTCGGCTTCGATAAGGGTTTCAGGGATGGCTCCGCAACTGACAGCGACAAAAGGACGACCGGCGCGAACACCCAGGTTGTGTATGGCGTTGGCGACCAACTCCTTGCCGGTTCCACTTTCTCCGGTCACAAGCACTGAGGCGTTGAGATCTGTAACTCGGCGCACAAGCTCATAGACCTCCCGCATCTGCGGGCTAGATCCGATCATTCGGTCACTGCTGGGGATTTCTTCCAGCTCGTGTCGTACGTTCAGGAGTCTTCGCTTGAGCGATGAACTTTCGTGCGCCCGACGCAGTACTGCTTTCAGGTCCCGTATGGAGGGCGGTTTTCGGCAATAGCTATAGGCACCCTGCCGAACCAGTTCCACCGCATTTTGCCGGAGACCATCATCCGCCATAACGACAAATGGGACCTGATTCGCGGTGATGTGCCGGGAGTATGCGCTTCGCTTTTTCGGCGAGTCGTAATTTGAGTCCAGGTCGAGGATCACAACATCACAGGCCTCAGCAGAGAGCATGCGGTTGATGCCCTCCTCACTTGACTCAAGGCTAACTTGGAATTCCTTCCCTAAGGCAGAGGAAAGAAGTGGCTGCAACTTACGGTCTTCCGAAGACAGTCCAATTCGAATCATATAAGCACGTTCTCCTTGACCTCACGCCGACTATGATCGATAAGCATTGACCGACCACAGTGTACTCGGCAGAGTATCTCGTCTCCTCGATTTCAGATCACGGTGAAATCAGTGAACAACTATCGGGAGATCTAATTATCGCTGTGGCGTATTGATACCAGACTTGTTACAGAATGTCGAGTGTAACTTTAGTAACCCAGGCGAGGCCATAAAAGTAGAACTTCAGGATAATCCAAGCGATCCGAGCGATCTTTTCGGGCGTTTACGGCAGATTAGTAATTAGTACTTTGGTTACTCCAAAGACCCTACTTACTATTAGCTACCTGGTTATTCAGTCATTGGCAGTGGGACATTTGAGTTACTACGCTTTGGAAATTGCAATGCCGCAATAAAATTGAGCTCCTCCCACTATCGGCGCGATCCACTATCTCCCGCGTCGCGTTCGTCGCCGTTATCTTATAAGTTAAGACATGGAGTCCGTAAATTTTGCGTCGGGCATTGAACGCTTCGCACCCTCTGTGTATCAGCCCCCTGGAAAATTTTTGGGTATAGGTATAATCTCTTGACCATTGTTCAACCCCGTAACGCGCCAGGATCTTCCGTATCTTGCCAAAGCTTGCGTACCGTTCGGGCAGGTTGCCATGTCTTTATTTACCGTGCCCATTTTGGCACTCCCTCCGCACTTTTCCACACCAGCATTGCAGTCTGTATATGTGCTGCATCACCGCGGGACGCAGCCTGTAAACGATCGTTTACAGGTACCTGGGGATAAAAACCCCTAAGGCCATGAATTGAGGGCTTTATCGACTGTCTGCGATTTGGACAGATAATTGCATCTCCACCAGCAACCCTTGGATAAGGGAAGAAGGTTTTTGAATGCACTCGATCGCATGGTGGCCTACTCTCTTTGTTGTGGTTGTTGCCACCATTACTGACCTGCGCAGCCGTCGCATCCCGAATTGGCTGGTTTTACCTTTTCTGATTGCTGGAATCGCCGTCTCCGGATGGCTCCACGGCTGGAGAGGGATCGGGCACAGCCTTTCCGGCTTGGCATTAGGCACACTGCTTTTCGGCATTCTATGTTGGATGGGCGGTATGGGAATGGGAGATGTTAAATTGTGTGCGGCCATCGGCGCCTGGATTGGACCGGGGCAATTGCTGACAGCATTGGTAATTACGGGGGTGGCAGGGGGTATCATGGCGGTTTGCTGGGCCATTGCAGGCGGGTTTCTCGGTGACTTGTTTAAGGGCACGGGCGATTTGATCTTCGGCCTCAAAGACAGAGGTCTGCGTCCTCACTCGGAATTGATACTCAACAATCCCTTGACACGCAAAATGCCTTACGCTCCAGCCATTGCGATTGGAACAGTTGTCTCATTCTTTTCTCGTTGAGCTTGTAAATAAATATGGATGATGGATTACCACATATGTCAAAAACAGATAAATCTGCCTATATGTCAGAAACTGCACGGAATCGAGAACCTGTGATGTCTACCTTTACGCAAGATCCCGAATCGCTCGGCGCCAACGTTTTGTCGGTGGCGTTGATCGGTCCGGAAGAACTAGGACGCAGGGCGATTGTCACGGCACTCTCCGAATCACAGCAGGCAAAAATAACACGGGAATTTTCCTCGTATCCAGAACTCGATTACGTGCCTCGGCATCTGGAAGAGAAATACGACATAGTAATTGTTGAGTTGGACAGCAACCCGGAGTATGCCCTCGATCTGGTGGAGCACATCTGCAGCAATACTTCCTTGACCCTGATGGTATATTCCGCGCGGGCCGATTCCGAGTTGCTGGTTCGTTGTATGCGAGCGGGCGCGCGCGAATTTTTGACCACGCCGATCACTCCGACCTCAATGGCTGAAGCCCTCGTTCGGGCCTCGGTTCGCCGTCCAGCAACTGTCCCTCCCAAGAAAACAACAGGCAAATTATTGGTATTTGCCGGCGCGAAGGGTGGCTCGGGAGTCACCACCATCGCCAGTAACTTTGCTGTCGCGCTCGCCATGGAGTCGGGCAGCAAAACCCTATTGGTCGATCTTGATCTTCCGTTGGGGGATGCCGCGCTTGACCTGGGGATAACGTCTCAGTTTTCGACAGCCAACGCCATTCAAAATATCAATCGACTGGATTCAACTTTTCTTACTAAGTTGCTGACAAAACACAGCTCGGGCCTGTCTGTGCTGCCAGCCCCAGACAAATACACTCCGATTCATGCGACCGATGAAGTCATCGAGAAACTATTGTCCGTCA
>JAJYSL010000244.1:4931-6489 GCA_021793595.1 Acidobacteriota bacterium
CACCCGGCAGGATTTTGATTATGTGGTGGTCGATGCCGGCTGTAGCATTGGCTCGACCTATAAGGCCCTTTTTGAAGGTGCTGCGACAGTCTATCTTATGGTGCAGGTCACTATATCTGAACTGCGTAACGCGAATCGTCTTATTGCGGAATTCTACAGGCCTGGCGGTCCTAAACTGGAGATCGTTTTGAACCGCTATACGCACCGTTCGCTGGGAATTGATGACGAGAACATTACCAAGGCACTGACCATGCCACCCACCTGGAAAATCCCCAGCGATTATCCGGCGGCCTTACGAGCGCAGAACACCGCCACCCCGCTTGCACTGATAGATTCGCCGATTTCAAAGATCATCAAACAAATGGCCAGGACTGCATGCGGTTTGCCAGCAGTCCCGGAAAAGAAAAAAGGGTTTAGTTTATTCGGATGAAATCCAACGATACGATTTCCCCAACGTTTGGACGGATGGTATAGCGTGGAAGACCTGAATCTTGAGAAGTTCAAATTGGAACTGCATAAGACGCTGATCTCCAAGCTGGATCTGGAGAAGCTGTCGCGTGTGAATAACAGCCAGGCGCGGCAGGCTGTGTCGGGCATGGTCGACCAGATCATCGCGGAGCAACGCGTACCGCTAAACTCAGTCGAGCAAGAGAGGATCAGGGCAGACCTGCTGGATGAAGTCTTCGGTCTAGGTCCGCTGGAACCACTGCTCCGCGATCTGAAAATCTCCGACATTCTGGTAAATAGCAAGGACCATGTCTTTATTGAGCGCGGAGGCGTGCTCAAGAGGATCGATGCGTCGTTTCGCGACGATCGCCATTTGATGCAAATTATCGATCGCATCGTGTCGCGCGTGGGTCGCCGTGTAGATGAATCCTCGCCCATGGTCGATGCCCGCCTGCCCGACGGTTCCCGCGTCAATGCCATTATTCCGCCCTTGGCCCTCGACGGTCCCGCATTATCAATTCGCCGCTTTGGGACAGGTCCGATTGCCGCCAATCAACTCGTGGATATGAAGAGCATTTCACCGGAAATGATGAAGATGCTGGCTTCCGCGGTCCAGGCGCGGATCAGCATCCTGATTTCCGGGGGCACTGGCGCTGGCAAAACAACATTTCTGAACATCTTGTCCCATTACATTCCAACTACCGAGCGGATTGTCACAATCGAAGATGCCGCCGAATTACGGCTCGCACAGGAAAATATAGTGCGTCTGGAGACGCGGCCGCCCAACGTCGAAGGAATCGGGGCCATCCGTCAGCGTCAGTTGCTTATCAACAGTCTCCGTATGCGCCCGGACCGGATCATCATTGGCGAGGTGCGTGGAGAAGAAGCATTTGACATGCTCCAGGCCATGAACACCGGTCACGAAGGCTCGATGGCAACGATTCACGCCAACACACCGCGCGATGCCCTGTCCAGACTCGAGTCGATGGTCGCGATGACCAGTATGAACATACCGGAAAGAACAGTCCGGCAGCAGATGGCCTCCGCTATAACCATCGTCGTTCAAGTTTCCCGTCTGAGCGATGGCAGCCGCAAAGTGACCAGCATCTCC
>JAJYSL010000245.1 GCA_021793595.1 Acidobacteriota bacterium
GGCGGGGAGACATAAATCTGCACGATCTCGGCGCCGGACCGCTCTGACGTATTCGTCACTCGCAGGGAAATCTGCACCTGATCGCCTGCCTCACTGACCTGCAAATCACGATAACGAAACGTTGAGTAGCTGAGACCGTATCCGAACGGAAACTCCGGCTCGACATGAAATGTGTCGTAGTAGCGATAGCCGACGAAAACGCCCTCTTTATAGTTCACGTTATTCAGATCTTGCGTGCCGATCGCGCGCGAGGGAGCGTCCTGGAGGCGCTTCGGCCAGGAAAACGTGAGCTTGCCCGATGGATTCACATCGCCAAACAGCGCCTCCGCAATCGCCGTTCCGCCCTCCATCCCCGGATAAAAGGCATCCAGCACCGCGGGAACGCCGCCGAGCCAGTCCATCGTGAAAGGCGATCCATGGACCAGCACTACCACGGTCTTCGGATTGTAGGCGCTCAACCGCTCAATGATGTCTTGCTGTGCGGAGGGAAAGTCCATGTTCAGGCGATCTTCTCCCTCCGTGTCGAGAGCATTATCCCAGCCACCCACAAAGATCACGGCATCGGCGGCGCGCAGTTTGTCGGCTACTGTCTTCAACACCTTTTCGGCCTGATCCTTGGCCGCTGGATGCGCCCACTCCAGCCGCAGCGAGGCGTCGTCCTGAAACTGGTGATTGTAACTAACTTGGATAGGATAGACTTGGCCTGCTTTCAGGTAAACGGTCGCCGTCTGCGTATTGACCGTTCCTTTGCCGCTCACGTAGATCACTGGCAGGTGATTAACACGCAGTCGGGCCTGATCCTCAGCAGACAGGCGGAAGGTGTAATAGCCTGACTGGTCGGGAATGAGCCTTCCATCGTAGTTGGCGTGAAACTTTTCGGAGTGGAGCGTCGCGGGATCCGGCGAGCGCATCACCCATGCGAAATCCAGCGCCGGCTCAACCCGCTCAAGGGCCGGCGCGGTGTCGCCGTTATTAAAATACTGCGCTGCCAGACCTTTCTTACCATGCACGGGCTGCCAATACTGCTGGCCAATCGTCTCAAAAACTCCGGCCTCGGGGATGTCGATGTACTCAACCTTTACCTTTTTGGCCAGCAGCTTTTGAATCCCTTCAAGAGGCGTCACCTCATACGGAGGACCGACTCCGGAACTCCCTCCGATACCAGCCCCGCATTGGTGGCGCGTGGCATTGGGACCTAGCACGATCACGCGCCGCAGCCGATGCGCATCAAGAGGCAGAAGATGGTTGTCATTCTTGAGCAGAACGAGACTCTCTTCTGCGGCCTGAAGAGCTACGGCATGTGACTCCCGCGTGTTGGCTGCTCCGCCAGTGTGCGGGTTGACGCCGCTGAGCAGTCCGGCAAAGTCCATGACCCTGAGGACGCGACGGACCTTATCGTCGACGATTGACTCCGGAACAGTGCCATTCTCCACGGCTTCCATCAGCGGCTTGCCGAACGGTGTGGTGTCCCAGTTGCCCCACGGCATGCCGACATCCAGACCCGCAAGAGCGCCGGCCACCGTGTTGCGTGCCTGGTTGCCGTCGCTGCGCACCAGGCCCTTAAAGCCCCAATCCTCCTTCAGAACCTCCGTAATGAGATACTTGCTGTTGGCGGCATACTGGCCGTTCACGCCATTGGCCGCAGTCATGACCGCCCATGCGCCGCCCTGCTGCACGGCTGCCTTGAAGGCGGGAAAATAAATCTCATGCAGCGTCCGTTCATCGATGTTCGACATGTACCAGTTGCGGTTTTCTTCGCGGTTGTTGGCGGTGAAGTGCTTCACGCACGCAGCCACCTTCCGGCTCTGGAGCCCCCGGATCATTCCGACCCCAAGCTGGCCGCTCAGGTAGGGATCCTCTGACAGATATTCGAAGAACCGCCCGTCCAATGGATCGCGTTCGATATTGATGGCCGGCGCGGAGAGAATTGTCACTCCAGCGGCGCGCGCTTCCTTGCCCATAATGGCGCCCACCTTCTCAAAAAGTGCGGTGTCCCAACTGGCCGCCATGCCCACGCCTGAAGGAAAGGATGTGTCCTGCGCCGCGACCACTCCACGCGGCCCATCGCTGCCACGCATCGTGGGGATTTTCAGACGCGGCACACCCATAAATTCCACGATTCCCGGCTTTGTGCCGCCAAAACACATCCTGACCTTCTCCTCAAGAGTCATCTTGTGGATGAGATCGTTAATGTGCTGCTCGGCAGCAGGCGTGGTCCGGTTGTAAGCGGATACCGGAGTGGGCTGCTGCGCCTCGCTATGCGCGCCGCCCCAGAAAACCAAAGATAACAGTGCGTAGTGGAGAAGAGCCGGTGTTCTCATGATCTGGATATGTCCTCTGAGGTGGCCTGCCTTTGCCTTGAGTTCGTATCGGAACTTGCTTCGTGTTTGCGCCGATGCTAGGTCTCTGACCGCCTGAAGTTGTACCAACTCTGGGTGCCCCACCATGCGGCGTACTTGTTTTTGCCGCATGGATGGGATAGCACAAAATTATGCGGTCACAGACCTAGTGGATACTTCATATCGATATCAACATTGCACTGTCCCTCTCGCGCAGCCCGATGATCGCGGATTGTTTGGATTACATGGTTCCCGATTGGGAAATTCTGCAACGATATGAGGCACAACTGAGCTTTGAAATGACCGCAAGGACAGTTCGATCAAACAAGGACAACACGCCGGATGCTCCTATCTCCTATCGAACACTTTTTCCCCAGGTTAATCGGATGTAAGACGACGAACTCCCGATCAAGATGTCGATGTTATCGCTTTCCGCTAATTCCTTGGTTCAATGGGTGCGCCCAGAGAATCAGCCTGCAATGATTGGCCGCTTCTGCGGCGTTATGTGCAAGGCGAGGTTCGCTGGCCCTCGTCTTACACCTGGCGGCGATTCACGGCGCCTCTTCTAAAAAAGTATCGTCAAAGATGCGAAGAGCTGGCGCGAGGTATCGCCCTGGCCTCCGGTCAGTGTGCCGAAACCGGTCCAACCCGTCTGGGGCGAATACGAAGGAGGCGTGGTCAGGTTTTCATTGGGCGCGTTCCATATTGGATGGTTGGCGCCGTTTAAACCCTCGATCCGGAACTGAGCAAACATGCCTTCGCGGGGGAGCTTGAATTGCTTGTGAAACGCCGGGTTCCACATCGTGTAAGGGGGATTCCGTATGAATCCGACATTCAGCGGCGTCGTCCGCGGCTGCCATGGCCCCAGGGTTGTCCAGCAGCTCTCGCTGTTATTGAACCAGTGCGCATGGTTCTGACCTCCCACGGGGGCATAGCTGGTGCAACCAGGCGCACCGGTCAAAGTCGCGGACGGAAGCGACAAAGGGGTTCCAGTGCGCGTGATGATCGTCGAGTCCACCAGCCACCCATTTGCCAGAGCGCCCAGCAATCCGGTCTTCCTGGTGCCCGGAATAGGGTAGACAATATTCACCGCCACATAATGTCTTACATCGTTGAAATCAAGATTCTTTGTAGGATTGGCGTCACGAAAGGCTCCGTTGTTGAGATAACTGTCCCTGTCTATCCAGTTTGCGTAGGAATAGCTGAGCACAAAGTTCAGATTGCTTACCGTGCGGTTCACCCAGACATTGAGGGCGTTATAGTGTGTGCTTCCAGTCGGCGCGCTTGCATTCGTGACACCGTCAAAGAGCGGATAGTTCCGCTGCAGTTGCCAGGCTGGAATACTTGGGGAGGCACCCAGCAAGACAGTTGATGGCAATACGCCGTAAAAGGGGTTCGGAACGTTCGTGTTGCACTGCGAAATATCCACGTTGCAAGCCTGCTGCAGAGCCGTCGGGATGATACCCAAGGAGGTTGACATGGGGATGGCATGAACCGTTGTGCCCGCGTATTGCACATCCAGCAGAGTCGAGAATGGCATTCTTCGCTGAAAACCGAAGGTCCAATGTTGCGTCATGCGAACGCGGCTACTCGGATCCTGGAAATTAGCGCCGTTCCCGGCATTCGTTTCCAAGCCTTCGCTAGACCCACTCGGTGCTATTGCACCGCCTGGATAGGGTGTTCCCGAGTTGAAATACTCGTCGGGAGTCAACCCCCCGTCCAGCGTGGAGACAAACGAAGTGGCCTGGCTATAACCAAAATCGTCGGTGCCCTGATGCACCCACGGATAGAAAATTCCATATCCGCCACGGATTACGGTGTCGCGAAAAGCTGCCCAACTGAATCCAACCCGTGGCTGCCAGTCACGCCAGTGAACCGAGAAGGGAGAGCTTGGTGCGCCATTGACGCCAGCGAATAACCATCCGCCAAGAAGCGGGTTTGGCAGTTCGGAAGCCTTTGAGTAGTTGATCTGGCTGGTGTAGGGATTGGTGCAGGTGAGGCAGAAGCCGGCATTGATCCGATCGTGGCGATCGCGAGGCGACATGTTCACATCCCAGCGAACACCGAGGTTCAACGACAAGCTGGGGAGAACCTTGTAATCGTCCTGAATAAACAGGCCGTAATAATGCTGGGTTATAAAAGTAGGCGTAATCCACGTGACGCTCCCTGAAGCTGGATAGCCGAGAAGAATATCGGCGACCTCATTGCCTTGACCGGTGACAGCCTTAAAAGGGTTTTCCTGGGTATACGCCGAATTGAAAGCAAAGGTGCCGTTGGGATCTCCTAGCACTCCCGTAGGCGCTGACTGAACATCCATGAACTCGGCTCCATAGTGGAGGTTGTGGGGGCCGAGAACCTGCGTCACGCTCCCGGAAAAATCTGCGTCAGCGTTCGCACCGCCGTTTCCCGTATTACCAAAAAGAGGCGCCATGCTGGCGACCGATATGGAGGGAACAATATTTTGGTGCGATGTGGTGCCAACCGCCGGCATGGTCAGCCCCAGTTTGCTGGCCAAGAAGTTTTCCTGGAGCGCAACCCCTGTTGGTGCGAGCGAAGAGGCGTGCCCATAAGATGCTTTGAGGTCGAGCACCATGGATGGGGAAAAGATATGCGTCAAATCTGTAATGATGTTGTAATCGTTGCTCGTCGGGTTGGTCGATGTAATAGCGGCATTAGGAAAGTCGTTGCCCGCGGTGTACTCCTGGTCATGGTTATGTGTGAACAGGCCATAGATAGTCGTCTTTTCTGAAAGATTTTGATCGATCCGAATAATATATTGCTTATATCCGTAGGTAACCGGCTCCGTGACAAAGTAATTGCTGATGATGGTAGATACCTGCGGTGCAGGGTACATGGCGAGAATTGCCTGTCCGATCGCGCTCATCCGCGACGCTGGAATTACATCGTTGGGGAATGGTTTTCTCGCATACGCGGTGCAGCCTCCCGATGAGTTTTTCGCCGCACAGTAGGTCGACAGTGGATCGTAAATCGTATAGCCCGAACCTGCGAAATTTCCGGTCCGCCAGGCGGTAGGCGGCACGGTCTCCGTTTCCGGCGTCGGCTCATGCTGTGTGAAACCTTCGAAGCTGGTAAAGAAGAAGGTTTTGTTTTTTCGGATTGGCCCGCCAACGTCTGCCCCGTAGGTACTGCGAATATTGATTGGCTTGCGGATGCCATGAAGATCCGAAATCCAGGTATTCGCATTCAAAGCCTGATTGCCGTAATACTCGTAGACCGATCCGTGGAGGTCGTTGGTGCCGTTCTTTACGTTCGCATTGATGGCTCCGCCCCCAATCCTCCCGTACTGCGCATCGTAGGGCATGGCGCTGACTTGCACCTGCGATGTAGCCTGCTCGCTGGGGACAAAGTGCCAAGTTCCACTGTCGCTCACCGGCGCCCCGTTGATATAGTACGAATTCTCATCTGTTTGCGCTCCGGACACGGTATAGAAGGTTCCAGTGGCCCGGGGTGTCACGTTAAAGGGATTGGCAAACACGTCCCGTACACCTTGAACAAACAGAACGTCATCGAAGATCAACAAGCCCGCTGAGGGCATGTTCTCCACCTTCATGCGATCGATTACGCCTTCCGTTGATGCTGAAACGGTGTCGAGGTCGACACGGCCTGCCGTGACTACAACTTGCTGCGTGGCGCTGCCTGGTTTCAGAGTTATATTCATTCCTAGTTTCTGCGCAGATTGCAGAGCTACATTGTTGTAGACCATCTGCTGAAAATCTGCAGCCGTGACCGTGACTCTATATGTGCCAGGGAGAAGATAAAGCAGCGAATACTGCCCCTGCTTGTCAGTCTTCGTGGAATACGATACTTTCGTGTCCGCGTTGACCGCTGTGATGGAGGCGCCCGAAAGCGCGGCACCAGTCGAGTCCGTCACCTGGCCGGTGATGTTTGCGCGGAATTCCTGCGCGTGCACTGAGGACGCGATGCTAACCATGAACAGTCCCAGCGCAAGCGCCAAGAATGATAGAGAACGCCGCCCGGAGCGCCATACAAATGCCTCTTTCCGGGGAAAATAGGAAGTGCTCCGGCGATAGGATTCTTGTGAAAGAGTTTCCAATTGTGACACACGCAGCCTCAGGAATTCCATTAAGCCTCCCATGACGCAGAAATCCAGCGTCAAAAAACCTTAG
>JAJYSL010000246.1 GCA_021793595.1 Acidobacteriota bacterium
ACGCCAAAAAAGCTTTCATAACCTATACTCAGCTCCCATGCTTCCCGTTCCTAAAAACAGCCAATGGGATGGATTAGTTTATCTGCATGGACTTTTACCAGATAAGAACGAACATGAAAGCAACTTAGATAGGCTTGTGGTTACCAGTGGTGACTTTGGGCTGGCTTATCTAACCGAACGTTGGGCGGCACGCTTCGTTAGCGAATTATTCCGTTATTATGTGGTCTGCTTCGTTGGGTATAGCATAAATGACCCCGTATTACGTTACATGATGGACGCTATTGCCGCTGATCGCCTGCGGGGTGAAATTACGCCTCAGGTTTATGCCATGGGTGCTTGCGAGCCAGGGCATGAGCAAGAAATTACAGAGGATTGGAGGTCAAAAGGAGTCTCGCCGATTCTTTACGATCCCATCAACGGCCACGACTGGTTGCACGAGACCCTAAAGGTTTGGGCAGATGACTACCGCAATGGAGTAGGTGGCAAAGAACGAGTAGTTGTGGAACACGCAATCGCTATCCCTTCAGAAAGCACAAAGCAGGACAATTTTGTTGGACGAATGCTGTGGGCCATTTCCGACAGGTCAGGCTTGCCAGCGAAACGCTTTGCGGATTTCAACCCTGTTCCGTCGCTCGAATGGTTGGAGGCATTTTCGGAGGATCGCTACAAACACAGAGACCTGTTTCGCTTCGGTGTTCCACCACGCTCTGACGTGGATGAGAAGTTGCGATTCAGCCTGATCCGCCGCCCTGCGCCATATAGGCAGGCCCCGTGGATGGCACTGGTTTCTGGTAGCGTCGCTGGAAGCCAATTGGATGACGTGATGTTCCATTTGGCTCGTTGGCTTGTGCGGCACCTGAACGATCCTGAATTGATCATCTGGTTGGCACAGCGAGGAGGACTGTTGCACGAGCGCTGGTCCTGGTTGATAGAAAATGAACTGGACCGCTTCGCACGCCTGCAGCGGGAGGGCAAGACGAGCGAACTGGAAGAAGTCCGAGCACAGGCTCCCAATGCCATTCCCGGGCCGTTGATGCAAACCCTTTGGCGCTTGCTGTTGTCCGGGCGGGTGAAAACACCATGGCGCGATCTGGATCTCTACCGTTGGAAAGGTCGGTTGAAGCAGGAGGGGCTGACCACCACGCTGCGCCTGGAGTTGCGCGAATTGCTCGCCCCCCAGGTGGCCTTGAAGAAGCCGTTTCGCTGGGGCGACGAGGAAGAGAGCGCGGGCGAGCCCACGCGCTTGCGGCAACTGGTGGATTGGGAGCTGGTGCTGGCCGCAGATCACGTGCATTCGGCCCTGCGCGACCTTGCCGATGAGCACTGGACATCCGCCTTGCCGCAACTGCTGGAGGATTTTCAGCAACTGCTGCGTGATGCGCTGGACTTGTTGCGCGAGCTCGGTGAGGCCGACGACCGCAGCGACCGATCGCACTGGGATCTACCGTCCATTACTCCGCACTGGCAGAACCGGGGTTTCCGCGACTGGGTGAGCCTGATCGAATTGCTGCGCGATGCGTGGTTGGCGCTTCGCGGCAGTGACAGTGCTCGTGCGACGCGGATTGCCCAGGCCTGGTTCGAGTTGCCGTATCCCACCTTCAAGCGACTGGTCCTGTTTGCCGCCAGCCAGGCGGCTTGCATCGCACCCGAGCAGTGGGTGGATTGGCTGCTGGCCGATGGCGCGTGGTGGCTCTGGTCCACGGATACGGGGCGGGAGGTGTTCAGACTGCTCGTTCTGCAGGGGCAGCAATTGGCAGAGGCGGCTCAGGAACGTCTGGAGTCAGCCATCTTGGCCGGACCGCCGCGATCAGTGTTGATGGGCCAACCTGAGCCGGATTGGTGGGCACACCACGTTTTAGAGGCCACTTGGCTGCGACTCGCAAAACTGAACGCATCAGGCCTCGCACTGGGAGCCACCGCCAAGACACGCTTGGCTGAGCTGTCCAGTGCATACCCGCAATGGAAGTTGGCGGCCAACGAGCGTGACGAGTTCTCCCACTGGATGAGCGGCACCGGCGATCCGGACTACCAGGAAAGCCGGGACATCGACATCGCCCCCCGCAATCGGCGCGAGCTCGTGCAATGGCTGACAAAGCCGCAACCTGAACGGCGGCCGTTTTACGAGGACGCGTGGCGTGACGTCTGTCGCACCCGTTTCTTTCACAGCCTGTACGCGCTGTGCGATCTAGCACGGGATGGCGTATGGCCGGACGGACGATGGCGCGAGGCACTGCAGGCTTGGAGTGAGGAAGGCATGGTGCTGCGGTCGTGGCGATACGCCGCGCCGCTGGTGCAGACCATGCCTGACACCATCATTCAGGATATTGCCCACGCCGTGACGAGATGGATCGAGGTCGCCTCCAAATCGATCAACCGACACGAGGAAGTTCTTCTAGACCTGTGCCGTCGCGTCTTAAACCTTCCGCTCGAAGCAGGCACAGGAATGATGCGCAATGGCGAGCCGATTGACCAGCCTGTCACCGAAGCCATCAATCATCCGGTCGGGCATGTCACGCAGGCACTGCTCAACCTGTGGTTCAAACGGAACCCGAACGACGACGATCAGCTTCCAGACGACATCAAGCCCTTCTTCACGGAACTCTGCGATGTGCAAGTGGACCGGTTCCGCCACGGCCGAGTGCTGCTGGGTTCGCGACTGATCGCGCTCTTCCGCGTGGATCGAACTTGGACCGAGCAACATCTGTTGCCGCTCTTCAGTTGGAACAATCCAGCCGAAGCGAAAGCGGCGTGGGAAGGTTTCCTGTGGTCGCCACGCTTGTACCAGCCCTTGTTGAGTGCGTTCAAACCGCAGTTCCTGGAGAGCGCAAACCACTACGCCGACTTAGGTGAACACCGCCAACAGTTTGCAGCCTTCCTGACTTATGCGGCGCTGGGACCGACCGAGGGCTACACCGTGGGTGAGCTCCAATCCGCCATTGGAGCGCTGCCTCAAGAAGGGTTGGAGGAATCCGCGCAGGCGCTCTCCCAGGCTCTTGAAGGAGCCGCCGATCAGCGCGAGGACTATTGGAAGAACCGTGTCCAGCCGTTCTGGCAGTACGTTTGGCCCAAGTCACGCGATCTTGCCACTCCGCGAATCGCCGAATCGTTGACCCGGCTGATCATTGCAGCCCGATCTGAGTTCCCGGCGGCCTTAGCTGCGATGCGAGACTGGCTGCAACCGATTGAACACCCGGACTATGTTATGCATCTGCTGCACGAATCGGATTTATGCAACAGATTCCCGGTGGATGCACTGCATCTACTAGATATCGTGTTTGCTGACAGACAATGGGTGTCTCGGGAGTTGGGGCAATGTCTGGACAGGATCGAGCAAGTTTCTTCAGGACTTGCGCAAGATCCCCGCTTTCAACGACTCCGAGAGTACTCGCGTAGACGAGGCTCTCAATGAACTATGGTGCATCCTCAAAAATGAGTAGTTGGCGAGACGCCATCCTGAGCGACTTCGTTCCCAACGTTAGCAAGCTGATGCTGGTCGCCGATCCAGACTGCTTGTTGACCGAGGAGAAACTGGCGCTCGAATTACGCGGGCGAGGCTTCGACCTGATCGAGTTCAATGATCCGGTCGAATTCAGATACGCCTATGAGTCCAAATACCGCTCGATCTGGGATCGGGGCGAACATACCGACCTGGTGGTGATTCTCCGATTGCAGGATGCCGAGCTGGAATCCCTGCCATACGACCTGCTCCAAGCGGGACGGAAGCTTTCATTCAACCTGGGGGATCTCTTTCCCAATCTGAGCTACCCGGTCATCGAAAATCTCGACCGGAGCCTGCTCGACGCGCTTTTTGAGGCACAGCTCAAGTCGTCGCCGGATCGTATGGGCGACAACGCTACCAAGGATTTCATTCTCCGTCATGTGTTCGGCATTGCGGCAGAACTGATTGCCAGCGAGGTAGATCTGCTTCGTGCCTTGCTTCGTCTGCATTATGGGAATCTTCAGATTCCGCTGATGTTGGCTGAGCGGCTCATACAGGTCCTCGAAGGGCATGATGGATTCAGTGCATGGCCGCTCTCTGAAATCGTTCCGGACGACGAGGCGTTCTTCGCCTTTTTGCAGGAACGCTGGCCGGTGTTTCTTTCCAGGCTTGGCAGTGGTGCTAATCAGGTACGGGAAGACTCTCCGGAATATCGTCTCAAATATCTTGGCCCTGACCATTTGCCGTTCGACCATCAGGACATCAAGGTTTACGTCGACAACATGTTTCTGGAAGGGAAACTCACACCTGTCGAGGCCACGGACATTGAAGTGGATGCGGGGGACTGGGCTCGAAGCGGCATCGCCACTTCCTGTGTGGACGATGAGGAGCTGCGGATTTCTCGCCTGTTTGACCTGGTCGAGAAGGAGTTGCCCACAGCAGAGTCTCGCTATTCTGACTGGACCGCCTTTGCGCTGAAATGGGCCGAGCTTTCTTCGCTGGTCCATTGCGCCAACAGCACCGAACATGAGACCCGGCTCAGGGAAATCGGTGATGCCCTGAACACGACTTTTGCCGGTTGGCTGGCCGACCACTATTCCAGTCTGATCAACCTGCCACCGACCAATCCGGTCATGCTGCACCATGTGTCGCGTCGCCTGGCTCGGGATATTGAGGACTCCGGTAACAGCCGTACTGCGCTGATCGTGGTCGATGGCCTTGCCCTGGATCAGTGGGTGACCATCCGCCAGCTTCTGCAAAAGCAGGATGCCAATCTGGTCATGCGTGAATCCGCGCTTTTCGCCTGGATTCCGACGCTGACTTCGGTATCGAGACAATCGATCTTCTCGGGCAAGCCGCCGCTCTATTTCCCGTCATCCATCAATACGACCAACAGCGAAGAGAAGCTGTGGAAGCAGTTCTGGGAAGACCATGGCCTGTCTCGGTTGGATGTCGCCTACCAGCGCGGGCTGGGCGACGGTGATGCCTCCAGCGTACTCGACGCCGCAATCCATCCTGGTAAAACCAAGGTGGTGGGGCTGGTCGTGGACAAGGTCGACAAGATCATGCACGGCATGCAACTCGGCTCGGCCGGGATGCACAACCAGATCAAGCAGTGGTGCCATGCCGGATTTCTTTCCGCGTTGGTCGGCCAACTGCTGGATTATGGCTATGAGGTCTGGCTGACGGCCGATCACGGCAACATTCAATGCGAGGGCAAAGGCCGCCCATCTGAGGGTGTGATTGCCGAGACTCGCGGCGAGCGGGTTCGTGTCTATCCCACGCCGGAACTCCGTTCTCAGGTCGCTGGGGCCTTCCCGTTTGCCCACGTGTGGCAGCCGGTCGGATTGCCAGCAGGTTATTTCCCCCTGGTGGCCGGTGGCCGCGACGCATTCGTGAACCCAGGAGAGGCCATCGTGGGTCACGGCGGTGTAGCCATCGAAGAAGTCATCGTGCCCCTTGTGAAGTTTGAACGGAGGGCATGGTGATGGGCAAAAGGCACGAAGCCATCGGCATCAAGCAGGCGATCCGTTTCGAATGGATGCAGAAAGCGGCCAATCTGCTACTGGCGGGACTCGACACCAAAACCATTCGCCAGGAACTGCATGAGTTTCTCACGGAGAGAAAAGGCAATGGCTGTGAAGGTGAGCGAAGCGAGCAGACCCGAACCTTTGTCGTCAACAATCTGATGAAGATCTGGGTGTCCCCGGACCTCGAACTACTTCCTTTCCGGGATGCTTCACTGGCGTTTCTGCGGGAACACCCGTCGATGGCCTTGGCTGTTCACTGGGGGATGATTTCGGCGGTCTATCCGTTCTGGGTCAACGTGGCCCGGCAAACCGGCCGTTTGCTGGCTTTGCAGGATCAGGTGACTCAGGCGCAGATCATCAACCGCCTCAAGGAACAATATGGCGACCGGCAGACTGTGAGCCGCTATGCCCGATTCGTCATTCGTTCCTTTGTTGCCTGGGGAGCCCTGAAGGATTCTGAGACTAAGGGCTGCTATGAGAAAGCCGCTCCGGTGAGCATTGCCGATGCAAACCTGGCCATCCTGATGTTTGAGTCCGTACTTCTGGCCACACCCGGAGCAAAAGGTGCATTGGGGCTGCTCCTGAACAATCCGGCATTCTTCCCATTCCAGCTTCCCGTGATGACCGGTGACTTTGTATCCCAACGCAGCGACCGAATCGACGTGGTTCGCTATGGGCTGGACGACGAGCTGTTGAAGTTGAAGGGCAACCAAGTCAGCGATGGGACGTGAATGCCTTGGACATCGGAACACGCTTCAAGAGCCATTTGTCTACGGAGATCACATGTGCCATGTGATCTCTATATATAGTATATAGAGAACTTTTCAAAAAAATCTAATGAGAACGCCCTGCAAGCTGTTCTCTATATATATAGAGAACTTTTTCATTTTGTTCTACGCCGATTTGTATGGCTAAACACATGATTTTTATCTCTTCTGCTGTCAATTTTCCACGTGTTTTTGTCATTTCCTGGTGTTCTGGCTGTTATGTCGCGTGCTGCGG
>JAJYSL010000030.1 GCA_021793595.1 Acidobacteriota bacterium
AAAGGAGAGAAGGAAGTCCCAACAACTATCGGGAATTATGGTTGTCGTTGACCGGAAAGAGTAGTTGACGCCAGACAACGCGATATGGAATGCATCCGCGGCATGTGCCGCGGTCGTGTCCACGTTGGCAATCAGATGGGGCATATCAGGGGAACTGATTTCAGTGAAGTGGACCTTGTAGCCTACCCATTCCGTTGTGCGCTTCACTCCGTAACGGGCGTCGAGGTCATATGGCGAGTCGATGCGAACCGACGAAGGTGGAAGGTTTCCGGCAGATCGCCAACGCACCACGCCATGGTCGATCCAAAACTGCCCTATCCAGCATTTGCGCAGAGTTTCGACCGCCGGAACGCTGCGCCTCCATTTGATGCAGCTAGGATTTGCGCCAGTGAGACCGATATACTTTAAAATGTCCTACAGTGTCCTGGATACTTTTCAACACGTTATAAGTTGTTGATTAACAAAAAGGCGGCGTAGCTCAGATGGTTAGAGCGACGGACTCATAACCCGTAGGTCAGTGGTTCGATTCCACTCGCCGCCACCAGAAAACTGCAAATCCCTTCCGGATCACGGTTCGTCATCGCCGGAGTGCTCCGCACCAGCCAAGCCATCTGCCGGTCTCTCGGACGCAATTATCTCCATCCGTGGCCGGACTCTTCTCCGGTTTAAGATGGGGACTACCATGTTGCCCACCCCCAACACGCTTTTGCTGCTGGTCGACGGATCGTCTCAGCGAGAGGCAGTCATGGCTCATTCGCCTTTCACCATTGGACGTTCTCCTGATCGCGACCTGGTCCTTCCATATCCCTATATCTCGCGCAATCACGCGGAAATTGTCTACGAAGGGGGCCAGTTCCATCTGGTGGACTGCGGCAGCAAGAGCGGCTGCTACATCAATGGCAAGCGGATCGAGCGCCAGACGTTGATGCCCAACGACGTCATCCGGCTAGGCACCCTGCAGGGACCGTTGCTGCGTTTTGGCAAGGCGGAGGACACAACCTCCGTCCTCGGCGATCTGCTGCATCGCGAGCAGCCGGCATCGGATCTGGAAAAGCTCAGTTGGTTTCTCGACGCCGCACGCAAGCTGAACATGGTAGGCGCCGTCCACGAGATTCTGATCTCCTTGCTTGAAACCACCATGCACTTGACTGAGGTCGAACGCGGGTATGTCTTCCTGAAAGATCCGGCCGGAAATCTGCAGTTGTCAGTCGGTCGAAATATTCAGATGGAACCGCTGCAGGACGACTCCACCATCTCGCATTCCGCCATTCAACAGGCGATTCACAGCGCATCAGAGTTTATCGTCACCGACACGCTTTCCGCCGAAGCAGGCTCTCCGTCGGCGAGCATTGTGGCCCAGAGTCTTCGCACTGTCATCTGCATTCCGCTGCGCAAGCGTTCCGCCGACTCGGATTCTCCCCTTGCGGAAATTCTCGGAATTCTCTATCTCGACAGCCGCCAGCAACGGCAGAGACTGATGCGCGTCGACAGTGATTTATTGAAGACCATTGCGATGGAAGCCGCGGTGCTGGTCGAAAATGCATCTCTTGCCAGCGCCGAGGAATCTGCCCGTCGATATCGCGAAGAGTTGGGCATTGCTGCCTCGATTCAGCAGGGTCTCATGACCGTGCGAATTCCTGAGCTGTCCTATGCGCGCGTTCTCGCAGCGAGCGTTCCATGCAAGGAGATTGGCGGCGATTTCTACGATGTCATCGCCACCGACAACGCGCTCTATGTAGTGGTCGCCGACATTTCCGGAAAAGGAGTTTCCGCCGCGCTGCTGGCCTCTACCCTGCAGGGACTAGTGCATGCACAGGTGCTGGCAGGGCTGTCGCTGCCGCAGATTGCCATGTTCTCCAACAAGTACATCTGCGAGAAGTCGATCTCAAAATACGCGACCTTGATCCTGCTGAAGTTGTCTCCGGACGGCTCCGTCGAATATCTCAACTGCGGGCACGTTCAACCCCTGCTCCATCGGGCCGGCGAAATCACAGTCTTGACAAACGGAAATCTACCCGTGGGCTTAATGCCCGATGCCTTCTACACTTCGGAGACGATTCAGGTCGAGCCCGGGGAGCGCGTCCTGGTCTTCACCGATGGCGTCACCGAGGCGGAAGATCCGTCAGGAGAATTCTTCGGCGATGCGCGACTCGAATCCTTCGTATTGCAAGGCGGCAGCATTCAAGAGATTTTCCAGCAGGTCCAGCGCTTTATGGATACCGCTCCGGCGGGTGACGATTGCACCCTCCTTGAGGTCTGCTACGGGCGATGGCAGTGACAACCACGCAAGCCGGTGAACGCAAATTCGACGCGGCGTCTCTGCAACCCATGACCGTTCGGCGTGTGTGACCTCATGGGGAAAGGATCCTCCAGCCGCCAGACAGATGCCGTCCGTCTCCTCGTCATGGGATACCGCGGCACGCTCCTTCCATCGCGTGGCGAGAACCTGCCGCCCGCAATGGAAGCCTTGCTGGACCCTTGGGTCGCGCAGGCATGGCATCTGCTGAACCAGAGAGTTCCTCAGCGATACCGCGTGTTTCAGGGTGAGTCTGTTCCTTTGGATTCGCTGCTTCCGCTTCTCAAAGACAGGCTGATCGGCATTCTCACCCAGGCTGTAGACGCCATCGGTGTTGCATCAGGCGAACCGCTCGCGAGTGACATTATGCGTGAATTCCCGCTGCTGTCTTCACTGATGCGGAGTGCGATCTGCGAATGGATTGCGGCCATCGGCACATTTCTACAGCGGCTGCAGCGAGATCGATCATGGTTGTCGACAGTGTTGCAATGTCAACCGCTGCCGCCCATCCAATCCATCTCCGGAACCACATCGGACGCGCACACCGGCGGTCATTCCGTGCTGCGCGTCTGCTTCCAGGGAGGTGGCTGCCTGTATTACAAGCCGCGCCCACTCACTGGGGAGTGGCTCTGGCAACGCCTGCTCGACGCCATTGCTCGCATCGATCCGCAACTTCATCTGCCGGCGGCCCGCGTGTTCACAAGCGATGCCAACAGCCCCTATGGCTGGGCTGAATCAGTCTTTCCAGAAGAGAACTGCTTCTCTTATTCTTCGGATGCAAGACCCTCAGCCGCTGTCGACTATTGGTGCGCCGCCGGAGCCTTGCTTTGTCTTGCGCAACATACCCATCTGACCGACCTGCATCTTGCGAACATCATCGCCACTCCGCAGGGGCCGGTGGTCACCGACGCAGAATGTTTTGCCACCCCGAGCTTGGATCGGTTGCTGGGTGAAAAGTCTTCCCAGCAACAAGCGCCCCTCTCCAATGCATTGCGAGCGATCCTCAGCACCGGACTCCTTCCCCGGAAACAAGATTCGGATTTGCCGGACGTCTCAGGACTGTTTGGACACGCCGCGCCTGTCGCCGCCGTCCGGCTTCGAGCCTGGTCGCTTTCGTCCGACGGCCGCTATCACCTCACCTCCATTGCCGCGGAACTTGCCAACCATGGCAACGCACCCGCTCAAACCACCCCCATTGCAGTTCTGTCTCAATTGTTGAGCGGCTATCGTCATGCCGCCGAGTTGCTGATCCGTGCCCGCAAGCCGCTCCTCGCGCCGGATTCTCAATGGCGTGCCGTACTGGAGAAGCTGCATGCCCCGCGCATCGTCATTCGCGACACCCTCACGTATGGGCTGCTGCTCAGCCGGTCTCTCGAGCCTCAATTTCTGCGCTCCTGCTACCGTCGGCGGACCGTTCTTCTTGCTGAACTCCAGCCCCATTCCGGCCGGAACCTTCCGGCGGCCGTGGTACGCGCCGAATTGAACGCGATCCTGCATCTCCACGTTCCTCGGCTTACCATTTTGCCCGGCAGCCGTACTCTGGCAACCGGTTCCGGACACGCGATTGCCCGTAGGTTTACCGCCTCGACTCCCGCCGAACCTGTCCTCGAATCGGTCGAAGCCTTATCATCCGAAAGCATTCCTAACCTGCATGTTCCTGCCCTCTTAGCGGCCATTTTGTAGCGTCTGGGGCCGCGAATCACTCCATGGTTTGTGTGCTAACATGCGGATGTGTTGGGAGTGTTTGAATGGGCTCTGACTTCTCAACAATATCGAGAGGACTGCAATGACTAACGTAGAGAGGCTTCAGCAAGCTGGCTTGATTCAACTCCACCACCCCCTCACAGATGACGAGGTTCAGAGCGTCAATGCACTCAGCCCAGCGGAAATCGACGCGCTGATTTCCGTGCGCGCCAAACTCGGAGATGCATTTTTTCAGCGAAAGGTGCAGGACGGCGACTCCCATCGCATGGGAACGGTAATGCTCTAACGGAGAGTTCGCAGTTGGCAAGGTTCCGGGGAGCGCCATGGTTGCGGGGGAGACGGAATGACGACGCACAGTCAACGTCTGCGCGAAAGGATAGCGCTTGTTCGAGGACGACTCGATTCCTTGATTCATGAAGTATGGTTTCATCCAAGATTGAGCGAACTTTTCCCTGAATTTTTATTTGCGATGTACGGCATCACCGCCGCTTCGGCTCCCGCGATGCGGGCCGCAGCGGCACGCTGCTCTGCGCTGGCCACCGACGATCCTCTCGCCGCATGGCTGCATGAGTATTATCTGGAACACGCCGAGGAAGAGTCCGGCCACGAACAGTGGCTGCTGGATGACCTTGCATGCTTCGGTATTCCGCGGGACCAGGTATTGCGGCGGCTGCCCTATCCCAGCGTGGCCGCGCTGGTGGGTGTGCAGTATTACTGGATGCTTCATGTTCACCCGATCGCGTACCTGGGGTACATCTCCGTAGTAGAAGAACCGGCATCAATGGAATTTCTGAACGCTGTGTCCCGGCGCACGGGTATTTCGCTTTCCTCCATGTCTGGACACGTGATGCATGCTCGGCTGGATCCGGATCACGTTACGGAGTTCGATGCAACGCTGGATTCATTGCCGCTGCTACAGCATTATCAGGATCTGATTTCAGTCAGCGCCATCGCCACTATGGCGCATTTGGAAAATGTCTTTTCCGATATTCTGGAGCACTTTGAGCGCGCTGCCGATCCCGCCAGTGCTGCAACCATCTTTACCTCTCCCCGCATCGCACTTTCGTTTGCGTCAAGAGAGCTTTGATATGCAGATGGCCTTCCATCCCGGAGACGAACTCCTGCAATATCGGCTTGTCCGCAAGCTTGGAGAAGGCGGAATGGGTGTCGTCTTTGAAGCGGAGGACATCCGGCTTCAACGCACGGTTGCGATCAAGGTGCTGCAGCCTTCAATCTCAGAAGATGTAGAGATGCGCGAACGATTTCTGCGCGAGGCCCGCGCCGCGTCCGCAATTGACCATCCCAACCTGTGCACCATCTACACGGTCGAAACGGCTCCCGATGGTTCCTTGCTGCTGGTGATGGCCTACTACCGCGGTCAAACGCTTTCGGAGTTGATCCTTCGTGGCCCCGTTGATATCGCCCGCATTCGCGATATCGGACGGCAGGCTGCCTCCGGGCTGCATGCTGCCCACATGTCTGGGATTGTCCATCGAGACATCAAGCCAGGAAATATTTTCCTGTTGAACTCCGGCACCGTCAAAATCCTTGACTTCGGGCTGTCCCGGTTTGTTCATCAACAGCAATTCACCGCGCCGCATAAGGTGATGGGCACGCTGGCCTACATGCCTCCTGAGCAGCTTGCCGGTGAGCCGGTGGACTACCGCGCGGATATCTGGGCGTTGGGAGCGGTGATCTACGAAATGGCGGTCGGACATTCGCCTTTCCGCCAGGCAACTCAATCCGCCACCATGACCGCTATTGCGGCCGCCCGCTACGTTCCGCTGCATCATGCCCGCCCCGACCTGCCCAACTCCATCCATCGAGCTGTGCAGGGTGCACTGCGGCTGCATCCGCACGAGCGTCATGCTTCGGCGGCGGAGATTCTAGCCCTGCTGAGTGAAGGCTCTGAAACCGATTCGCCCCCCGGCGTCCTTCCATCGGACTCGCACCCCGATCATTCGTCAGTCATTCTCGCTCCCACCGTCACAGTGGGCTTCGTCGCGCCTTCGGAGGTCGAGACAAAAACTTTCCCCGCGTATGCTGCTAACGCGTCGGTCAGAGCGTCTGCGCCTTTGCATGGAAGTGCGGGGCAGGGAACTTCTTCGATCGCGGTGCTGCCCATGCAGAATGTCAGCTCCGATCCGGAAAACGAATATTTCAGCGATGGCCTGACGGACGAATTGATCAACGCTCTGGGGACACTCCCCGGCTTGCACGTTGTCTCGCGAAGCTCCGTATTCTCCTTCAAGGGTAAGCATCAGAACATTCGCGAAATCGGCAAGTCTCTGGACGTGGATGTGATTCTAGAGGGTAGTGTTCGCCGTTCCGGCCCGCGCATTCGCGTCACCATGCAGCTAACCGATGTGCGCAAGGGCTTTCACATCTGGTCTTCTCGCTTCGATCGCCAGAATCCCGACGTCTTTGAGCTGCAGGACGAGCTTGCCACCGCCGTGGTTTCCGCGCTGCAGGAAAAGCTAGCGCTCAATCTGCATCGCTCCGATCTCCAAACACGCACGCCAATGCAGAACGAGGCCTACGATGCGTATCTGAAAGGCCGCTATCACTGGGAACAAAGATCGATCGAGGATGTTGCGCTTGCCGGACGATATTTCGAGCAGGCACTCACGCTGGATCCGGACTCCGCCGCAGCGTACGCGGGCATGGCGGATTTTTATTGCCTGCAGGGAGTGCTCAGCCTAATGTCTCCGGATGAAGCCTGGCCCAATGCACGCTCCTGCGCGCTGCAGGCGATCGCTCTTGATCCAAATCTTCCTGAAGGCCACCTGGCCCTTGCCTCAGTGTTGCAGTTTTACCATTGGAACTGGACCGAAGGCCGCGAGCACATCGTGAAAGCCATCGAATTGCGCCCCCAGCGCGGCGAATCGTACTACCTGTATGCTTCCCATCTCACCACCCAGGGACTGCTGCAGGAGGCATTGGAGCAGACACGTATCGGGCTCAGCTACGATCCGCTGGCGACACGCTTGCTCGCTGCTGAAGCCATACTGCGAACCTATCTGGGCGACCATGACAGCAGCATCCTGCTGGCGCAGACAGCCTTGACTTCCTCGCCCCACTATTTTGAGCTGTACTATTCGCTGGGGCTGGCGCAGGTTCATAGCGGGCGAACGCATGAAGCAGTCGCCACTTTCGAGCGTGGTATCGAGCACAGCCGCATGCCGGTTTTAATGGGCTGGCTTGCCGAAGCCCATGCGGAAAATGGCAACCACGACAAGGCCCGCGAGGTTCTTGCCAGCCTGCTCGACCTGGAGAACAAAGGCAATCGGATGCCCATGGCCATTGCGGTGGCTGCCATTGCTGTTGGCGATCATGAACTGGCGTTTACCTGGCTGGAGAAAGCAGCCGATATGCACGATATTCTGGTGGCCTACATCACTGTGATGCCCAGCCTGAGAAAGCTCCACAATGATCCTCGCTACCAGAGACTGATCGACCGCATGAAGCTGGCCCATCCTTCCACCCATCGGAGGCCCAATGAAACTCGGCAGAGTCCAGTCGAAACACGATTCTAGAACGCTGCACCTGGCGGACTATGTTGCGATTACATCCTTGCCGATTCCGCCGCCCAGGGAATTGCTGGAAACCACGGCGACATGGCCCATGCTGGCCAACAATCAATTCAACTGCTGCACCTCCGCCGCGGCGGGCCACATGGTCCATCACTGGACCGCGGCCAATCGGCAGGGGATTTTCCTTACCGATGCGGACATCATCCGCGCCCATGCCCAACTGACCGGCGATCGATTGATGGATTGCGTCTCCATGTTGGATGCGTTGAAGTACTGGCGCAAAACCGGCATCGGCAATCATCGCGTTCACTCTTTCGTAAAGGCGCATGAACAGAAGGAGGACGAACTGCGCGGCATCATTCACCTCTTCGGTAGCGCGTACGTCGGACTTGATCTGCCGAAGTTCGCATTGACCGGAGACCCATCCGGGTGGCCTGCCATTCCCTGGTCGATTCCGGCCGCAGTCTCGGCCGACGACGCCGCTCCGCGATTGGACAACGGTCACTGCGTCACCGCCGTCGGCTATGGGGATGACGGCGTGTACGTGGTCACATGGGGAGCGCTCAAGACCATGAGCTGGGACTTCTTCAGCCGCTACAACGTAGAGTTATACGCAGTACTCAGCACCGACTGGGTGTGCGGCAAGAAGGTTTCTCCCTCTGGCTTCGATATGTCTAGCCTGGTCCGCGATTTGTCGTTGGTGCAAGCAACTCCTTCAGCCTAGACCGGCCGGATTTCTGAGCTCCCCAGACGATCTATCCCTTGCTTGGCGCAGCACCTGCCGATCGGGGAATTCATTCGTTCGTCCGCGGCGCGCTGTGACGTCCGACACAAACATTCTTATATTGTTTTATTATCATATAACCATGTCTGAACTGGCCCAGTTCAAGGCGGAGTTCTTCAAAGCGATCGCCCACCCGCTGCGCATTCGAATTTTGGATGAACTGCGTCACGGCGAAGTCGGTGTCAACGTGCTTGGCTCGCGGTTGGATGTCGAACAAAGCACCCTTTCGCAGCAACTTGCCATTCTGCGCAGTCGCAACCTGGTCGTCACGCGCAAGGAGGGGCTGAACGTTTTTTATTCGATCAGCGATCCGGAGATTTTTGCATTGCTGGACACAGCCAAGAAGATTTTCAATCGCCAACTGGTGGGGGTTCGCAAGATGCTTCGCGAGTTGTAGTGGTAGCTCGACGCAGGGATTCATGGCGGCTCATATATGAGTATATATAGATATTGCAATGGGGGCCGATCGCAACTCACCCGCTTGCAGGGGCTGCGGTGAGCTACGTGACCATGCTCCCCCACAGCATTCTGCTGCTTCAGGCGCACGACCTTTCCTGGACCGTGATGCTGGTGCTCGCATGGATGTTTCTGGGAGTCATCGGGCTGTTGCGTCCTCACAGCCTGCGCTTTGTCGCGCGCGGACTGTTTCCCGCCGGAGCCGTCATCGCACTGGGCGTAGCGATTCTGGGTGGTGTGGCATTGCTCTCCGGTCACGCGCCGCAAACCATGGTCCTTCCGCTGGGATTGCCGGACCTGCCGTTTCATTTCCGGCTGGACGCACTGTCCGGCTTCTTCCTGTTGCTGATCGGCGTCTCCGGCGCAGGTATTTCAACCTTTGCCGCCGGTTATTTTCGCTCAGGAGAAGGCACTGCCCCCGGTTTGCTTGGCCTGCACTACCATATGTTTCTTGCTGGCATGGCCCTGGTTGTTCTGGCCGATGATGCGTACTGTTTCATGGTCGCCTGGGAGCTGATGGCGCTCAGTTCCTACTTCCTGGTGGTCTCGCAGCATCGTCGCCCGGAAATCCGTCAGGCCGGTTTTCTATATCTGCTGATGGCGCATCTCGGTGCGCTGTGCCTCCTGTTCAGCTTCGGCATCCTGCAGCCCGGCAACTGGCAGCTCACCTTCGACGCCATGCGCGCAACGCCGCATACGCCGCTATGGGCGACCATTGCATTTCTGCTGGCGCTGCTGGGATTTGGCGCCAAAGCAGGACTTGTTCCTCTCCACGTCTGGTTGCCGGAAGCGCATCCCGCCGCGCCGTCGCCCGTCTCCGCCATGATGAGCGGCCTGATGTTGAAGACCGCTGTCTATGGCATGTTGCGCGTCACCTTTGATCTGCTGCACGTCCGGTTCTGGCAATGGGGACTTCTCGTTCTCGTCCTCGGGCTGTTGTCCGCATTGTTCGGCGCGATCTTTGCCTCAGTCAAGACAGACATGAAGCGTCTGCTGGCCTACTCCTCTATTGAAAATATCGGCCTCATCTTTACTGGGATTGGGCTGGCCATTCTTTTTGAGGCGGCTCATCTTCCGTTGTTCGCGGCTCTCGCGCTCAGCGCAGCGTTGCTTCACGCGCTGAATCACTCGCTGTTCAAGAGTTTGCTGTTTCTCGCCACCGGCAACGTGCTGCATGCAACTAAGCGAAGGAGTCTGGGCGCGCTCGGCGGCCTGGCTCGCACCATGCCCTGGGTCGCGGCACTGGCGTTGGTCGGCACGCTGGCGATTGCAGGTCTGCCGCCGCTCAACGGCTTTGTGTCGGAATGGCTCCTGCTTCAGTCGTTTCTGTTCACCCCGCAGTTGTCCCAGCCGTTTATCAATATGCTGGTTCCCCTTGGTGCGGCCGTACTTGCGCTGACAGTCGCGTTGGCGGCCTACGTGATGGTCAAGTTTTATGGAGTCATCTTTCTCGGTCAGCCGCGCGAGCCTGCGCTCGCCGATGCCCACGATGCCAACTGGCTGGAGCGCCTCGGTCTGGCCTGGCTTGCGTTGGGATGCATTCTGATTGGCGTGTTGCCGCAAGTCGCGCTGCGGGCTGCCGCCGCGGTCACGGGGCAATTGCTGGGATCGACAATCAGCTTCTCCTTACCGTGGGGATGGATCGCTCCCATTGCGCCCAAACAAGCCTCCTACAGCGGCTTGCTGTTGCTGGCTGGCACCATATGTGTCATCGGCTTGACCTATATCCTGGTGCGCGTTCTCGCGCATGGTCGCATGCGCCGCACCGTTCCCTGGGACTGCGGCTATCCCTGGCACACCTCGCGCATGCAGGACACCGCCGAAGGATTTGGTCACCCGATCCGGCACATTTTTCGACCCGTGTTCGACATGCAGCGCGAACTACCTTCACCTGCCGATAAGGCTCCGCGCTATCGCATTCACGTGGAAGATCGCCTGGCTCGCATTGTGTATCAACCCATTGCGCACGCGGTACAACGCGTGTCGGATGCCATCGGCGTAGTGCAAAGCGGTCGCCTCGCCATCTATCTTCTCTTCAGTTTCCTCACGTTGCTCGGCTTGCTGGCGGCGGTCCTATGAGCGCCATCACCATGGTCCGCCAGTTCGGAGAAGTGCTGCTGGCCATCGCGCTGGCGCCGCTGTTTGTTGGATGGATCGCGCAATGCCGCGCCTGGCTGCAGAGCCGCACCGCTCCGCCCTTAACCCAGCCGTATCGGATGCTGCGCAAGCTCTTTCAAAAAGAGGTGGCCCTCGCCGCTGATGCCACGTTGCTCTTTCGCATCGCCCCCTATGTTCTGTTCGGCAGCATGGTGCTCGCCGCGGCCATCATTCCGTCCATCGCCACAGACCTGCCCTTTGCACGCGTCGCCGATGCCATCGCGTTGATCGGGATTTTTGCCACCGCGCGGGTCTTCCAATCGCTGGCCGCCATGGATATTGGCACCGCCTTCGGCAGCATGGGCGCACGCCGAGAAATGATGGTCGGCTTCCTCGCCGAGCCCGCTCTGCTGATGGTTCTGTTCAACGCCTTCCTGCTTTCCGGCAGCACCGCGCTGCCCAGTTTGGTGGAGGCCTACTCCTCAGGCTCGCTCTCCATCAATCCCAGTCTCACCTTCGCCGGAATTGCGTTTGTCATGGTGCTGCTGGCAGAAAATGCTCGTATCCCCATCGACAATCCATCGACCCATCTGGAACTCACCATGATCCACGAGGCAATGGTCCTGGAATACTCGGCACGGCATCTCGCGTTGATCGAGTGGGCTTCCAGCCTGAAGCTGTTCAATTACGCCTGCGTCGGATTCGCGCTGTTCTTGCCTTGGGGAATCGCCACCCACGGCGCCGACGGCGGATGGGCGCTGCTGCTGGCCGCTGCCGCACTCGTTGCAAAACTCATCGTCTCGGGCGCGGCTCTGGCGCTGATTGAGTCTCTCTCCGCCAAACTGCGAATCTTTCGCGCTCCGGAATTTTTGGCCACCGCCTTTCTGTTGGCTGTGCTGGGCCTGCTCGTTCACCTTTTGCTGGGGTCATGATGATGCATCGGTCGCATTGGATCGTCGAATTGCTCAACCTGCTGGCCAGCATCCTGCTGCTCATCTCCTTTGCCATGCTCTCGCGCCGCCGCACGCAACGCCTGATTACGCTGTACGCCTGGCAGGGGTTGGTCCTGTTCGCCTCCACCTGCCTGGTCGCTTACAGCTCGGGCCAAAAAGAACTCTATTATTCCGCGGGGCTGACCTTGTTGCTGAAAGTGATTGTGCTGCCGTGGGTGCTCTACCGGTTGATTCGAAACCTAGGCGCACAATGGGATAACGAACTCCTGGTCAACATTCCAACAACGATGCTGGTCGGCCTGGTGTTGGTGATCTTTGCGTTCGGCCTGGCGCAACCCATCAGCATGATGGCCAACACCATCACTCGCGACACGCTCGGCATCGCGCTTGCCGTCATTCTGATTTCCTTCCTCATGATGATTACGCGTCGTAAGGCCGTGACCCAGGTGATTGGATTTCTGGCGATGGAGAACGGCCTGTTCTTCGCCGCCGCCAGCGCTACCTATGGCATGCCCATGGTCATTGAGTTGGGAATCGCTCTCGATCTGCTGGTAGCCGTTTTTATTTTGGGAATCTTTTTCTTTCAAATCAGGGAGCAGTTCGACAGCCTCGACCTGCATCACCTGGAAAGCCTGAAGGAGGACTGAGTTGGAAATTTTTATGGTCCTCTCGATACCGCTCGCCGGGGCCTTGCTGTTGGCCTTCTTCGGAGCCCGCCGCTTCGTCGCGCAACTCAATATCTTCGTCAGCTTCGCCACGTTGGTCGCCGCTGCATGGCTTGTCATCCGTGTGGCGCACCACGGTTCGTTTCTTGCCGGACACGAGCAGTTCTTCGTCGATTCCTTTAATGTATTTCTGGTTGCGCTCACCGCCTTCGTGGGTTTCACCACCGCAATATTTTCTCGGTCGTACATGCGGGTCGAGCAACAGCACGGCCGCGTCGGTCCGCGCCGAATGCGCCTCTACCACAGCATGTACCAGATGTTTATGGCGTCCATGCTGCTGGCTCTGCTGACCAACAACATGGGTCTGCTCTGGGTCGCCATGGAGGCCGCCACGCTTTCCACCGTCCTGTTGGTCTCTCTCTATCGCACCCGCGCCAGTCTGGAGGCTGCCTGGAAATATTTCATCCTGTGCGGCGTCGGCATTGCCCAGGCGCTGTTCGGCACCATCCTGCTATACTTTGCCGCCGAACAAACGCTGGGCCACGAAGGCATGAGCGCGCTGCTATGGACCCACCTGAATGCGGTGAAATCGCAGCTGGAGCCCAGGGTGATGGGACTCGCCTTTGTCTTCTTTCTCGTCGGTTATGGAACCAAGGCCGGCCTCGCACCACTGCATAATTGGCTCCCCGATGCGCATGGCGAAAGTCCATCGCCCGTGTCCGCCGTGCTTTCCGGTCTGCTGTTGAATGTTGGCCTCTATGCGGTGATCCGCTGTAAAGTACTTGTCGTTGGCTCCATCGGTTCCAAATTGCCGAGCCACATGCTGATGGGGTTTGGAATGTTTTCGATCTTGCTGGCAGCATTTTTTCTCTGGCGCCAGCGCGATATCAAACGCCTCTTCGCCTATTCTTCCATCGAACACATGGGCCTGATTGCCTTCGCGTTCGGCATCGGAGGTCCCATCGCAAACTTTGCCGCGATGTTGCATATGGTCGTTCACTCGCTTACCAAGTCCTCCATCTTTTTCAGCGCCGGACATGCATCCCAAACCGCAGGCACCCAGCAGATGGAAGAAATTCGCGATCTCGCGGAGACTTCTCCGGCCCTCGGCTGGTCGCTGATGCTGGGGTCGCTGGCCATTCTCGGCATGCCGCCCTTCGGCGTGTTCACCAGCGAGTTCCTCATGATCACTACCGCGATACGACTGCATCCCTGGACCGCGCCTCTGCTGCTGGTCGGCTTGGGTGTTGCCTTCGCGGCGATCTTCAGTCGAGTGCAATCGATGGTCTTTGGCGAGAATCGCGCGCCATCGCCCACCGATAGCGATGGCTTCCATAAGCCCATAAACGCGGCGACTCCGGCGATGATTCCAGCGTTCCTGCATCTGGCCATCGTGGTGATGTTAGGACTGTATATTCCACCGGTGCTGGCAGAGTGGTTTCATGCTGCTGCGCGGTTGATCGGATGACCATGAAATTACCTGAATTCCTGAGCCCTTCCCGTCTTCCGCTTGCCGGCAATTTGCCTGGCAGCCGCCTCATCGTCAATCGCGAGCAGTGGCTGCAACATGCCGCAGCGCTGCGCGATTCCGGCGCGCAATTGTTGACTCTGTGGGGTTCGGATGATCGTGATCGCGATGGACAATTCCGCATCTTCGTCGCATACCTGCTTCCGCAAGGCATGCTGGTGTTGGAGCACACAGTGCCGGCGACGGCGACTCCGACCTATCCAAGTCTCGCCGGACTCTTTCCAGCCGCACAAAGAATGCAGCGCGCCCTCTACGACATGCTCGGCATCGCTGCGGAGGCAACTCCTGACGAGGAGATGGACACGCGTCGCTGGCTGCGGCACGGTGGCTGGCCGCAAACATTCTTTCCGCTGCGACGCGACGCGGATGGAAGGCAACAGTTTTCCAACACCTCCGCTCCCTATCCCTTCGTGACCGTGGAGGGAAGTGGCGTCCATGAGATTGCCGTCGGCCCCGTCCACGCCGGCACCATCGAGCCCGGCCATTTTCGGTTCTCAGTTGTTGGCGAAAAAGTTCTGCGCCTGGAAGCGCAACTCGGCTATACCCACAAAGGTGTCGCCCGGTTGTTCACCACCATGCCGCAGTCTACCGCTCATCGATTAGCTGCGCGCATCTCCGGCGATACTGCTGTGGCTTTCTCGTGGGCGTATTGCAGCGCTTTGGAGTCTCTGACCGGCACCGTCTGTCACCCCCGCGCCGCAACGCTGCGAGCCTTGGCGCTGGAACATGAACGTCTGGCCAATCATCTCGGCGATCTGGGGGCGCTCGGCAACGACGCGGGCTTTGCTTTCGGACTGACGCATTTCTCCCGCCTCAAAGAAGATCTGCTGCGCATCAACTCCGTTGCATTTGGAGCGAGGTATCTGTTCGACTACATCATTCCCGGCGGCGTGGCTGTCGATCTTTCCATGGATGCTCCAGCATTGCTGCGATCGCTCTACGACGAACTGGAGCAATCCGTCACCAACCTGCGCTCCATCTATGACGAGCACGCGGGCCTGCAGGATCGTTTCCGCACCACGGGAAGGCTCGAGCCATCCCTCGCTATATCTTTGGGTGCGCTGGGTGTCGTCGCGCGCGCTTCCGGCATTGCACGCGATCTGCGCGTCGACCATCCATGGCCGCCTTATGACCGCGTTGTCGCGAAATGCATGGTGCAGTCCACAGGCGATGTTGCCGCGCGTGTCCAGGTACGCTTTGACGAAATCTTCGAGTGTCTCCGCCTGTGCCGCGCATTCTTGCAGGATCTCCCTGCCGGACCGATTCACGCGCCCGTTCCCTGTGCCGCTCCTTATCAGTTCGGCATAGGAGTAATCGAATCCTGGCGCGGTTCTGTCTTCATCGCGCTTGAAAGCGGTCCCGATGGTTCCATCCGCCGCTGCCATGCGCATGATCCTTCCTGGCAGAATTGGCCGTTGATTGAATACGCCGTTATCCGCGACATCGTGCCGGATTTTCCGCTCATCAACAAATCGTTCAACCTGTCCTATAGCGGACAAGACGGGTAAGGAAATATATGTGGAACACACTTTCACGCATGTGGCGGACCGGATTGCTGACCGAGCCGTTGCCCGCCCTCGAGCCCACCTTGGTGGCGCCCTCGTCGGACTTCGATAGCCTGCAGGCGGACTTGCTGGCCGTACTCGGCCGCGCGCTCTGCATCCGCCACGTGGATGCCGGTTCGTGCAATGGATGCGAATTGGAAATTCAGGCGCTGCACAACCCGTATTACAACCTTGAGGGTGCTGGTATTCAATTTGTTGCCAGCCCGCGTCACGCCGATCTGCTGCTCGTCACCGGCCCCGTCTCTGTCAATATGGAAGAAGCGTTGCGGCGCACCTACGACGCTATGCCGGCGCCCAAACTTGTCATCGCTGTCGGAGATTGCGGTGCCTGCGGCGGCATCTTCGGCACCAGCTACGCCAGTCGCGGCGGTGTAGCCAACATTCTTCCGGTAAATATCACTGTCACCGGCTGTCCGCCGACCCCAACTGCCATTCTGCGTGGCATCCTACAAACGGTGCGCCCAACCTTCACCAACGTCTAGCGCGAGCCCTGCGTCCCGTCCGTTTCGATGGCTCGCGGTCTTCTTGAGCTTTCGGTCGAGTGCAGCGGGAGCGCCCACGCAAACAACACTGAGCCACTTCCCGTCATCACGTATTGCCGTCCATCCAGCTCATAGGTGATCGGCGAAGTCTGCATCCCTGCACCCGTGCCTGCGTGCCACAGGGTTTCCCCTGTCCGCGTGTCCAGCGCCAGTACGTTTCCGTACCCGTCACCGGTAAACGTCAGGCCAGAGTCTGTCGTCAACACTCCGGCACCATCCCCGCGTCGACCACCCTCGTGGCTCCAGCGAATTTTTCCCGTCTTGTAATCGATCGCCTCGATTACGCCCTTGCCCCACAAGTCATAATCCGCCCCCGCCCAGCCATAGTTGCCGTCCGCTGGTTTCGCAAAATAGAGACTGTAGCTGGGATGAGCATCGACAATAAACAATCCCGTCTGCGGATCGAAGCTGGGCGAACGATAGTTGGTCAGTCCGCCCTCGTCGGGCGCGATCAACCGCCCATCCGGCGCAGGCTCCTTTTTAGGATTTGGAATCGGATGTCCGTCCTTGTCAATTCCCAATGACCAGTTTACCGGCCCATACGGAACGCTCAGCAGATCTTTTCCGTTGGTGCGATCCACAACCACAAAGTATCCGTTGCGAGAGGCCTGCATCAGCATCTTGCGCGGCTGCCCGTGAAACTTTCCGTTGACCAGCACGGGAATCTCCACCGCATCCCAGTCATGCGTGTCATGCGGCGATACCTGAAAGGCCCACGCCAGTTTGCCCGTATCCGGATTGATGGCCACGATGCTGCAGGTGTACGAATTGTTGCCGGGCCGGGTCGAGCCATTCAACACCGGCGTTGGATTGCCTGTCCCCCAGTAAATCAAATTCAACTGTGGATCGTAGGTGCCCGTCATCCATGTCATGCCGCCCGTCGTGGTCTTTGGTGTTCCCTCCGGCGGGGTACTGTCCCATTGCCATTGCGTCTTGCCTGTCTCCGGATCAATCGCTCGAAGGTAGCCCGGCAAATTATCAAAGTCGCCCGATACACCGATAATCACATGATCGCCCACCACCAGCGGCGCCATCGTTGTCCAGTAGCCCTTGTTGACATCGGCGACCTCGACCTTCCACAGCACGTGGCCGTTCCTCGCGTCAAGGCACAATAAATGTCCGTCTGGAATCAAGAAGTAGAGCCAATCCTTGTACATCCCCACGCCGCGATTTCCGATATGGTCGCCTTTGGTGGACGGATTCATGTAGTGCCAAATCAAATGTCCAGACCGTGCGTCGACGGCCCAGACATTCTCCGGCACTGTGAAGTACAAAATGCCATTCACCAGGAGCGGCGAGGATTTCAGTGTTGCCGCCTGTCCCGTCTGAAACGCCCACGCCAATGCCAGGTCCCCAACGTTCGAGCGTGAAATTTGTATGAGCTTGCTGTGGCGTCTTCCGGAGTAGTCGCCGTGATATGTCGGCCAACTGTCTGCAGGCGGTTTTCGCAACATGGATGCGTCAACTCCCTGTGCCATCAGGGCACAGGAACACATCACACAAGCCAACCACACACTTGCAGCCATGAACCAGGGGCTCTTTAGAAGCTCTTTCTCCATCAGGAACCTTTTCGTAAGTTGTATCGATCGAAATTAACGCGATCTATCGCAGTGTTTGCAGATATGCCATCAGGTTGTGAATGTCAGCATCAGTGTATTTGGGAAACAGCGTAACGTGCGCCTCGGCCGGAGATGCCACAGAGTAGCGAACGCTACTTACGGGCCACGAATGATACATTCCGTTCGCATCGCGCAGACCCACGGTGAACTCATCCAGATAGGCAAGTGTCCCATTCAGGGTTTTCCCGGACCGTAATGTAACTGTGACTGTCCTCTTTACGTCCTTCGGGTACAGCATTCTCTCTTCCAGCGTCAACCCTTCATACCGAGAGGCGATGCCGGCCAAATCTCCCGTCGGTGAATGGCAAGACGCGCAACCCCCCGCTCCGTTGAAATATTGCTTGCCCGCCGCAACATTTCCTGTCTGCAGGTCAGACACGTCCACGCCGCGACGGCTTCCATTGTGTAGTTTTGCCTGGGCGCGCTGCTCATGGATGAATGCGACCAACTCCGCCACTTGCGTAGCAGAAAAAGCGAACGGCGGCATGCCTTTCTCCGGTCGTCCTTGGCGCAGCACTTCCCCGATCTTGTCTCCGGCAACGTCCTGCGCCACCAGTTTGGAGCGCGTCAGATCCGGGCCCGTTTCTCCGCCGGCTGCATCACGGCCATGGCAGAAAGCGCAATTCTGCTGGAATAACGCGCCTCCCAATTTTGCCTGCTCCGAAGGATCGACCGACGCCGAATCCGGACGCGAATAGGATGGATTCGCCTCTTCGGTGTGTCCGCTGCTTTGGGTTGTGCCTGTCTGCGCAGCCGAACTTTCGGACGGCTTGCTTGTCGCTGAATTTTGCTCGGCGGCGGCATACATCGTTGCCTGCCGGCTCTGGCAGAAAATGGTTCCAAGGATGATCGCGAATACGATCGCCTGCAATTGTTTCATCGTCTTGCTTCGCTACTCCCGGTGAGCGCACTTTGCTGCACTCCGTCAATGGCGGGATGGAGTCCCGCCTCACCCGACAACATTGCCCGCGGATATTTGTGTTTCAATTCTGGTTAGACGCTTACGGGTTCGAACCGGAAGCAGCCGGCTTGGGATGCGAGGCAACGCTGCCCTCTGTGAAACCCAGCGCCCACTTGATCGCCTCGAAATACATTTTGCGAATGTCCGGATCTTGCCACGACTCTTCTGTGTGCCCCAGTGTCGAATAAAAAACCCGCCCTTTGCCGTACATTTTCACCCACGCCACGGGAAAATCATGGTCCGTGCGGTGAATGCGCGGATTGTTAGCGTAGTCGAGCTTGCTGGAATCCAGGCTCAGCAGAACATTCACTTTGTCCCGCGACCAATCCTTCGGCTGATAAATCTCGTCGTACTTCACAAACTCTTCAGGAAAGTGGCGCACCGCGGGAAAATTCGGCTGTTCATTCACGATCGGCGCCATGAATGTCCCCCAGGGATGCTGATCGAACCAGCCGCCAATCATTTCGCCGTACTCGGGCCAGGTGTAGTTGGTATCGAGCGCGGCATGGATGCCGACAAAGCATTTTCCGTCGTCCTTGATGAACGACATCATGTCCTGCTTCTGGCTGGCGTCCATATCCAGTTCGCCAGTTGTACTGGCGAAGACCAGGCAGTCAAAGTAGTTCAGATTCTTTGCATTTCTGCCGAGATTCTTCTTCGTCAGCAGCTCCGTATCGGTGCGGATTTCCGTATCCCACAGGCCGCTCTTTTTGCCCATGTTGGCGATGGCCACCATCGCATCCGTCACAGAGTCATGCTCGAACCCCTTCGTCTCCCCAATCACTAGCACGTGTTTCAAATGAATCTGCTTCGCATGCGGCGGAGGCGGCAATTCGAAGTCATTCACTGCCTGGCTTTGCGCCTGGACGGTCGCCTTGAAACCAAGGAAGCAACAAACGGCGAGAAGAATGCTGAGGACTAGACGAATATTCCGCAAGGAGGTCTCCTGGGTAACAGATTGTGTTGTAAAGCCTGCACATTCACGTGCACTGCCAGAGATGCAGGCAACGTCGTCCGGGATGAGAGACGTTTGCGGCAGCTTCCAGCATCGGATGCGATATTTGAAAATATACTCGACGCGTCGTGAACACCATCGCATCGCTCGCACAAAGTCTAGCCAGCCTAGGTCCTGTTTGGCAACCTGCCGGTACTGCACTGTCGTTAGCACGTGACCCACCCGCTATCTCCTAATCATCTAGTTGACAGAGCCGCTGCGGCTGTGGCTTAATCTACGAAAGGATTAGGAGATGAATCCGAGAACATGACTGTGAAAGACAAAACGAATCAGACTCTGACGCCGCTGGAACTGGAAATCATGCAGGTGCTATGGGAAAATGGCGCCTCGACGGTAAGCGAAGTGATCCCGAAACTGAAAGCCGAACTGGCTTACACCACCGTGCAGACAATGTTGATGGTCCTGCTGCGCAAAGGCAAAGTGAAGCGCGCCCAGGAGGGTCGGGCCTTTCGATATCGGCCCGTGGTCAGCCGCGAACGCGCCTCCGGAAGCGCCGTCGAAGACCTGGTGCGTCGCATGTTTGGAGGCTCTGCCGAGGCCCTGCTGATGGCCATGGTCGACACCCGCCAGATCAGCGCCAAAGAACTTGAGCGCCTGGCACGGAAAGTTGCAGCGGCGGAACAAAAATAGGAAATAGCCGAAGGGAGAATCGGTATGGAACAGATCCTGATCGACTACCTCACCAATGCAATCTGGCAGATTCCTCTGCTTGCCATCGGAGCGTGGCTCTTCATCCGCATCGCCAAATCTGGACCCCGCACGCAGCATTGCGTCTGGCTTGCGGTTCTCGCCCTCGCTGTCGGCTTGCCTCTCCGTGGAGTTCGCCCGGGCCTTCCCCCTGCCACACAAGCAACCTGTACCGACTGCAGCCTGGACTTCTCCGCAATCCCGGGAAGGGAAGTGCTGCCTCGCGCTGCGATTTTGACCCAGTTCATAACCGCGGATTCTTGGCTCTCGAAGGAGTTCTTCACCCTGCCGCGAGCCACGCTGCGATTATCTCCTGCAGAGACCGACTGGCTTGTCGGTTTCTATTTCGCAATCCTGCTCTTTGGCATCTACCGAATTCTGGCGTCGTGGCGTCGTGCGCGGCAACTGGTGGCGGATGCCGATCCAACCACTCTGCCGCCTCAGTGGAATGCTATTTTTCAAGAGTCCGGCCGTCGGCTTGACGCTAGGCTGCCGCAATTGCGCACGTCTGACGATGTCCGCAGCCCGGTGATCGTCGGTGTCATGCATCCCGTGCTTCTGCTGCCAGAAGATTTTGACAACCACTCCCAGAATGAGGTGCAGGCCGCCCTCTTCCACGAACTGGCGCACGTCCGCCGCCACGATTATTTGGGTAATCTTCTGTGCCAGATGGTAGCCCTGCCCGTCGCCTGGCATCCCCTGACCTATGGAGTGCAGCAGCGGATCCGCCGAACTCGTGAGATGATCTGCGATGACATCGCTGCGCGAGCCATGCAGTCTGAAGTTATCTATGCGAAGTGCCTGCTCGCCATGGCCGGCAGGTCCTTCGCCCAGCCCACCCTCGCCGATGCTTCTCAGGTCATCGGACTCTTCGGAGACAACGTTTTGGAGGAAAGAATTATGCGACTGATGCAGCCAAAGAACACCATGACCCCGCAGGCAAAACTACTGCGCATCGCGAGCGGCGCCAGTGCCATGGTCCTCGCAATCGCGATGGCAGCTTTGTTCCATGTGACCCTAACCCTGGCTCAGACAACTCGCCCTGCTGTCACGGTTCCCTCGCCGCCCGCGGTAAACGCTTCTACGGTTCCTGCTCCGCCACCCGCGCCTCCTCTACCGCCGGAAGCCAAATCGTCCCGGCGGACGGGGAAAGTCATGAAACACCCTCAGCCAAATGCCAAAGACGAATCATTTGTGCCCGACAGCAATGGAATGCATGCGATGACGCCCGCGCAAAAAGCCCAACTGGACCGTCAGATGGCAGCGATGAACGCACAGATCGCGGAGGCAGCCCGTAATCTCAACAGTCCTGAGTTCAAACGGCAAATGGCGGATATTGCCAAGCAGCAAGCCGATTTGAAGCATCTGGATTTTGCGCAGATGCAGCGTCAGATCGACGCGGCCACCGCGAAGATCAATAGTCCCAGGTTCAAGCAGCAAATGGCGGATATTCAAAAACAGATTGAAAGCGGCGCCATGCAGCGCAGCATGGATGAAGCCAGAAGGCAGATGAAACTCGCGGAACAGCAGCAGAGCGCGATGCAAAAGTTAGAAATGGACAAAGTGCAGCAGCAGATTGACGCCGCGACCACCAAAATCAATAGTCAGGAATTCAAACAGGGAATGCAGACGATGCGGCAGCAAATCGAAAGTGGCGCCATGCAGCGCGGTTTGGCAGAAGCTGCCAAACGGTTGAAAGCCGCGGAGGAACAGTTGAAAGCTGCAGAAGACCAGATGCGCAGCCAACAAACGAAGTAACTCGCTCTCTCCACCCGCTTCATCCTCTCGAAATTTTGGGGAGGCGATCGACAGAATCAATTGGCATCGCAAGGTGTTCTGTGCGGTGATTCATGCAAAATCTGTTGTGCCGCCGATCTTTGCTGCCGCAAGCCCGCCGGTTTCATCTACAGTAAGGACAATCCGAGTAGCAGGGTTCGGTGCACTTCAGGAGAAAAACGTATGTGCTTTTCTGCGACCGCCAACTTTGCCGGAAGCGCCGTACTCGGGGTGATTGGCGTGGCTACGATCGCGGAGGTGAAACATCGCCGAGAGCTGCTCTTTGCCTCGCTGCCATGCCTGTTTGCGCTACACCAATTTACAGAAGGCTTTGTCTGGCTGGGATTAAATGGCAAGATATCGCAGACTGCCCTGCACGGCGTTGCTGCGGCCTATGTCTTGTACGCGCAGGGACTGCTGCCGTATGTCCTGCCGCTCAGTGTGCTGCTGATTGAACCGACGCGGCGGCAGCGTCGACGCATGATGGGATTCCTGGTCCTGGGCAGCGCCCTGGCACTGTACATCCTATGGGGATTGATGGTGGATCCGCTCCAAGTCTATTCCGTCGGACACAGCATCGTGTACGACAATCCGCTCACGACAAACAAACCTGTGGCTGTCCTCTATGTCATTACAACCTGCGGCGCGCTGTTCTTCTCCGGCTTTAAGGATCTGGTGATCCTGGGATGGCTCAACATGGTCGGCCTCATCATCGTCATGCTGATCATGTCCTACGCGTTTACATCCGTGTGGTGCGCGTATGCCGCCGTCGTCAGCGTCATGATCTATTTCTTTTTCCGCCGCAGTCGCGAAGCAAGGCCAGTGAAATATCTACTCGTCATCTAATTGAATTCAACGTTTGACGCTATGAATTGTTTTCTATCGTCGTCCCTTTTTATCTCATGACAAATCCTTGAGTCTGGCGTCGCTCGCACAAGCACATGCATTGGTAACACTCGCATCCGATCTCAGACTCATCTTCTACAGTTTGAGTATGCCGAGTGGTTGTAAGCTGTTGATTTTATTGGGAGCGGCTGTCAAATAGTTCAAAATGTAGTGTCACGTTATAGTGGCATACGCTGGATAGTTATTATTTGTGTGCTTGGATATGTAGTGTTACTATGAGGGCGCAGGAGTCGCGCCGTGTTTATTCGCACCCAGTCCAATGGTTCCCGAACCTATCTGCTCATGGTCGATAACGAGCGGGTGGACGGTAAAGTCAAACAGCGCGTCCTGCTTCGCCTCGGGCGCATGGATGAGTTGCTGGCCAACGGCCAACTTGACTCGTTGCTCCAGTCATTGGGGCGATTTTCAGAGAAGCTGTCCGTGCTCGGCGCCCATGCGCGGGGCGACAGCATTACTACCCGCAGCGCCAAGATGGGTGCGGGGCTGATCTTCGAACGGCTCTGGCAGGCCTGCTCCATCGATAAAGTCTTGACCGCTTTGCTCCAAGGCCGACGCTTTGAGTTTTCCGTCGAGCGGGCCATTTTCCTCACCGTGTTGCATCGTCTTTTTGCGTGCGGCAGCGACCGTGCCGCCGAAAAGTGGAAAGACAACTACGCGATTGAAGGCGTCGCCGATCTGGAGTTGCAGCACCTCGACCGGGCCATGGCCTGGCTGGGAGAGGTCCTTGCCGAGGAGCAGCAAGACGGGGCCACGCCTTTCGCTCCCCGCACCAACAAGGACCTGATCGAGGAAGCACTGTTTGCTCGGCGTCGTGATCTGTTCACTGATTTGGAGATGGTCTTCTTCGACACCACGTCGATCTACTTCGAGGGCCAGAGAGGCCCGACCGTCGGCCAGCACGGGCACTGGAAGGATCATCGTCCCGACCTGAAGCAGATGGTGGTGGGCATGGTGCTGGACCGGAAGGGCAATCCGGTATGCAGCGAGGTATGGCCGGGCAACACGGCCGACGTCAAGAGCCTGGTTCCCATCGTAGATAGGTTGCAGAGCCGGTTCGGCATCGGATCGGTGTCGATCGTGGCCGACCGGGGAATGATCAGCGCCGAGACCCTGGCGGAAGTGGAGCTACGCAAGTGGAGTTACATTCTGGGCGTGCGCATGCGCAGTTCTACGGAAGCCAAGGCGGTGGTGGCGCGCGGCGGCCGCTATGCGGAGGTGCATCCCAGGAGCGACAACCGCAATGATCCCTCGCCGCTGAAAGTGAAAGAAGTCTGGGTCGAGGATGCGCGCCGGTACGTGGTGTGCCTGAACGAGGATCAAGCCAGCAAAGACCGCCATGACCGCGAGGCCGTGGTGGCCGCGCTGCGCGATGCGTTGCGCAAGGGAGATAAATCGCTGGTGGGCAACAAAGGGTATCGCAAATACCTGCGTGCGGGAGGCAAGCAGTTCGCCGTGGACGAGGACAAGATCAAGCAGGAAGCGCGCTACGACGGCAAGTGGGTGTTGACGACCAACATGGATCTGCCCCCCGAAGAGGTCGCGCTGAAGTACAAGCAACTGTGGATGGTGGAAGATGTTTTCCGCTCGATGAAGTCGCTGCTGGACACCCGGCCGATCTATCACAAGTGCGACGAGACGATTCGCGGGCATGTGTTTTGCTCGTTTCTGGCGCTGCTGTTGCGCAAGGAACTCGATGACCGTTTGGCGCGCAGGCAGTGGAAGCTGGAATGGGCTGACGTAGTCCGCGATCTGGACAACCTGGTTGAGATGGAAGTTACGACCAACGGCAAGGGGTACGTCTTTCGCGGTCAGGCTCCCGGCGTGGCGGGCAAGGTCTTTCAAGCCTGCGGTGTCGCCCTGCCGCCGGTTCTGCGCTCCTGTTGAAACCAGCTTCCGTTCGGCGCAGGGGGAGAGAAAGCGTGTCACCACACGATTTTCAAAGCTGCAACATGCTGATAATGGATCGCTTCCCAAATCATGGTGTAGAAGATGAGTCATACACGATTCAACTCCGCAGGAAGGCAAGAAAAAGCCTGAGGCCCGCGACAACTGCGGATCTCAGGCCGTTCTTTCTTCCTTGAGCTATTTATTGACCAGACTGCGGCCCAGGGCCCTCGCCAGGGCCGCCCGGTCCAAAGTGATGGTGGAAAAACTCCTGCCGCATTTCCTGCAGCTTTAGTTTCTGATCTGGGGTCAGCGCGGCGCGCATATCCAGATGGAAATTGACATCCGCCTTGGCCTGCGCCAGTCTCGCAGCACTGATTTCTTCTAGCTTGCTGTTGATCGCGCCCCGGTCGGGAGTCTCGGCAGAGAGCAACTGTCTCAATTCCAGCTGCTTCACCTGCAGGTCCGCCCGATTGCTAATCTCAGCCTTGCGGAAGTTGAACGTTTCTGTGTGAATCTTCTGCGCCTGTTCCGGCGTCATGCCGATCCGTTCGCGAAATGCAGGATTGTTGGCCAGCCGCGCCAGCATGAATTCATGATGGCGATGCATTCTTCCCCAATCTCTGTGGCCCCATAGCATGTCTCCGCGACTCCGTGGACCGGAGCAATCCATCTGTTGTTGGTGCATGCCGCGATGCCAAAACTGTTGGTTCGGTCCAGCTTGCGACTGTGAGGGTGAAGGCGGGGGTGCCGAAGCCGGCGCAGCATTCTGTCCAAAGGCCAGAGGCAACGACACGGCGAGGGAAACGAGAGCGAGCGCAACTTTCGAGTGAATTCGCATTTCTTCTTCTCCGGTGTTTCAGGTGCATCCTGTGATCGAGTGCATCTTGATTGACCAACGTTGTTCGCTTGGCGTGACAATGTTCGACATTCCTGTAGACACATTCGCCGGGGGAGAGTTTCGCTTGCGGGATTGCGATTTTTTATGAGACCTGTGCGCATCTCCAAACACAATTTTCCCGCGTCTATCTATATAGAAGGTTGTGTCGCCATACCGCGTGCTGAGGTTCGAGACGAACGTGTCCCTGGACAAGTTTCAAGCGAAAAAGGAGATGGACCAACTTGGTGATCCCGGTCACACTCGCCAACACGCCTACCGTTTATGCTATGAATTAGGGAGCTTATGAAAACTGTGTTTGTTGTGGGCGCTGGCCCAGCGGGGTTGTTTGCCGCTCAGAAAATAGCAACGTCCGGTCACCAGGTCTTCTTGTTCAATCGGGATATCAAACCCGGTGGCCTCGCCGAGTACGGTATCTACCCGCTGAAGGACAAGATGAAGTTCGGCTTGCGCAAGCAGTTTGCCAAGGTTCTTGCGCTGCCCAACGTCCATTATTTCGGACACGTCAAGATCGGCGAGCAGGGAGATTTAACACTCGCGGACCTGCGAGCAATGGGGCCTTCCGCAATGGTATTTTCGTGCGGAGCCCAGGGCTATAACGCGCTTGGCCTTTCCGGAGAAAACAGCAAGGGCGTCTACTCCGCCAAAGACTTTGTCTATGCTTACAATCAACTGCCTCCCTATGCGTCCATGGACTTCTCTACTGGCAAGCGTATCGCTATTGTCGGCATGGGCAATGTTGCCGCCGACATTATGCGCTGGCTCTTGAGAGACAAGCCGGAACGCGAAACGGAGGAAGTGATCGTCGTCGCGCGCCGCGGACCCTATGAAGCCAAGTTCGATAAAAAAGAAATCGAGCATGTGGAAGAGTACATTTCGCGTGAAGATTTTCTGCGAGAACTAGATCGCATCCGCGAAACCTGCGAGGCCTGCAACCAGGACCTGTCTCTGGAAAAGCTGGGTGCATCTACCTTCCCATTTTTGACTAAGACGTTTCCCCCAGAGGACCGTCCTAAGCTGACCTTCCGCTTTCTCTCCTCACCCAAGGAGATCATCGCCGGTCCCGACGGCCGCATCAAGAAACTTATCGTGACTGAAAATAATCTCGCCCTTCGGGCGGACGGCAGCACCCAGGCAAAAGCAACTGATCGCACCGCCGCGCTCGATGTCGATACCTTGATTTTTGCCATTGGGGACAAGCATGACCCCTCAGTCGGACTGCCCATGGGGCCGAATGGCTACGCGACTCGGCCCGGCCCGGATTCTCTGAAAGAGCCTGCGTATGAAGCCTGGGATCCCAAGTTGAATGAATCGCTGCATGGCATTTTTGTCGTTGGGTGGGCGCGTCGTGCCAGCACGGGATTGGTCGGCATCGCGCGTCACGATGGAGAAGAAGGCGCGAAAAAAGTCCTCGAGTATTTGCAGAACAAGCCAGAGTCAAGCGAGCTTTCTGCTGACGCCCTGATCGCCGCATTGCAGGCGAAAGGCGCGACTCCCGTCAGCAAGCAGGATCTGGAGATCCTCGGCCGAGTCGAAGAACAGCAGGCGCGGCAGCACAACCTCACGTCATTCAAATATTCCGACGACGCCACCATGTTGCAGGTCATCCAAACCGAACGCGAAGCATTATCGGTGCGGTAGCGGCTCTCGCAGCCTCGTACCTTGCTGCTACTTCACCGTCTTCCGCGCAATCCCATCCAGCGTCTCGATCACGCCTCATTGCGTCGTCGCCGGTCCCGAGGCCGGCTTTGGTAGTACGTGAATGGTATGCAGCCAAGCCTCCGCCAACTGCGGCCAATGCGTAATCGGCAATGCCGTCGGCCGCAATCCATACCCATGCCCGCCTTGCGTATAAATATGCATTTCCGCGGGGACCTCGGCATGTTTTCAGCGCCATAAAATACACAATTGAGTTTTCTACGTGGACCGGGTCATCCTCTGCCTGCACCAGAAATGTCGGCGGCGTCTGCGCTGTTACCTGAATCGCCGGATTCGGCTCAAAGTTCTTTTCTGCCGGCGCCAGGTAGGCTGGATAAATGACGATCGCGAAGTCAGGCCGACAACTCACTTGGTCGGCGGTATCGACGGTGGCATAGATGCGTTGATCGAAGTGCGTGCTCAATGCGGCGGCCAGGTATCCTCCCGCGGAAAAGCCCAGTACCCCGATCCGATTTGGGTCGATATGCCATGCACTCGCATGTTCGCGCACCATGCCGAGCGCGCGCTGCGCATCCTCTAACGCCGCCGGGGATTTCGGATACGGTCCGGAGTCTCCTTCACCTTTTGAGGCTTGAAAACCCCGCAACATTGGCATCGGTGCCGCTGGATTGATTTCCTGATGGCAAGAAAACACGCGCCTCCGTGCCACGATTACCGGCTGCCGTACTGCTGGTGATCGCAATCCATCCACCATGCTTGGCGATCAGCTGCTTCGCCACCCATAAGCCGATGCCCGTGCCGTGTCGTTCCTTGGTGGTGAAGAACGGTTCAAAGATTCGTGTCAGGTGTTCCGCCTCAATCCCGGCGCCGTCATCGCGGATCAGAATCTGTATGCCCGCCGTTCTCGCAACACTCGTTTCCCGTGACTCGACGTGAAGCGAGCCTCCCGGCTCCATCGCGTCGATGGCGTTGGCAATAATGTTGGAGAAGACCTGCAGCAGCTCCCCACGGCTCGCCTTCAGCGGACGATGCGCCTCCAATTCACAGTCCACCGCGATGTTTTTGGTCGTCAGCTTCGATCGATAGACAGCAAGAACATTCTGCAGCAGTTCGTCCACCACCACATCGACGGGGGTGCCGGTATCGCGATAGAAACCGAGCGTCTGCCGTGCAATATGGGAGACGCGCTCCAGTTCCTTTTCGGCCGTCTCCAGATAGTCGTGGGTTTCGCTGTCGCGCAGGCAGCTTTCGCGAGCCAGATAAATCAGGTTCAATACCGCTTCCAGCGGGTTGTTGATTTCGTGTGCGATTGTGGCCGCCATGCGTCCGGCGGCCGCTAATTTTTCCGACTGGATCAGCGACCGTTCCATCTGCTTTCTCGCAGTAATGTCCCGGGCGATTTTCGAGCTGCCGATGACCCGGCCGGCGCCGTCTCTGACCGGAGAAATCGTTAGCGAGACCTCAATTCGCCGCCCCGCCTTGGTGATTCTCGTCGTCTCGTAATGCTCAAGCCGCTGTCCAGCCCTCAATTTCCGCAGGATCTCGTCTTCCTCGGAATATAGCTCACGGGGAATCAGGCGCAGAATCGACTGCCCGACAATCTCCTCCGCCGTGTATCCATACATGCGCTGGGCAGCCTTATTCCAGCTGGTGATGATGCCATTCAAATCCTTGCTAATAATGGCGTCTTCTGAGGAGTCGATAATGGCCGCCAGCAGCAGGAGCGGATCCTCAGTGATGGAGGCTTGCATGTCGGGATGCTTCTGGGGTGCTTTCGGGATATCAATCACAAAATGCGCTCCGGCCGTTGGAACTGGCCAAGGGAGGATCGCGCCTCTTCCGCGGAGCCCGTTCCCGACCTCTGTGTCATCCACTTGGATGCATTCGGAGCCGCTCACGGAAGGGGAAAATGCGGCAGGCTGCCGGGTTAGAACCAATGATTGACCCAGTCATCCGGTTGGGGAACCCGCAAATTCTTCCGTCAGCCAGGTTTCAAATCCCTGCAGGCTTTGCGAGCGGTGCAGAAAATTCTGCACCAGCGTTTCTCCCGGTTGCGAGCCGCCCGGCTCCAGCACTTCTTTTCGATAGCGCAACGCCGCCCGTCCCTCCACCAGATTGTTCGCGTCGAATTGCTGAAAGAAATCGAGAGCGATCACTTTGTCGAATAAGTAGGTGTAATAGTTCGACGAATATCCCACCAGGTGCGTGAAGCTCGAATACAGCCGGTTGCCTTCGACCCACGTATACGGCAGCGCGGCCGTATAGCCTGCGTGCATCAGTGTGTCCAGGTCAATCGTAGCCGGGTCAATGCTATGCAGATCAAGCGAAAAGCGCGTGTAGAACAGCTGGCCGCGAACACCATTGCCGCGGCCAAATGCGCTCGCTCGATTCATCCTCGCCACAAGTTCCGCCGGGATCGGCTCGCCGGTCTCATAGTGCCGCGCAAATCCCGCCAGCAACTTCGCGTTGCGGAAGAATTCTTCCAGCAGCTGTGAAGGCACTTCAACAAAGTCGCCTTCCGTCGCGATGCCACTTACTCCCGCCCACCTCTGCTGTCCGCCCAGGATGGCGTGCATCAGGTGTCCAAACTCATGAAAGAACGTCACCACATCGGAATACTGCATCAACCCCGGATCCGCAGCCCCGCTCGCATTGCCCCCAGGAAAATTACAAATCAGCGCCGCTTCCGGAACCTGCACGCCCGCAATTCCAGGCACCAGCGGAAATGCGGAAAACCATTTGTCCTTGCCTTCGCGCGGATGCATGTCCAGATAAAACCGGCCGATTTTCTGCGCCTGCTTCGCCCTCTCATTCTTCGCTTCAGCCGGATGATCGTACACATCCCACGCCGTCACGGAGCTATCCCAGCGTGCCGCGGCATCCGGTCCTTCCAGAGGCGCCGGACGAAACTCCACATGAAACAATTTCGCCGCTGTGTCGAGGATGCCTTGCTGCACGCGCTCGTACGGGAAGTAGGGTCGCACCGACTGCGAATCGAAATCGAATGCCGTCCTTCGATATTGCTCGTACCAGTACATCGCGCTCGAGGCATCAATCGCGGTCAGTCCAGGCCGCTGTCCCCGCGCGAACTCCAGCACCATCGCATATTCGCGCGCCGCTCCCTCGGTCGAGGCTGCATCCAGCTCTGCCAGAAACGCTTTCACCCTTGCCGCCGAGCCCATCATCTGGTCCGCCGTCGCCAGGTCCGCCCATGATTCAAATCCCAGTGTGTTGGCCAGTTGCTTCCGCGTCGCAAGAATGTCCATCAGGATCGACTTGTTCGCCGGATAGGCACGTGTGTTGTACGCCAAAAACATCCGCCGTCGCAACGCATCGTTTTTGGCATACGTCATCACTGGCTGGTAATCCGGATAGTCTGTCGTCAGCGTTCGATGGCCATCGGCATCGGGTACGTGGCGCGCCAGAAAATCTTCCGGCAAACCTTCCAGCTCCGCCGCATCCACCACCACGGTGTTGCCTTGTTCCTGCACATTGCGACCAAACGTCAAGCCAAGCTCCGTAATGCGCTCCTGCAATTGCTGAATTCGTTCCCGCGTCGCTTGATCCTTATCCACGCCCGCCAACCGGTACTGCAACAGTGTCCGCTCCAAATAATGTTTTGTGGCGGCGTCGATATTTGACGTGTCAATGGAAGACAGCGCCAGATAGACCTGCGGATTCAGCGAAAGCTGCACCGCTGCCTCTGAAACCGCCTGCACCATGGCTTCCGCCTGGGTACGAACCGGCTTCTCCTGACAAACGGAGTGCAGCAATCCTGCTTCCGAGCCTGCAATCGCCAGCACGCCGACGGCTTGATCGTATGGAGCCAGCGTGTTATCGACTGTTCGCGGCTCCTGAACTGTGAGAAGCTGATCGATGGCGGTTTGATGGGCGCGTAAATGGCGGTCAACCCAGGTTTTCAGGCTGCCAGGGGTCAGGTCGCCGGCCCAGGCGTGCAGATCATCTTGGAGCGGTTCGGCGGCTGAATTTGATAAATCATTTAGCATAAGGAGCAATTCCGTTCTACATTCAACGTGTCAGCAGTTGCATGGGTCAACGTGGCCCAGCCATCTGCCCACTTTTTATAGTAAAGAACTTCTGCGCGGGCGAAGGCCGAGCGCAGGATTGGTTGCAGCGAAAGCGCCCCCACCGCATCTTAATTTTGTAGGCGAAAGCTTGCAGAATCAACGAGAAAGAGAATTCTCGAGACCGCCGAATGACCCGCTCGTAGGGTACGGAAGTGCTGGTTCCTTCAGCCCTGAGGTTGCATCAGACCGCAACCCTGATACTATGCCACAGTTGCACCCGAATAAGGGTGCGGGAAAATGATCATGACAGACTCCGCTCAGAATGTAAGTTTGCACTATCTTCGCTCGCGGCTTGGCCGCATTTGCGTTGCAATTATTGGCAATACACCCCAGGAAATGCTGGATAAGGCCGAGGAGGCGGTTCGCGAGAACACCTTGATCGAGTTTCGGCTGGATTATCTGCCCAAGCCTCTCGCCGCGCTCCCTAAATTGAAGAATTTTCTCGAGTTGCGCCGCGAAGTGACCGCCATCGCCACCTGTCGCCGCAAAGTGAATGGTGGAAAATTCACCGGTTCCATTGCCAGCGAGTTAGAGGTCCAGGTGAAAGCCGCCGCCGCCGGTTTCGACCTGCTGGATGTGGAATTGCAGACCGCCGAAGCCTTGAAGCCCGCCGACTGGAAGAAGCTGCGCGCTACCGGAGCTGCCTTGCTGATCTCCTATCACGACTTCAAAATGACCAAGGACCTGGAGAAGATCTACGCCCGCATTAAGCCGCTGCACCCGGATTTCATCAAGATTGTGACCACCGCGCGCAACCTGGCCGACAACGTCACCATGATGCGCTTCCTGGAATCCAAACGCGATGAAGGCAATGTGATCGGCATTTGCATGGGCGACTACGGCGTCATCAGCCGTGTGCTCGGCCTGCGTTCCGGCAGCCGGTTCACCTTTGCCTCCGCCACTCTCGGAGAGGAAACCGCGCCCGGGCAAATCGCCGCACGCACGCTGACAGAGGCTTATCGCGCCGACCAGGTTGACGCGGGGACCAAGGTGTATGGCGTTGCCGGCAATCCCGTTCTCCACTCTTTATCTCCTGCCATGATGAACACCGCCTTTCATCGGGAAACCGTCAATGCTGTCTACTTAGCGCTTCAAACCGACAGCCTGGCGGATTTGCTGCTATTAATTCGCGAGGTTCCCGTACAAGGAGTTAGCGTTACGATGCCGTTCAAGCAAGAGATAATGAAACACCTGGACAGAACAGACGCGCTTTCCCAGAAGATCGGGGCTTGCAATACCATCGTCCGTTCACAGGATGGCAAGCTGATCGGGTACAACACCGATGTCGCCGGGGTGATTCGACCTCTGGAACAACGGATGGACTTACGGAAGGCAAAAATTCTGCTGTTAGGAGCCGGAGGAGCGGCGCGGGCAGCAGCGTTTGCTTTAAGACAACGCGGTGCCGATGTATTTATCCTGAATCGCACACCACAGACCGCGCAAAAGCTGGCGCGGGAGGCGGACGCGAAGACGGTTCGGCGCGATCAGGTCGCCAAAACAAGTTTCGATGTCATTTTGAATGCAACGTCGGTCGGGATGGTAGGCAGTAAACAACAGACCATTCTGGAGGAAAAGGAGCTGAACGCCAAGTTGGTTTTCGACATGGTGTACAGCCCGATGGACACTCCGTTATTGCGCATGGCCCGCAGCAAAGGGTTGGCAGTGATTACAGGTGCGGAGATGTTCGTTCAGCAGGGGGCAGAGCAATTCCAGCTTTGGACTGGTAAGCCCGCCCCGAGAGAAGATATGTGGCGCGTAGTGACCCATGCTCTGCGCTCCCGCACCGAAACGGGGAAACAAGATGTTTAAAGTGCCGATGAAGAGAGGAGACACCGGACCGCGGACCGAACTCGTCGATCCCCGC
>JAJYSL010000247.1 GCA_021793595.1 Acidobacteriota bacterium
CCATCTGCGGGCTGATCGTGATAAATCCCTTCGGATTTGCCAAACCGCTTACCGAGCGCACAAATGCGCTCCCGCGGAATGCAGGGATCACCAACGAAAAGTCGAAAAGATGCTCGCTTCCGTCATTGAGAACAATTCGGTCGGATTGTGCTTCTCTGATCTGCGCATTGACGACGGATTCGATACTGCGCTCGGCAAATTCGTCCTGCACCATTCGAGGCGATGCGCCGATCCCATCGACTCCAAAGTGGCCTAGATACGGTTCGGGAGTCAGAAATGTCAACGAAAAGCGATGGCGCTTTTTCATGCGCTTAAGTGCGGTGTCAATCATCATTACCAGTTCATATGCCGGCCCAATGCAGCTTGCACCGGCTGCTGCCCCAATAACGATTCGTCCGGACTCCCGAGCCAGAACACCCGACAATGCATCTCTTGCTCGCACGGCCTCATCCACACTGAACGTTGAATGCGCGAAACCGGACTTTGGGCCTAGGCCCGGCACCGCTTCGTAGTCCAGGTCAGCTCCACTTGCGATGAGCACGGCGTCGTACGGGAAGTTCTCGGTGCGTGTCGCGACTTCACATTTGCCGGGGTCAAGATGCTCGACTTCAGCGTGCACGAATCGAATACCCCTTCGCTTCAGCGGCTTCTCAATTCCGACCTGTAAAGAGGCGGGATTGCGCCAACCGAGGATTGCCCAGGGAAGAGAGGGAAGGAATGTGAATTCCCTGTCTTTGGAGATGACTGTGATGTCAACCGCTTGGCCTAGCTGCTTACGAAGTTCATAGGCTGCATTGATTCCCCCAAACGATCCACCAACGACGACGATTTGTTTACGAGTGACGTTCATTTTGATACCTCGGAAATAGCGACCGGGAGCCCGCGTGCACGCCATTCAGCAATTCCGTCGTCCATGCGAGCCGCGCGAAATCCCTTCGCCCGGAGTTGTTTCACCGCCTCGACCGCGAGCACACAGTAGGGGCCGCGGCAATAGGCCACGATTGGCTGGCGCCGCCGCAGCTTTGGGAAGTGCGATCTCAGTTCCTTGAGCGGCACCGACATTGCGAATGGAATATGGCCGGCGCGGTACTCCTCTGCGGGGCGCACATCAATGAGGATGATTTCGCCCTTCTTGACGCGGTTCAACAATGTTTCCTTTTCAATGGCCTCCAGAGATTCCGGTGCCTCCCTGAACTCGCGAAGGATCGCATCGACCTCAGCCAGCCGCTTCTCTCCCAATGCCCTCAGCGTTTGAAAGAAGTCGCCCACCGCCGGATCAGCCAGGCGATACGTCACGAACAGGCCGTTCTTTTCACCTTCCACGAGGCGCGCCCCGTGCAGAACGCGGAGATGTTGCGAAGCGTTGGCTACGCTCAGACCCGCTTCGTTGGCCAGGCTTTCGACGGTTCTCGGACCTTGGCAGAGAAGATCCAGCAGTTCGAGCCGCGCTGGACTGGCAACCGCTTTGCCCAATCGCGCAAGCTGTTCGTATAGGCTCTTCTTGGGGGCGCCTGTTGTACTCATAAACTATTCAATTGTATCCTTGAATAGTTTCGATGAAATTGTCAAATAGAGAAAGGCGAATGGATAAACTGCCGCTTCTGAACCACCCGATTGACGAGCCAACGACGTTTACACCTGAAGGCCTGATCGACAGCGTGAGGCGCTCGCGTCGAATTCCGGAGGGGCGCGTGCCGCCCCTCTGCATTCTTGAGTTCGATGGCGATATCACCGATTGGCTGGTCAAGGAGGGGATCGCACAAGCGTTTCCCGCATGGCCCTGCTTTCACACGACGATGTTTGCAATTGAGGTTGAAAGCACGATGTGCGGGATCATCCCGCGCACCATCGGTGGGCCCTATGCAGTCCTGATTGCCGAACAGCTGGCGGCCGCTGGCGCGGAACTAATCATCGGTTTGACCTCTGCCGGCCGGGTTTCGCCGGAATTGCCGTTGCCTTGCCTGGTAGCTATTACCGGCGCTATTCGTGACGAAGGCACCTCGCTGCATTACCTTGCTTCAGGCAAGGAAGTTGACTGTCCCGTGCCGCAGGTAGCAGCGCTCCTGGAGCGTGAACTCCCTGCGACTGGTTGGACTGTTCGCTCGGGGAAGGTTTGGACCACAGATGCACCGTATCGCGAAACGCAAGCGCAACTGCAGCACTGGGCCGACGAGGGCATACTTGCGGTCGAAATGCAGGCCGCGTCCCTCTTTGCCTTCGGAAACTCACGAGGAGTCGCTGTTGCATCCATCGCGATGGTCAGCAATGCTGTGGACCACGATGGTGAGCAATTCAATACAGGCTCACTAAGAGATGGACTTCGAATCATCCAAGCATGTGTCCGCGTGTTCAAATCGTTCAAGGTCGAAGCTCAATTGGACCAAGTTGGACCAAGCACTGAAGGGAGAGTGGTTGTAAGTTATTGATTTATTGGCTCCTCAGGTAGGACTCGAACCTACAACCCTTCGGTTAACAGCCGTGCGCGCTGTTCTTGATCCTGCTGCTACCGGTTGCTATAAGTTCCTATCCTTTGTACAGCTTACCTGTCGCCTCCCTTCCTTCAATTGCTATCCACACACCCCAGATTATGCCTTATTTTGAAGGAGGGTGGGCACAAAAATGGGCACAGTCGTTAGAGGGGAATTTGTCATTCCCAACAACAGGCCGACAGTTGGAACATCTCTCGAGTACAGCAACTCTCGCAAGAGTCAGTTCGTTCCAGCTCTTATCTGAATGAGTAGCATTCTAACGGGAGATTTTGCAGAGATGCCGTGGGTCAACATCGGAGGCATGTAGACAAAGGAGCCTGGCTGGGCGTTGACCTTATCCTCTCCCAACTGGACCTCAGCTTCTCCATCCAGAAAATAGAGGATGGCGGGCGTTGGAGCTGAATGTGCGGAGAGTTCCTGCCCGGACGAGAAGCCAAATAGGGTCACGTTCACCTTCTCGTCTTTGTGCAGTATTCGGCTCAGGATTCCGTCTTCTGGTGGCGCGAACTCCTTGTGCAGGTCTGCTAGAAATGTATAGTCCATAGATTTCTCCTTCATGCACGCGACGTAGGGTGCGGTGTGACAATTGAGGCACCTTCGAGGCAGGAGTCGTTCGATCGAAAGCGCCACGTTGAGATTGTTCGTTGCACGGAGATTGAATTGCTTCTGCGACTGAGTGGCGCTACAAGGCTCCCTGATTTCTCGTAAATAATTCCTCGGAGAGCCGTAACACGAGCATACAGAACACCACCAGGACTGAGGCAAGCACAAGTCGCGGATAGACTGCGTTATCTCGAAAGAGTTCGACAACCAGGATCAGGCTGGCCAGCACAAGCAGTGTCACCGACATTGCGCGATGAAACCGCTGCATTCCGTATTGCAGATCGCCCGTCGTCTTGCGTTCAATCTCACGTCCGTTATTGGAATCGGTGCAATCGCTTTTACATCTGCAGGCATTGCAAGCAGAGGCTGGAGCCCGATAGATGACAGACTCCTTTGCGTGATCCACAAAGACCGGGAACAAGTGCTGGAACTCCGGACATCTCCACATGTCCTTGTCTGCGTGATAGGTGAATCCGGTAGTGCTGATACTTAACGACCGTCGATGCGCGTGACGTGCCGCGAATTCCAATAGAAGGGCGACCGCTCCCAGAAGGACAGCGTAAGCCAGCATCAGTATGAACTCGACAGATACACCCGGCACGGCTCAACGCTCCCCTGCTTGCGCAACGACATCGGTAAAGAGTACGTCTTTCGGCTCTTCTGTGGATGTGCCTGTTTTCATGTAGCGGATGCCCAGCACGGACAGGTAGACGATAGGCAGAATGCCTCCCACGATAAAGACGATATCGCCGGGCATGCGCAACCATTCCAGCACAGCGTTGGTCCTGTTTCCTATGTAATTCAACGTGCGGGCATCATAGTAACTCACCGTGATGGAGTGATAGAGTTGCAGGACTCCCAGTGGGAAGAGGGTGGCGAAGACCATCCACGCCAAGCCGAGGTTCAAAGACCAGAAGCTGATGCGTGCGGCTCGATCCGACCAGTGTCTTTGCGGAATAATGTAACGCAGGCAAAAAAGAGCCAATCCGATTGACAGCATTCCATAGACGCCCATCATTGCAGCGTGTGCGTGATTTGCAGTCAAAGCAGTACCGATCTCATAGTAGGAAATGACAGGCAGGTTGATGAGAAAACCAAAGACTCCTGCGCCCAGAAAATTCCAGAAACCGACCGCTGCCAAAAACATCACAGCCCAGTAGTGTGGGAACGGGGTCTTACCCTTCGCCTGCTGGGCCGTACCCAATTGTAGAAAACTCCATGCCTCCACCGTCAAAAAAGTCAGCGGTATCACTTCGGCCGCGGAGAAGAAAGCGCCCAAGGCCATGTGGAGCGCAGGCTCGCCTGAGAAGTATAGATGATGCATGGTGCCCACGATGCCGCCGGCAGAGTACAGAATGACATCGAGATAGATCATTCGCAACGCCGTGCGCTCGTGCACCACTCCCAGCAACACGAAGATGTATGCCACAAGGATCGTGGTGAAAAGCTCGAGAAAATCTTCTACCCAGAGATGGACAACCCAGAATCTCCAGAAGTCGGTTGTGGTGAAGTGCTGTCCAGGATTTGCAAGTAGCCCTACACCGTAAAATGCCGGAATCGAGAGCGCCGAAAAGAAGAAGAGCCAAGGCATGTTTCCCACATGTTCGGAACCGAGACGCCCGCGAAGTCCGCGATACAGGATCACAACCCAGAACAACAATCCAATGGTGAGGAGAATCTGCCAGAGGCGGCCCAAGTCAAGATATTCAAACCCCTGATCGCCGAACCATGTGCTGCGGGTGAGGCCCTGAATGCCTGCGAACTCTCCGGCCAGGCTTCCCAATACGACCACAACCAGTGCGCTGAGCAAGCAATACGAAAGCGCCTTCTGTCCCCGCGGCTCACGTCCGGAGATCATTGGCGCAAGAAAGATGCCCGCAGCAAGATAAGAAGTGGAAACCCAGAAAATCGATAGCTGTACGTGCCATGTGCGGACAATGTTGAACGGTAAAAACCGTCCCAGGTCAATTCCGAAGAAGCTCTGCAGATCAGCCCGGTAATGCTCGGAGGCGCCCCCAAGCAGTGCTTGAAACAGGAACAGCGCCGCCATCACAAAGAAAAACCAGGCGCACGCCCTTTGAGCGGGAGTCAGCATTACCTCATCCGGGGCTCGAAAGGACATGCTCTGCTGTTCTCGTCCATGCCATCCAAGAATGTTCCACCGCCCAAACGTTGTGAAAAGCAAACCAATGCCGCCGAGCAGCGCCGCGAGCGAGAGCATACTCCACACAATGGCATCCGCCGTCAAATGATTGGCCACTAGTGGCTCGGGAGGCCAATTATTCGTGTAGGAATATGAATGTCCGGGGCGGGCCGTGGAGGCCGCCCAAGCAGACCAACTGAAAAAGGCCGTAAGTTTGCGAATCTGTTCGGGATCGCTAATCGCATTCGGGCGGAGGCCGAACTTCGAAGTTGGATTGCCAAAGAAAGATGCATAATAGGCCCTGCACTCCTCGAACGCCCTGGATTGCGAATCGGTGTAAGTCAGCGATCCAGTCGTGGCGTCATATCGGTTCGCCTTGAAATCTTGAATCGTGCGGGCTGCCGCGGTATCTGCATTCGTTTCGCTATAGAACCGAATGCTGGAGAGTGCAGCGCGATGAAGGTACTCCGTTGTGAAATCTGGCCCGAGATAAGCGCCGTGTCCAAAGATCGATCCGTATTCCATCAATCCGTTTCCGAGAAAGATTCCCTGGCCGGCCATGATGTCGGCGCGCGTGAACAGGGTCAATCCTTTTGCGTCTTTTACGACCTGAGGAATGGGCGGCTCATCGGTATAGGTGTAGTACGTAAGGATTCCCATGATGAGAAAGCCGACAATCAAGACGATGCCGGCCGCCTGGACCCAACCGTTGGCGATCATGAGCGAGCGCTTATCAGGAATCTGCATTGAGCCTCCAGAAGTCAGCTGGTGGAACCTGACCGGGATCGGTAAAGGGGCGAATTTTAAGCCTAATTGTGCAGGCTCTCACCACAATAGTTCGTTTGTACTTTCTGAAGAGACAATTGTCACTGCGCGGAGACGACCAGGGGTAACCGGTGTTTCATTGGCGCGGTTCGGGCAAGCGAGCTGGTGCCACGACAGGAACTACAAAACCGTCTCCTGAGCTGAAAGACCGCTTCCGCTGTGTTTTCGAGAAAGGCGAAGAATTCGGTTTCCGGTACGTTTACATACTAGGGAGCCTCTGCACAAGTCAGCAACCGGCATCATTCTTGAATAGACTATTAGCATGAAGCGAATGGCGCGTTTTCAGCACACACTGGCATTGCAGGCGAGTTTTGCGAAGTATGGTCGCAAGAGCAAGCGTGAACTGTTTCTTGATCAGATGAACCAGGTGG
>JAJYSL010000248.1 GCA_021793595.1 Acidobacteriota bacterium
TGCTGAGCCGATTTTGACTGGCCGGGGTGAAACTATGTCTTGCATAAGCTGTTGAGCAGCTGACCGCGCTCAGAAGCGGCGCTCCGCGGCAGTTGCAGCCTGTTTGCAGCCAGATGCCCTGCATGAGATTACGGATCCGCGCCTCCTATTGATTTTTAGAGCATTTCTTAGTAAGATTAAAGATGGTCACGCCTTCGCACCCTCTGCAAGGGTGATCGCACTTTCTCTCGTTGAACCCGCACACATTCTAGCCAGCAAAGGAATAGCGAATTCATGGCAAAACGCCGCGGAAATCCAAACTGGGGCAAGCCCGAACCGATCGGTCCGGTTGTACCTACGGTGACTTCTTTTGAACAGGTTGTCAAGGAATACAAGCTAACACCGGATCAATACATTCGCTCCACTCGCTTACGGGAATGGGCACGCCGGAACAAAAACTCGAAGTATATTCCGGAAGCCCTGCTCGAAGCCTGGGGATTTGAGATCGAATCCTCGCTCTAAAAAAAACAGTTCGCAAAGGGTGATGCCACCTCAAGCGGGGTGGCATTTCTTTTGCGAGAAGGTGTTTACAACAAGGCGTCTGGGTACAATAACTGTAATGGTCGCGCCCACTCCATTTGTCGATGTTCCAATCGCACTCGAAGAGATTCGGGCCGGTCGCATGATCGTCGTGGTTGACGACGAGAACCGTGAGAACGAAGGCGACCTGACACTGGGGGCGGAGTTCGTTACTCCAGAAGCCATCAACTTTATGGCGCGTTTCGGACGCGGCCTGATTTGTCTGGCGCTCACGGAAGATCGAGCGGACCATCTTCGTCTTCGACCCATGACGGAAGAAAATACCTCGCGTTTTGGTACGGCATTCACCGAGAGCATCGAGGCTCGTGAAGGAGTGACCACGGGAATCAGCGCGCATGATCGTGCCCACACGATTCGCGTCGCGATCGATCCGAAGTCGGGAGCAGCGGACCTGGCGCGGCCGGGACACGTATTTCCGCTGCGAGCACGCCGGGGCGGCGTGCTGGTGCGTGCCGGCCAGACAGAAGCGTCTGTAGATTTGGCGCGCATGGCCGGGCTGATCCCCGCCGGAGTGATCTGCGAAATCATGAAAGACGATGGCACCATGGCGCGCGTGCCCGACCTGATCGACTTCTGCGGAGAACACGGCATCAAGTTGCTGACGGTCGCAGAACTGATTCGATATCGCCTGCAAAACGAGCGGAATATTTATCGCGTGGCGGAATCGATGCTGCCCACCCCCTTTGGGGGGTTCCGCATGATTGCATATGAGAGCGAGGTGGATGGCGGAGAAAGCCATGTCGCACTCGTTTATGGCGATGTTGCGGAAGGTGACGAACCGGTACTGGTCCGGGTACATACACACTGTTTGGCCGGCGATGTGTTTGGCACTCCACTATGCGATTGCCAGCAGGTCGTGCGACGTTCGCTGCAGATGATCTCCGAAGCCGGACGCGGTGCCTTGATTTATCTGCATAACAACACAAAAGGTTTTGGCATCGATACCAAAGGGCCTGAGGCGCGGCTGGTGTTTCATCGCGATCCGCGCGCGCATGAGCGCAGTGAAGACCGTCAGTATCGCATCCTGCGCCAGGTGGGGTTAGGCGGCCAGATTCTTTCCGACCTGAAGATTCGCAAGATTCGTTTGCTGACAAATACGCCTACGCACGTTCCCGCGCTGCAAGGCTTCAACGTTGAAATTGTCGAACAAGTTCCCATCCCGATGGAAAAATCCTCCCTGCTTGTGAGTTGACCAAAGTGCTTCGCGGCTACGCAAAAAAGACGTGACAACCGCCTCAAGTTGAGATATCGTGCATGGGTTTGAGGTAAGCCCATGAGCATCGTTGCCAGTTCCCCTGCTGCGAAGAACTCCCCATGTATTTCGCCTCAATGTTTTTCTGCCGGAAAGGCGTGGACTTATTGTCTCTTTCCGTTTGCCAGCGCAATTGTTATTGCTTCATTCCTGTTGGCCACTATCGCCGATGCCCAACAGACACAGCTCAAACGGTACGACTTATATGTCGGATTCGCTGACTTGAACAGTCCAGCTTTAGGCCTGAATCAGACGGGACTGCACACACAATTCGGCGTGAATGTGCGCGAGTGGTATGCTCTGGGTTTTGATTACAGCGTCAGCCGTGGCTCGACAGTCTTGAAGCCCGACCTGCTGCCCGTCACCCTTCAGGAGCAACTGGCTCCTCTCATTCTGGCCTACATCCAGGCCGGAGTCGTTCCGCCGACCTATCAACTGAAGCTGCCGGCCCATATCATGACGCAATCCTTTGCTGCGGGCCCGCAATTCTCCTACCGGCATTTCCGGCGGGTCACCTTATTCGTGCGTCCATCTGTTGGAGCATTCCGTCTGGCGGCTACGCTCCATCCGGCTGATCCGTTGGCCACGGAAGTCTCCCAGTTGCTCGCTCCGTCCAACCCAACGGTCGACTGGACAGGGTTTTATGGATTCGGCGGCGGAGATGAAATTCTACTCACTCCCCATTTCGGCGTGCGCAGCCAAATGGATGTTGTCTACAATCACCCATTCAACGACATTCTGGCCAATGGTTTTTGGACGATGCGGTATTCGGTCGGTCTGAATATCCATGCGGGTAAGAATATTTTGAAGTAGGTTTCAGGTCCGCTTGGGTACAAGCCGATTTAATTGCCGAGAGCCCGAAATATCGGCGGTACCTGGCTGGCCAAACCTTCTCGTTGCAAGTCTTCCTGAAGATGATGAACGCCGCGGAATAAAAGACTATGGATTCCGACGGCCCGCGCGCCCTCTACATTTTCCAGGCGGTCGTCAAGAAAGAGCGCTTCGTCGGCGAGAACATTCAATTTCTCCAGCGTATGTTCGTAGATCGCTGCCATCGGTTTGATCAAGTTCAGCTCACAGGACCAGGTGAGGTGATGAAAGCGGTCCAGCCAGCCAAAGTTTTCTCGCATGTAGGCGAGCAGGTCTTGGCCCATATTCGACAGGATGGCGGTCTTCATTCCAGATGCGCGAACACGATTCACCCATTCCAGCATGATAGGGTCGACAGTCGCCCATAGCAGAACATCCTGCTCGATCAGCGCTTCGATTTGTTCCGGAGAAAGAGACACACCTGTATCGCGTGCAATCGTCGGCCAGTAGGTATGGCCGTTCAACGTGCCGCGGTCGTAATCCAGACGATATTTCCAGTAATGCGCATCGAAAATTTCCGGTGAAAGACCGGAGATTTCCAGCAGGCGTGCGCGTGCGCCCGGTTCCGGCGGACCAGACAGCACAAGACCATAATCGAAAATAACAGCGCGCAAGGGCATGAAGTTTGGGCGACGAACGAGAAAGCCGGCGGTTACAACAATGGAAGCGGACTGGCCAGCGCAACCATTCGAGAACATGGCTGCGCGGCGTTCCTATTCAAGAATACATGCAGCAAAAACCTCTCGAACTAGTAGAGAACAATTTTGGAAAACGAGTGCGGGTCGAGGCTCGCACCGCCCACCAAAGCGCCATCGATGTCTTCCTGGCCCATCAATGCGCTGGCGTTGTCCGGTTTTACGCTGCCGCCGTAGAGGATGCGCATTTTATCGGCGATTTCACGGCTCAGTGAGCGTGCCACCTGCTCGCGAATGATGTGATGGGCATCCGCAGCCATCTGTGGAGTGGCTGTTTTGCCGGTGCCAATAGCCCACACGGGCTCGTAGGCAATCACGATGGAATGAGCAGCATCCTGCGCGATGCCATCGAGAGCTTTTGAGGTTTGCCGCAGCAATACTTCTTCCGTTTGGCCAGCCTCGCGCTCGGCCAGCAATTCGCCCACGCAGACGATCGGCGTCAATTTGTGCTTCAGAGCCGTATGCAGTTTTTTGTTGACGGTTTCATCTGTCTCGCCGAAGAACTGACGGCGTTCCGAGTGACCGAGGATGACGTGCGTGCATCCGCACGCAACCAACATCGCCGCTGAGATCTCTCCGGTGAACGCGCCTTCTTCGTGCCAGATCATGTTCTGCCCGCCGACGTGGATGTGGCTGCCGCGAGTGCCCGCAACCACAGCGGCAATGTCGACGAAGGGAGGACAGAGGACAATTTCATCGCGAGTATGGTGCTGAACCAGAGGCAGAAAGGTCGTTACAAATTCGCTCGACTGGAACGGTGTTTTGTACATTTTCCAGTTGGCTGCAATCAGGGGCTTGCGAGTGCTCACGTGGTCTTCTCCGTCAGGGCTTCTACGCCCGGTAATTTTTTGCCTTCGAGGAATTCAAGCGACGCACCACCGCCGGTCGAAATATGTGTGATTTTATCGGCAACTCCGGCTTTGTGAACCGCGGCCACGGAATCTCCCCCGCCGACGATTGAAATCGCCGAGGGATTGTCTGCGACGGCCTGGGCCACCTGCATGGTTCCATGCGCGAAGGCCGGCATTTCGAAGACTCCCATCGGGCCATTCCAAACGATGGTGCGGGCACGGGAGATTTCATCTACAAAAAGATCGATTGTTTCCGGACCAATGTCGAGTGCCATCCAGTCAGCAGGGAAGGGCTTATCGCCGACGGAGAGTTTGGTTTGAGCATCGGGGGCAAATTTATCCGCCAGAACGTGATCCACGGGCAGCAGAAAACGCACGCCGCGCTTGGCTGCCATCTCCATCGCCTCCCGCGCCACATCGAGCTTCTCCACCTCCAGCAGTGACTTGCCGACATCCTGTCCCTTGGCTTTCAGGAAGGTGTACGCCATGCCCCCGCCAATCAGCAGCGCATCGACCTTGTCGAGCAAATTATGGATCACTTGAATTTTGTCCGAAACCTTGGCGCCGCCCAGGATGGCGATAAACGGCTTTTCCGGATCGCTGAGCGCTTTGCCCAGGTAGGTCAATTCTTTTTCCATCAACAGACCGGCGGCTGACTTGGCGACGAAATGCGTAACGCCCTCCGTGGAGGCATGCGCGCGATGGGCGCTGCCAAAAGCGTCATTCACGTACAGGTCGCAAAGTTTTGCCAGTTGCTGGGCAAAGATGGGATCATTCTTCTCTTCTTCCGCATGGAAGCGAAGGTTCTCCAACAGCAGTACCTGCCCGGACTCCAACATGCGCACCATTTCCTCCGGAGTCTCTCCCACGCAGTCGGGCGAGAATCCGACATTTACCGACTGGCCGAGGCTGTGCCCCAGAAGCTGACGCAGGCGATCGACGACCGGGCGCAGGCTCATCTTGGAATTGGGCTTTCCTTTGGGACGGCCCAGGTGAGAAGCGAGAATCACTTTGGCGCGGTGACGAAGGGCATATTCCAGTGTCGGCAGTGTCTCGCGGATGCGCGTGTCATCCATAATTTGCGTTCCGTCTTCCGAGAGAGGGACGTTGAAGTCCACGCGAATCAGGACGTGCTGATGTTCCAGGGAAAGATCGCGAATCGATAGTTTTGCCATAGGGTTTTTCACTTGCTCGTTTGTATGCTGATGAAATTCTAATACTTTTCCTGCATCCGAAACTCGTCTGACCCGGTAAGCCAAGCGCCCCCAAAAAAAAGCGGACAGAAGATTGTTGTTTGCCCCATAGCTTGCGTCGATTGCGCGAGTGCAGCGATGCTATTGCTTGGTGTCCGTCGGATCCTTTTCGTCCTGAAAAAACTGGTTCTGAAGCGCGAGACTCGTCTGGTCGGCTTTTACTGCGCGGATAGCTTCCGCGATGCCGTTGACCCAGGCTTTCATATCCATTTCACCGAGCTTCGCGTTGGCATATTGGGCGTAGCCGGCGTAGTGATCCGGAAATTTGGCATACCACCAGATGCCGGTGTAGACGCCGGGCGGAAGGTGCAGTCGATCCTGATCTGCGCCCGACTCCTGGCCGACGCGGTTCATGTGCAACAAATCGGGGCGCGAGATCATCATGAGCGAAGTTTCAGTTTCGCCGGCATGTTCGTCCACCTTGTCTTTCAACGGGGGTGCATTGGCTGCTCGATGCTGCAAGCGGTAGATGTAGACGACATAATCTTTCCGCGAGTCGAGCTGCGACTGCGCGAAGTAAGGAAGAAAGCTTTCATTTCCGCCATGGCCGTTCACAATCACGATTTTCTTGCAGCCGTTACGGGCCATCTCATCGGTGGTTGCCTGCAACAGTTCCATCTGCAGATGGGCGGGGTAGGATACCGTTCCGGGTTCGTGGCGGGCCTCCGCAATCTGACCAAAGTAATAGGGCGGAAAGACGACCGCGTACTCCTGCCTGGCCGCCTGGAGCGATGCATGCCGGACATCGATGAGATCCGTGCCGATCGGAAGCTGGGTGCCGTGTTTCTCGAGGATGCCAAAGGGCAGAAGGCAGACTCCTTGCGAGTCGTGGATAGCGTGAATAAAGTCCGGCCCGGTGAGTTCCTCCCAATTGGGAGGAAGTGCGGCGGTGTTCGCGGACTGTGTCGTAGTAGTGGCAGCGGAC
>JAJYSL010000249.1 GCA_021793595.1 Acidobacteriota bacterium
TCTCCAGTCTTTCAGAGGCATTTCATAGAGCAAAACAAAAGCTCTCCCAACACTTTTCTCTAGCCTATCTTCCTTGATCTGCTTAGGCTGCTCTCCGAAACGAAATCGGGTCGTTATGATGGCGAGCAGTAATGTCGGATCATAAGGAGACTAGCCGATGTTCAAAAAGATATGTTTGGTTGCGGTCGGTATTTTCTTTCTCGTAGTACACTCATCGGCGCAGACTACGAATGGTTTAATGACGGGAACAATTACCGATACTTCCGGAGCTGTTGTGGCTGGGGCCCAGGTCAACGTGACCAACCAAGGAACAAGTGAGCTCAGGACAACCACGACGGACAGCAATGGCTATTACATCGTTCCGCAACTGCCGCCTGGGATATATAGCATCTCCATCAAGAAGCAGGGCTTTGCAACGGAGAATCGACCCAACGTCCAGCTCCAAGTGAATCAGAACGCTACGCTCGACTTCAAGCTGACGGTTTCCTCCACAAATCAGACCATCCAAGTGACGGGAGCCCCGCCACCGTTGAACACAACCTCCGCCACAATTGGAACCGTTGTTGGGCATCAAGCGGTAGTAGACCTACCGCTCAATGGGCGGGAGTTCACGCAGCTTACCCTTCTGACTCCTGGAGCGGCACCGATTGAAGCCGGACAGCAATCTGCAGCGATCATAGCGTTAGGTGCTGGAGGCATCAGCCCGACGGTCAACGGCCAAAGACCTCGAAATAATAACTTCACGATGGACGGCGTTCTAAACAATTCAATATTTGTAGACGCATGGGCGATTAGTCCTCCTCCGGATGCCTTGCAGGAATTCAACGTACAGTCCCACATTACGGATGCGCAGTTCTCCATCAGTACTGGAGCGAACATCAACATTGTTACCCGTTCTGGAACCAATGCTTTTCACGGGTCGGCGTGGGAGTTCCTCCGAAACGACGTATTGGATGCCAAGCAATTCCCCGAAGTGCAGCGGAACCCCTATAAGCAAAACCAATACGGGGCCTACCTTGGAGGTCCTGTCATGCTGCCACACTGGAATGGCAAGGACAATACATGGTTTTCCGTTTATTGGGAAGGCTTCCGGTCCGCCAATACTCTAAGTTATTTTGGAAATACTTTCACCCCAGCCATGACGACGGGGGATTTCTCCGCTTTGCTCGGCCCTCAAGTTGGCACGGACAGTCTAGGCCGACCGGAATTCAAGAACGAAATCTACGATCCAGCCACGAGCCGACCGGATCCCAATCATCCCGGCGCTGTTCTTCGCGATCCTTTTCCTGGCAACATCATTCCGCCTAACAGGATCAATCCAGACGCTCCAATCATTCTCCAGAAGTACTACCCCGCACCCAATCTCAATGTCGCGGCCAATGTTCTTCCTAATCTCACGTTTACGGGAGTGAATGCTATAGCGAGCGATCAGACCGGCATAAGACTCGACCACCGATTTGGCGACAACGATATATTGTTCGGCCGGTACAATCGATCCGATATACACGCCAGTAACCCTGAAACCCTTCCAGGATATGTAAATACGGCACTCAACTATGCCCAGCAATATGCCGTCGGCTATACACATCTTTTTGGAACCACGACCATCCTGAACTTGCGTTACGGGTATACGGAAACAAATACCCGCAGATTGGATACACCCGCAGGATCTGCGTTTGACAGCGCACTCAATCTCTCGCTGTGGGTACCTCCTCAGAGGGGCATCACAATAGGGCCAGCGATTAAGATGTCGAACGGATACGATGGGGTCGCGCAAGGTGTTACCACCAGCGGTCCTCAAGAAAATAGCGATTACCACGTCGATCTGTCCAAGGTTGTGGGCACCCATACCTTCGGCGTGGGTGGAATGTACTACCGCCTCTCTAGCTTCAGCGGAGGGTTTTTTCCCAACGTTAGTTTTACACAAAATGCGACCTCTCAAGCGGCGCTGACTGGTGCCACGGGCACGGGCCCAGCCAGTTTCATGCTCGGCCTTCCTGATAGTTACGCCGTTTATGCAGGACAACTCGGGGCGGAGCAGACCGACGATTGGTATGGTGGATATGTCCAGGATCAGTGGCAGGTGTCGGAGAGACTGTCTGTTACAGCCGGCTTGCGATACGACTTCGTCTCACCTCCAAACTATAACAAGATTGTTTCGGGACTGGATATCACGACTGGGCAATTTATCATAACGCAACCGTATCTCCCCCTCTTCCCCAAAGCAGTTGGATCCAGTCATTTTTTCTATCCTCAATATAACGGCTTTCAACCCCGCTTTGGAATAAATTACCAGGCTTCAAGTCGCACTGTGCTACAAGGGGCATTTGCGGTCATGGACGACCATAACAATACGTTGACACAGTTAAATGGGACTCTCGGGGTTACTTGGCCTACCGCCATCGTGACTACCGTCCCTCTTCTGAACCACGACCTACCTACGACGTTTATCAATCACCTCCCAAACGCTTCCACATTTCAGAATCCGAGCAAACCTTATGTTGCCAAAGGTTACGATCCGCATAACAGGATTGCTTATTCCATAGAGTACAACGCTGGAATCGAACAACAGTTGTCGAATTCTCTCGTTCTGGATCTCGATTATGTAGGCTCAGAAAGCCATAATGAAATAATAGGACCTCTAGGGAATACAGCGAAAATTCCAGGTCCAGGTTCTTTGGCGTCGAGGGGCCAACCATTTCCTCAATATGGCGGGCCGTTTGCTTACCTTTCAGATAGTGGGCCTGGAAATTATAATGCACTTCAGGCAAAGCTACAGAAATCGCTATCGTCTGGATTGTTTTTTCTGGCTTCTTACACATGGTCGAAATCGATGGACATTCAATCCGATCAGTTTTCCGCAGCTCCCGAAAATATTTATGATTTACACGCGGATTATGCGCCATCGGACTACAATTTGAGCCAGATGCTTGTGCTGAGTGGCGTATACGCACTGCCGGTCGGAAGAGGCAAAAGTTATTTGTCACGCCCTAATGGATTCGTTCAGGCAATCGCGGGCAATTGGAATGTGAGTTCGATCGTCAACCTGCACTCGGGATTGCCTTTCGATGTTCTAGCGGGTGGAGATATAGCGAATGTCGGAGGCGGAGGCCAAAGAGCTGAGCAAATTGGCAATCCGTACTCGGCCCAGGGATTTCACCAAAGCCAGAATGAGTGGATCAATAAGGCCGCTTTCGCGACCCCGAAACAATACACATTCGGCAACGAGAGCAGAAATAATTTAGTGGGTCCACCATACAAGGATGTTGATTTCAACGCCTATAAGGATCTACCGCTCACGAAGCGGGCAACGCTTCAATTCCGGGCGGAGTTCTTCAATGTCTTCAATCACACTAACTATGGGTTGCCTGTGAATAATGTCCAATCTCCCGCATTCGGAAAAATATTAGGAGCTAGTCCTCCACGCGAAGTCCAGTTTGCCCTGAAAGTGCTGTTCTAATTGTTAGATTCATGCATATTTACTTATGACGCTGTGTTTATTTAACGGGGAGTTTTTCATGGTAGTCCGGAGTTTTCACACTTCTGATGTTAGTCACCACTTGCGACACACTAACTGTCTACTTTTACATTCCATCGGGCATGCGATCTGGCCCGGCTGTCTCGCTGCGAGATTATCTTTGGAACTGCGTAAAGAGAGGTCAATTTATTTGCAATAAGTATGCTTGTGCTAAGGAGCTTGAATGTCGCTTACACGAAGAGACTTTATTAAGACCACATTGAACGCCGGTATAGGGGGAGCATTCACTCTCCGCGGTAGCACCCCTTTATTCGCGAATGCGGCCGTCCCGAATGCGAACGCCCAGGAAACTGAGGAGGTCAAATCGCACGGACAACGGCCAAATATTCTATTGCTATTTCCCGATCAATGGCGCTTCGACTGGATCAGCGCCAATCCGCATCTGCCCATCCGGACTCCGAACCTCGATCGGCTGGCAAAAGCGGGAACTCGCTTCACCAATGCAGTTGTGGCGACTCCCTTATGTGCGCCTTCGCGGGCTTGCCTCGCTTCCGGAATGGCATATGGCAAAGCGGGAGTGGCCAGCAACGGCTACGACTATCCGGTGGGACGGATCAAGACCTTCTATTCAATGTTGCGGGACGGGGGCTATCACGTCCTGGGCTGCGGAAAAATGGACTTGGCGAAGGCGTCGGATTGGTGGGGCATCGACGGCAAGTGGAGGCTTTCATCGTGGGGATTCTCCGACGGAATCAACAACGCGGGGAAGTTCGATCAGTTGGGCGGCTATGCGCTGAATAACGACCAGCCAGCGGACCCCTATCTGACGTTTCTGAACGAAAGAGGATTGCTGCAAGAGCACCTCCAGGATTTTCAGAGCCGGAGACGGGGAGGGTACGGGGCGACCTACCCCACGCCGCTTCCGGACGATGCCTATTGCGACAACTGGGTTGCCCGGAATGGCCTGGATCTTTTGGACGCGGCGCCCAAGAACAAACCATGGTTTCTACAGGTGAACTGGACGGGACCGCATAATCCTGAAGACATCACCGCGCGCATGGAATCGCAGGTGCGCAGTCTAGGCATGCCGACACCCAACGGGACCAACCAATACAATGCCGCGGTGAACCAGGCGATACGCCAGAATTACACAGCGATGTGCGAAAACATCGATCGCACTATCGGACTGTATTTGGACAAAGTGGCCAGTCTGGGCCAACTCGACAACACTATCATTCTCTTCAGTAGCGATCACGGTGAAATGTTGGGCGACCACGGGCGCTGGGGTAAGACCGTTCCCTATCATCCGTCGGCAAGCGTTCCTCTGACGATTGCGGGGCCGGGCATTGCGCGGGATACGACCAGCGCAGCATTAGTGGACCACATCGATCTCACTGCGACATGTCTGGACTATGCGGGCATCCCCGTCCACCGAGAGATGGACAGCCGGTCGTTGCGGCCGGTGCTGGAGGGGCGGAGCACGGTGCACCGCGACGTTCTGTTCTCGGGCCTGGGGGCATGGCGTATGGCGTTCGACGGCGAGTACAAGGCGGTTACAGGTTTCAATCCAAGCCGAGGACGCAACAGTCCGGACTGGACCACCTCCTCCCCGCAAATTCAGGGCGTGGCCCCTCTGGTTTTCGATCTGGCGCATGATCCGGGGGAGAACAACGATTTGTATGCAGCCAAACCTGCGCAAGGGGAGCGGCTACTACAGATGCTGGCAGCGAACGCGGCGGAGAGCGCGAAGCGCGAAAAAGGTTCGGACGGATAATCGATGATGAAGATCACTCTTGTCCAAATTAGCGTTTGAGCGGCAGCGGTAGGGCTCTGCTATGGTTTGCGTTGAGAAACGTGAACCTTTGCAGGAGGACCACCGCTGCCATGACACGAGTATCGAGCATTTTCAGCCAGATGTTGCAACTGTTTTCCTGCCACGAGTTCGAGCAGGCGGTGCGGGAACACCGTGCCGAGCGCCATGCCCGCAGCTTCACCTGCTGGGGTCAGTTCGTGGCCATGCTGTTTTGTCATCTGGGGCGGGCCCAGTCGCTGCGCGAGATTTGCGGCGGACTGACCGCCAGCGAAGGCAAGCTGCTGCACCTGGGATTGCCCGACGCGCCCAGCCGCTCCACTTTGGCCTATGGCAGCGGTAATAAATAAAGGTATCAACTTTGCCAGTGCGATGAGGGGTGAATGGTGTAATATCTTCTGTCTCTTTACTCCTCTACAGCAAGCAGGATTTTCTACATCTCACGAGAATCGCAAGGTCGCGTAGGCGCAGCTTCGTTCCGCGGGTTTTCCCCGTGGCTCTCGCAGCCTGGGCAGGCATACTTCTTGCGCACATGATGGATGCGCTCAAAGTGGCCGGGAAGATGCTCCACCTGCCAGCTCTCGTCGGCGCCGATCTCCTTGCGCTCTACCCCGCAGCAGGTGCAGGCACGCTCTTCGACGCTCAACTCGTGGACCTGGGTAGTGACAGGAAGATTTTCGAAGTTGGCAAGGTCGCGCCGTCCCTTGCGCCGCTTCACGCGCCGCAGTTCTTCTTCCGGTTTCGCATCGCGCGGAACATCGTCAGGGTTGACCGGCTTCCACCCCAGCACGCAAAGTTCGCGTGCCGGGGACCCCGGCTTGCGGTCTAACTCCTCGGCAAAGTTCAGAAGCAGTTGTGCCAGATCGCCTACGCTCTGAAGGCGGTCCGCGCGCGGCCCGTAGTACCACTTCTTGTACCTGTCCAGCTCCAGTTGCAGGCGAAGGTTCTCAACCTGTAAGTCATCGGCCCGCTTCCTCTGTTCGTCGGTGCGCCGCTTCTCACCGTCGCGCTCCGGAGCAGCGAACGAATAACTGCCTTCAGCGATTCACTGTCGCCGGGTAACTCGACGAACTCATGAC
>JAJYSL010000250.1 GCA_021793595.1 Acidobacteriota bacterium
ACTACCTTGGGGCCGTCCGGCATTGGGTGGCGCTGCAGGCGGAGGCGGAGTGCTACTTCATGTTGGCCGATCTGCACGCGATTACCACGCCTCAAAATCCAGCGAAACTGCGCGACCGGATCATTGGCACCGCTGCACTTCTGTTGGCGATTGGAATCGACCCCAAACGGTCAGTGTTCTTTCTCCAGTCCCGAGTTCCGCAACACACAGAACTCGCATGGATCCTTAACTGCTTCACGAGCGTGGGAGAGTTGCAGCGGATGGTGCAGTTCAAAGACAAGTCAGCTCGTGGAAATGAGATGAAGGCCACTGCTGGCCTGTTCGCCTATCCAGTCCTGCAGGCTGCCGACATTCTGCTCTACCAGGCTGACCGCGTTCCGATTGGCGAGGACCAAAGTCAGCATCTTGAATTGACGCGTACTCTCGCACAGCGCTTCAATGCCCAATATCCGGAGACATTCCACGTACCGGAACCGCTGATCCCCCCAGAAGGGGCGCGCATTATGGATCTCTATGAACCCCGAAAGAAAATGTCGAAGTCTGTAAAGTCCACAACTGGGTTGATTCGTCTGACTGATTCTCCCGACGTGATCCGCTCGAAGATTATCGCTGCGACAACCGATTCGGGACACGAAGTCCGATCATTTCTGGACAAGCCCGGAATGAGCAATCTGATCACGATCTATTCCATCGTGAACGGCGGAAGTCGCGAACAGACTGAAAGCATATTTTCGGGAAAGACCTATGCGGTTTTCAAAACCGCTCTGGCAGACACACTGGTTGAGTATTTGCGGCCATTCCGGGAGCGATATGAACTCCTACGCCAGGACCGAGGATATCTTGGACGAATACTTCTAGAGGGGTCTTATCGAGCGCAGGCGGCTGCGATACGAACTCTCGCAAGAGTCTACGAAAGAGTAGGTTTCCTGGAAGAATCTTAGCGCCCATAGTGTTTGGCGTTGATTTCGGCAAAGTGCTTCCATGTCTCGGGCAAGTCATCGGCAGCATAGATGGCGGATACGGGGCATGCCGGTACGCAGGCACCGCAATCGATGCATTCCACGGGGTCAATGTAAGGTTGCGGCTCGGTCCCAAACGTCGGTTCGTCCTTCCTCGGGTGAATGCAATCCACCGGGCAGGCATCTACACAAGCAGTATCTTTGGTTCCAATGCAGGGCTCAGCAATGACGAATGCCATAATCGGTAACCTCTGGAATTCAGAGTAAGTAAAGCTGCTTTGGAACAGTGATGAAGTCGTTTGCGGACGGTACATGAACCCAGGACTCAATCGCATGTCCCTATGTACTTGATCGCGTGGACTCACGCAGCAGCAACTTCAACGCGGATCTCGGTGCAGACGCCGCTCGCGTCCTTAGCGCGATTGCTGGAATCTCCACAACGTCTGCGGTAAGCCGCTCGGAGAGGTCTCAGCGCCGCTCGGTGGCGCGACACGGCTAACCCGAATGCGAAAGATCTCCGGCCCGCGCACGATGTATTCCCATGTGAGTTGGTGCGGGCGCATCGCTTCCATTTGTCCGTGCAAGGGAACTGGATCGTGATCGTTGATCAGCACGAACGACTCTCCGACATCGAGAGCATCGAATTTCGCAAATACTAGCGGATGACGCTGGAAACGCGCCACGTTGCGCAGGTCCAGTTCTTCATTGTGCTTTTCCATTGGGGAAGATTGCTCCTGTACGTTTGATGATCTCTTACAGCAACAATGGTATGCGTTTGACGCGGGGATCGCCGTGACAAAAGTCACTACGAAGCCCGTTGGGAGAAAAGAACTGAATACAAACCTCGCATCTCCTTCAGAGACTGTACCCTCGTGAACTCGCCACAGTCATCGAAACAGGTTCGTTCGGGCGAGATCGATAATCTCGTCTCCACGGCCATTCAGGATCGCCCGGATCAGATACAGGTTGAAATCGACGATCTGGTCGAGCTTGAGGGAAGGCGGCATGGCGAGCTCCTGCCGGTTTACGGCAACGTCCACGAGAGCAGGACCGTTATGCGCGAAGGCTTCCTCTAACGCAGGGCGAATCTGCTCAGGATCGTCTACGTGCAGGCCAAGAACGCCCGCACCCTTCGCAATCCCAGCCAGGTCGGGGTTCACCAGATCTGTTCCATGATTCACAAATCCCGTGGCCTTCATCTCAAGTTCGACAAAGCCGAGGGAGCCATTGTTGAACACGACAATCTTGACGGGAAGATTCAGTTGCCGGAGCGAAAGCAAATCACCCATCAGCATGGAGAATCCCCCGTCTCCGGAAAGGGCAACGACCTGGCGGTGTGGATGCGAAAGTTGCGCTCCAATGGCCTGAGGCAGAGCGTTGGCCATCGATCCGTGATTGAACGAACCGAGCAATCTCCGGCGGCCGTTCATCGTCAGATAGCGTGCCGCCCAGATCACCGGGGTCCCGACATCCACGGTAAAGATTGCGTCGTCGGCCGCAATCTGATCGAGAATCTTGGCAAGGTATTGCGGATGGATTGGGCGTTGTCCCCGCTTGCCCGTCGCAAGATCATCAAGACCCTTGCGTGCGTCTTGGTAGTGACTGAGGCAAGCATCAAGATAACTACGATCGGTCTTCTGCGCGATGCGGGGGAGTAGTGCAGGAAGTGTTTCCGCAATGCCTCCGACGAGTCCCAGGTCCAGATGGCTGCGCCGTCCTAACTGTTCCTCGCGAAGATCAATCTGCAGGATCCGCGCATTCTTTGGATAGAACTGCTGGTATGGAAAGTCCGTGCCAAGCATAAGCAGCGCGTCGCAATTCATCATCGCGTGATAGCCCGAAGAAAAACCGAGCAGCCCGGTCATGCCGACATCGTGAGGATTCTCGTATTCGATGAATTCCTTACCGCGCATGGCATGCACGATTGGCGCCTGGAGCTTCGCAGCCAACTGGATCAGCTCATCATGGGCGCCCGCGCAACCTGCGCCGGCCAGGATTGTCACTCGCGTCGCGCGATTGAGCTCGGCCGCCAGCTGATCCAACTCTTCCGGACGGGGAACAATGTGCGGCTGAGAAAATGTGAAGTTGACACGGCGATCGTCATTTTCCGCATTCAATAGTGCGATATCGCCAGGTAACACAACCACGGCCACGCCGCGCTTTGCCAGAGCCGTCTGGATCGCGATTTCGAGCGTGCGAGGCATCTGGGCAGAGCTTGAGACCAACTCACAGAAATGGCTGCACTCCTTAAAGAGATGTTCAGGGTGAGTTTCCTGAAAGTACCCGCTCCCAATTTCCTGCGATGGGATTTGTGCAGCAATCGCGAGGACCGGTACACGACTTCGATGGGCATCATAAAGGCCATTGATGAGGTGGAGGTTGCCTGGGCCACAGCTACCCGCGCATACGGTAAGCTTTCCTGTTAGCGCAGCTTCTGCTCCTGCCGCGAAGGCCGCTGTCTCCTCGTGCCGCACGCCGACCCATTCGATCCCGTTGCGTCTTCGCACAGAATCCGTAATGCCATTGAGGGAATCGCCTGCAACTCCATAAATGCGCTCCACTCCCGCCGCAGCAAGAACCTCTACAAAGAGCTCCGCTATTCTCTTTGCCACAACTGGACCCCTCTCGGTTCTAAATTTGTCGAATGGATGCAGCAGTGGATGATTTCCGCATACCTCATCCATCGAGTCGTAAAAGGCCGCTCTGTCCCGCAGATCAGAAAATGCATCATGTCAGTCCCCAAGTAGTCCGATGATAGCTATTCGAGATGACCAAAGAAGCTGATGTGAATATTCTCGCAGCAATCGTTCGACAATGAACGAGTACACCTGTCCCAGTTCCAATTACAGCCAGACCATTTCCAGTTTATTGTTGGAGGCATAGGCTCAAGGCAATCCGGCTGTCGCAGGAATCAATGGCTGAAGTCACGATCATCGTCGATGGAAAGAAGATCCAGGCAGCATCTGGTTCACTGCTCATCGATGCGTGTAAACGGGTAGGGATTGAGATCCCATCGTTCTGCTACTACCCAGGTCTCTCTCTCCAGGGCGCCTGCCGCATGTGCCTTGTAGAGATCGCAAAAGTGCCAAAGTTGCAGACTGCGTGCACGACTGTCGTGACGGAGGGCATGACTGTCACAACAGAAAGCCCAACTGTACGGCAGAGCCGGAAGGCCATGCTGGAGTTTGTCCTGCAGAATCACCCTCTTGATTGTCCGGTTTGCGATGCGGGCGGCCAATGCGAACTACAAGATGCCACGTACACATACGGAGCGGCAGAGTCGCGGTTGGTGGACATAAAGAATCATCGCGATGAGCAGCAATGGTCCCCGATCGTGTATTTTGACCGACCGCGCTGCATCATGTGCTACCGCTGCGTCCGTGTTTGCGGAGAAGGAATGGACGTCTGGGCATTGGGAATTGCCAACCGCAACTCATCCCAGTTGATTGTCCCCAACAAGGAAGAGCATCTGGAGTGTGAGGAATGCGGGATGTGCATCGATATCTGCCCGGTTGGTGCACTCACCTCCGGACCATACCGATATAAGACGCGTCCATGGGAGATGAAGCACACCTCGACGATCTGCACGCATTGCGGCGACGGCTGTACAACTACACTCGGCACCCGCCCCGTTGAAGGCAGAATGACCATCATGCGCGGGACAAATCGTGACAAAGGTGGGATCAATGGGGACTTCCTCTGTATCAAGGGCCGCTACGCATTCGATTTTGTGGAGCATGCCGACCGGTTGACCACACCCATGATGAGAATCGACGGAGCCTTGAAGCCGGTCTCCTGGGATAGAGCATTGTCAGAGGCTGCGAACAGGTTAGCTGCTGCCCGCCAGACTCCCGGCGCGATTGGAGTGGTCGGCTCGAATCACAGCACGAATGAGGAGAACTACATCCTTCAAAAGTTTGCGAGAACCTTGTTGAAGACGAACAACATCGACCACAGGCGAACTGCGGATTACCCCCGCTTCTTTACAGCGCTTCGCAAGTATGCAGCATCGACGGCGAGTATGGTTGACGTATTGAAATCTCGGGCCATTCTTTTGATTGGAGGGGATCCAACCTATCAGCATCCATTGCTCGCGTGGCAGATTCGCAACAATGTTCGCCTCAATGGCGCTCATCTCTACGTCATCAACTCTCGTCAGATCAAACTTTGCCGGCAGGCCAAACAATTCATCAGCGTGCCGAAGGGATGTGAAGGAGAAACCGTCCGGAGGCTTGCATCCTGTTCTGAGCATCCTGCCGATTCCGCTCTCAGCTCGATAAGTCTTGAGCTGGCAGATCTGGCGTCGGCGCTTCGCGCGGAACAGGATGTGGTGATCGTCTTTGGCGCCGAGTTACAGGACCATGACATCGAGAACGTGGTTAAATTCGGCACTAGTCTTCCGCAAGCGAAGTTCATCTGTCTGAGCGACGACGCCAACTCCCGCGGCGCGGCTGACATGGGACTACTCCCCGATCGACTTCCCGGCTATGAAACAGACCGCAAACGCTGGAGTGAGGCTTGGGGCACGACCATTCCCGATACGCCAGGAATGAACCTCCCGCAGATGGTGGAGGCAGCGCAATCTAGACTCTTGCCTGTTCTCTACGTTGTTGGCTCGGATCCCGTCAAAGAATATGCAGTCGACGTTGATGTGTTCCGGAACACGTATGTGATCGTTGAGGATCTTTTCCTCACAGCTACGGCGGCTATGGCTGATCTGGTACTACCATCTTCATCGCCTTACGAGAAAGCGGGGACGTTTACAAATACATGCGGTGACTTGCAGGTGATTCGAAAGGCCGCTGATTGTACGGGGCCAAGAAGCGACCTTGAAATCATCCTGCATTTGGCTGAGTGCCTGGGCGCCGATGTCGCACCGTACCGAGGGAATGGCCCTGGAGTCCGCGGGGAGTTTGGAGACTCAAGAGGAGCTCAGTGTGGGGAGGCGGATCGACAGGCGGTGTGGATGAGCGCGCAGGGAGCGAATCTCCGCGTCACCAGCTTCGACCCTGATGCTGTACTCAGGGAGATTCAGATTTTATTGCCGGATTACCGGGCGCCACACGTCTCCTTTTCACGCGAAATACCTAGCACATTGAGTGCCGGAGACCAGGCCGCAGCCGTGATCAAGCCCTATGGCGATGATCTCTTCTCTTCAGAGGCATTCGGCCCATATTCGGCCAACCTGAACTCAGTACTTGAACGCAACCTGACCCTGCCTTACGAATCCGAGATTGAGCCCGAGTAAATTCGTAAGGTCACACAAAGTCCGTCGTATGGACGGGACTTCCCATTCATTGTTCCGAAACAGTGCCGTGAGACGCTCTAGGGAACCTCTGCGCAGGTGCGTGATTTTGTAGCGGCGACTTGATCGCGGATGATTTCTTGATAGATCAGAAGA
>JAJYSL010000251.1 GCA_021793595.1 Acidobacteriota bacterium
CTTTCCCCACCGTCCCCGAAGGCAAGGCCAGAATCCGCACCATCATGACCAGCGAGCACACCCGCGCCCAGCTCGATCAGGCTCTCGAAACCATGGCTCGCATCGGGAAACAGATGGGCCTGGTAGCCTAAGCGGTCCGAATGGCAACTGTATGAGTTACAGAACGACGTTCTCCGCAATTTCTGAAATTGCGCCACAGGAATCGATAATATTTTCGGCGTAGCAAGAAATGCCCCAAATTTAGTTGCCAAGGCAACTATGTGTCGTTTTTTGGTTGCTAAGGCAACCAAATTTTTGCCCTATATTTGTAGCTAGTTTTTCCGCTCGCGCGCATCGTGTACGATGCGCCCTTCGTGCAGCGTCAGCACAATCCGCCCCGGCAATTTCCAGCCGTCGAATGGCGAGTTGCGGGACTTCGATTTCGACTCGCTCACCCGGAATTGCCACTCCTGATCTGGCTGAAAACAAACCACATCCGCCACCGATCCCACCGCCAACGACCCTCGGCGATCGAGCTTCAGCAGCTTCGCCGGTCGGCTGGTCAGCAGCGCCAGCACCTTGGTCAGCGGCATCCGGTGCTGGCGATGCAGCACCCGCAGCGACAACCCCAGTGCCGTCTCTAACCCGATGATTCCATTGGGGGCCCGCTCAAATTCCTGCTCCTTCTCATGCACCGCATGCGGTGCATGGTCCGTCGCAATCGCGTCCACCGTCCCATCTAACAGGCCTGCAATCAAGGACATGCGATCTTCTTCGCTGCGCAGCGGAGGGCTCATTTTGGCGTCCGTGTCGTAATCGCCAATCGCCTCTTCGGTCAGTGCGAAATGGTGCGGCGCCACTTCGCAGCTCACGCGCAATCCACTCTGCTTCGCCCGCCGAACGGCTTCAAGTGCTTTCTTTGTAGAGAGATGCGCCACATGCAAATGGGCCTGGCTGGCTGGGTCGCCTTTGCGCAGCCGCGCCAATAGTTCGATGTCGCGTTCCACGATGCCGCTCTCCGCCTCCGCGGGCATGCCGCGCAGCCCCAAGCGAAACGAAAGCGCCCCGGCGTGCATGCTTCCACCACGCGTAAGTCTTGTGTCTTCAGCATGTTGAATGACAGCCAAGCCAACGCGCCCGGCCTGCGCCAGCGCCTGATACATCATGCTGTCCTGCAAAATCGGCTTCCCATCGTCCGACACCGCAACCGCGCCGGCGGCCTGCAACGCCGCATAATCCGAAATCGCTTCTCCGTTGCTTCCCAGCGTCGCCGCTGCAATCGGAAACACCCGCGCCACCGCATCGCGATCCGAAGCCTGCATCCAGCGTGTAATTTCCGCGGAGTCGTTGATAGGAAAGGTGTTAGGCATGGCGCAAACGCTGGTGAATCCGCCCGCTGCGGCGGCCCGCGTGCCGCTGGCAATGGTCTCCTTGTATCCCTGTCCCGGCTCGCGCAAATGTACGTGAATATCAATCAAACCGGGAGCCACCACGCATCGGGCAGCGTGGATGATGGTCGCCTTTTCTTTTTTCGCCAGACCATCCAGCTTGCCAGGACGATCCAGCGCCGCCACGCGTCCATCGTGCAAGTAGAGATCGCGTGTTTCATCCATGCCCGTGGAAGGATCGACGAGATGTCCGCCCTGAATCAAAATTGCCGTCATCGATTCCTGCTTGATCTTTTATTTTTGGGCTGGTGTGCGTCGAAAGCGCGCGCCAGCAGGGCCATGCGAACGACGGAACCATGGTAGACCTGTTCGGCAATTACGGAATTGGCGCAGTCCGCGATTTCACTGGTGATTTCCAGTCCGCGAATGATCGGACCGGGATGAAGAACGATGGCGTTGGGGGCATAGGCGGCCAGCCTCTGCATATGCAACTGATATTGTTTCATATAGTCTTCCAGATCGATCTCAAGGCCGGCAAGCCGCTCTTTTTGAATGCGCAGCATCATCACGACCTCAGATTGCTGGAGGGCACGTTCCAGGCTGCGTTCAATTTCCACGCCGGGGCCGATGTCCGCGGCATAGCCCGGCAGCAGCGCCGGAGGTCCGCAGAACACCACACGCGCTCCCAATCGCGGCAGAAGCAGAGCATTCGAACGGGCAACCCGACTGTGCAGAATATCGCCGACGATGGTGACAGTTATGCCATCCAGAGTCCGTTTGTGGATGGCATGCATGCGCGCGGCAGCGCGCGGGACCTTCGCGGTCCGGTGGGCCAGGATCGTGCGCAGATCGAGCAGCGCCTGCGAGGGATGTTCGTGGCTTCCGTCGCCTGCATTCAGAATGGGCAGGTGCGTGGCCCGCGCCAGCAGATAAGGCGCGCCGGAGTTCAAATGCCGCAGGATAATGCACTCCGCTCCGAGAGAGCGCAGGGTGATGCCGGTGTCCTTGAGCGATTCCCCTTTTTCGATGCTGGAAGACAGGGAACTGACCAGGGCCGTATCCGCACCCAGGGATTTTGCAGCCAGCTCGAACGAGGTTCGCGTGCGTGTGCTCGACTCGTAAAATAGCAGCGCCACGCGGCGCTTGGCATAGAGCCGGGCTCGATCGAGCGTCGGCATGGCCTCCAGCTCCGACGCTTCTGCGAGGATGCGATCCACATCCTGTAGGGTGAAGTGGGTGACGGAGATTGCGGAACCAGGATGAACAAATCCCGGTGAAAAGCTGGTGTGAAACAAGGGTCTGGAGAGGGTGCTTTGGGTAGCAGGAAGGGGAGAGTTATCCGGCTGAACAAGCAAGCGCCGGACTGGAGCAGAATGGCCGTTTCCAGCTTTGCTGCCAATCATATTGGCAGTGTGCTTTTGGGTGGGCGCTTTGCGTGCCGGCGTCTTCTGTTTGTTTGGCATAGATCCGTACAACGTTCACAAGGGACTTTGGCTGAGGCAGTCAGAGTCGGCTCAAGCGTCCATCCGTTCCATCAGCAACACCTGTTCGTCACCGTCAATCTCTTCCAGTTTTACTTCCACAATTTCGCGTTCGGTGGTTTGAATCGTGCGTCCCACATAGGTCGCTTCTATGGGCAGCTCACGATGGCCGCGATCGATGAGAGCCAGCAACTGCACGCGTTTGGGGCGGCCATGATCGATGAGCGCATCGAGAGCGGCGCGCACGGTGCGGCCCGTATAGAGGACATCGTCAACCAGCACCACGTCTCTTCCATTGACATCGAAGCCGGGCCCGTCCGTATGGACAGTGGGACGTGGTCCGCGGGCGGAAAGATCGTCGCGATAGAAACGAATGTCGAGGGTCCCGACTTCGATGGGTCTTTTCTCGATGGTTTCCAGCAATTTTGCCAATCGTCTGGCCAAAGGGACGCCACGGCGGTGAATGCCGACCAGCATCAGATCGTCGGCGCCATTGCTCTTCTCGACGATTTCATGCGCCAGGCGCACCAGCGTGCGTTCAATTTCGGACGCAGACATGAGACGGGATTTTTCCCGCACCGAAGGGACGAATTCCGAATCTACACCAGTTTCCTTCATGTTCTTGGGTAGATCATACGAGTCCCGACGGCGGCATACAAGGGCACGCGTCAAGGACAGGGAACTTCCTGCTCGACGATCCCTGCTTGCAGCGACTGAAGGGCGGGTCTGGAGGAACATGTTGGCCCCAGATTCCTAAGTCGCGAATCACCTGCCTTGGGCACATTGCGTGCTGTTCCGCCATTCCATTATCCATCGATGGAAATCGCGGAGAATATCGACGGGGAGGCAAATCTGCTGCCGAACAACGCCCGTACTAAGGGTGAAGACCAACTGCTACTCATCTGTTGAAAGGGAGCGTAGCCGCTTCTTTCTGAGGTGCGAAGAAGGCGTCCCATGGGACGCCTTCTTCGCGGGAAATGCTCTACGGTCCATTTCAGCGGCCTTGCGAGCCTCCACCGCCTGAGTCCGATCCGGCTGCGGCGGTGCCTCCCTGACCACCCAGATCCCACGATGCGGAGAACAGGTTACGACTGGCGGACGAAGATGCCCGGAAGATGGGCTCGACGCCGGCGAGCAGCGTAAAGGCGGTTTCCTGACCGTCGGTTTCCTGGCCTGCAACAATCATGACGGCGTCGCCTTTGTGGAGATCCTTGACTTGAATGACCGGGGTTCGCTGGAGCACCTGAGAGATATTCATGCGCTGGCGTCCTTCACCGCCGCCGGCTTGGGGCATGCCTTGGCTGTTGGCTGGTCGCGCGCGCGGCTCGCTTTGGCCCTTCGCTCCATGCTCCTCTCTGGCACCTTCCGGCTGGCCAGTGCTGCTGTTTTTGAAGCGAGCAGCCAGCATCTGCGCCATCATAGGCGGCAGCTTGTGCAACTGAGACTCAGCATTGATGAGAATGACAACCCTCTTTTTAGTGGCGAGGTCGGTGACGGTCAGGGTATGGCCTGCGTCGGTGGAAACCACGATTCCAGCGATGTTATGGAATGTGCCGGCCACGATTTTTTCGGCCTGCATTTCTGTGTTATCGGCGCTGAGATTGCCCAGGGCCCGGAGTTGATCCCCAGGACGGATCTGATCGAGAGTGGAGAGCTTGGCATCGGCGAACTGAATGGACTGAGGCGCGTAGCGGCGGATGATCGTCTGCGGCGTGGTGTGGATGGTGACGGTGCGGGACTGGTTGGTGGAGATGGTCACCGTGCCGGTGGCCGGGTCGACTGCCCTCACAATTCCGCCGGTGCCGCGACGCTGCCAGTCTGCCTCCTCTTCCTCATGCACCTTAGCGATATCTGCTTGGGTCATGGCTATGACGATGGTTGCGGTGGGCGTCGAGCCATCGGTCGCGGGATGGACCAATGCAAGTACGCGATCGCCAACCGCGAGATCCGTGAGTTGAATGGGGGTAGCGCCAGCCACGGTTTTTGCTCCGGGAGCGGTTTCTAAAATGCGGGCGTTATCGGCTACAGTCACGGTTGTGGGCTCTCCGGAGTCTGGCTTGACTGTGAGCGACTTACCGCTGATCGCAGTGATGGTGCCGACCAGGCGGGTCGGCGCTGCCGGTTGGGTGCTGGTTGGTTGTGCAGATAGGGTGCAGGCTGCGGGCGCGAAGACGTATCCCACTCCGCCGAGCAGGACCAGCAAACGTACGATTTTTGCGGAGCGCATGGACAACCTTTCTCTTTGTTCGCCAGGTCGTGTGCTTACCGCGGATGGCGACGTCTTGTTAATGACGTTTGGTTCGCCGGAAGGTTTCATAAATCGGCAACATACTATACCGTTCTCTCTATCTTTAGCTATACCCTTTTTTGCGAAGGTACGGCGGCTTTTGAATGCAGCCTGCGAGGGCACCGAAGTCGGAGTCGATTTGTGGTGCGACGATCGAAGACCTGCTGAGGGAGTGGATGTATATTCTTTCCATCGGGCAGGCGATCCGGACATGGAAGGTTTCGGCAGAACATGTCGAAGGGCACGGGAGGCGGTATGATCTGGCGCTGGATGCGGCAACTGATCCGATGGTTCCCGGTGCTGGTGGGCGTGCTGGCGCTGTTGTACGTAGGGGACTGGGCGGTGCTGGAGATACGGGTAGCGCGGGGAACCGGATACGGATCCGTGCAGGTGACGCAGTTTCTGGCGACCTCCCTGAAGGGCAACAAGACGGAGTACGACCTGATGGGTACAGTGGATGAGACCTGCACCCGATCATTGTTCCCGCAAATGTGGCATCCTCCCTGCTGGTGGTTGAAACGGCATACCTCGCAGTGGGAATAAAGATCTCTGCGGCGTGCGGATTCCTGGTTACTTTGAGTTGGCAGCGCAGGGCGACGAGAAAGAAAGAGCGATTGAAAGTACCTGCAAGAAAATGCCTGCTGGCATACTCCACAGACATTTTCTTACTGGATGATTTTTCTTTAGCCGGACCTCTTTTTCGCTTGCGCGGCACGGCGCTGCTTGACCCAGTCCGGCTTCACCGCCTGGCGGGCGCGGCCCAGGGCCAGTGCGCCGGAGGGAACCAGTTCGGTAATGCAGGAAGCTGCGGCGACATAGCTGTCGTCTTCGAGCGATACCGGTGCGACCAGTGTGGAATTGCTGCCGACAAAAACGCGATCTCCGATTTGCGTGGGATGCTTGTTGACCCCGTCATAATTGCAGGTGATAACGCCGGCTCCGATGTTGCAGCCGGAACCGATCGAGACATCGCCGAGATAGGTGAGATGATTCGCCTTGGATTTCTCTCCGACCCGCGCATTCTTGGTCTCAACAAAATTGCCTACGTGGGCCTCGCGGCCGATCCGGCTGCCGGGACGCAGATGTGCGAAGGGGCCGATGACTGCGCCGGAATCGACGGTAGACTCGTCGAGGACACAGCTATTGCGGACCAGAACGTTGTCCCCCAGGGTTGAATTCTGAACGACAGAATAGGAGCGGATGCGGCAGTCTGCACCG
>JAJYSL010000252.1:0-4234 GCA_021793595.1 Acidobacteriota bacterium
ATAACGGCGTTACATTGCGAAATCTCAAGCTGCACTACCTCACCCTTGGAACTCCGCGGCGAGATTCCCATGGTCACGTGGCCAACGCGGTTTTGATTCTGCACGGGACGACGGGAACAGGAGCGCAGTTTCTTGCTCCCTACTTTGCAGGGGTGCTTTTTGGACCCGGCCAACTGCTGGATGCATCTCGTTACTACATCATCCTGCCGGACGGTATTGGAATTGGGGGCTCGTCGAAACCGAGCGACGGCCTGCATGCGCATTTTCCCAACTACGATTATGCCGACATGGTGGTCGGACACCATCTTTTGCTGACCGAGGGATTACATGTCGACCATTTGCGTCTCATCATGGGTACCTCCATGGGATGCATGCAGACATTTATGTTTGCGGAAATGTATCCTGGATTCGCAGATGCCGCCATGCCATTGGCATGTCTTCCGGTCGAGATTGCCGGACGCAATCGCATGATGCGAAAAATGCTGATGGATGCAGTGACAGACGACCCGGCCTGGGATCACGGCGACTACACCACCGAGCCGCCGGGCATGCGAACCTCGCTGGAAATGCTGCTCATCATGGGTTCCAGCCCGCTACAAATGCAAAAAAACTACCCCACTGCCAAAGCAGCCGACGCCTATTTGAACAAGTTTCTCGATACTCACATGAAGACCATGGATGCCAACGATATGGTCTATCAGTTCAACGCGTCGCGCGATTACGACCCCTCCAGCAAATTGAGCAGCATCAAAATTCCGGTCATGTATATCAATTCCGCCGATGATTTCATCAATCCGCCAGAATTGGGTATCGCGCAAAAGGAAATTTCCCGAGTGCCCCGCGGACGCTTTGTTCTGTTGCCCATCACCGATCAGACCCGTGGTCATGGCACGCACACCAGGGCCGCAATCTGGCAGAAATATCTTGCTCAGCTGCTGGCGGAATCCGAGCCTGGAAGCACGGGAACGCATGCATCGCGCCCAGAGAAGGGTCGCTAAATGCCGAGAATGATGGCCCCCTTCCGGTTTATTTGCCACGCACTACGCGGACATTGGCTGCGTCCTTGGCGCAGCCCCTATCTCCGCTGGAGAATCGAAACTTATTCGGGCATCCCTGCCGAGACTATCGATAGGCGAACCTTCTGGAAGTTTGTTTCCGTGGAAAAATGGCGTTTGCTGCAGTTTCTGCTGTGGACGGAAAAGTTGGAATCGTATCAAAAGAAGAATTAATGGGCTCGGGTGTGCGTCTCGGGCTTCGACCCTGCCCTGGAAACTCGCGGCAAACTTCAGCGCGCGATTTATTTTTTGAGATCGAGCGCAATTCCCTGTTCGTTCGCACTCTTGGCGCGCATGACAAACACGATACTTCCCAGCACCACCACGGCGCCGACGATCATGGTCCAAGGTACCATCTCCCTCATGAAGAATGCTCCCTCTACCACTGCCAGGATAGGAACCACCAGTTGCAGACTGGTTAGTTGATAGGCTTCAATCTCCTGCAACAGCCAATAGTAGAGCGTGAAGCTGAGAGCGCTGGCGAAGACGCTGAGGAATAGCAGAGCGATAGCGGACTGCAAACTCCACTGCGATACCCGGCCGCGCTCCAGAAACAGGCTGATCACTGCCAACCAGATTCCGCCAAAGAAAAACTGGATTGCGGTGCTGGCAAATGGATGAACCCCCGCCAGCGCTTCCTTCGCGTAAACCGAGGACGCAGCGTAGAGTAGAACCGCCAGCAGGACGGCCACAGCGCCTAAAGCTTGCCACAGCGAGGTCGAGATGGCTCCGGACATAACCAGCCCAAGACCGCCCAGACCCACAATCATTGCCTGCCACGCCGTCCGCGGAACTTCGCGGCCTGCCATCCAAGGCGTAAGGATCGCCGTCAGCAGAGGCATGGCGCCAAAGATCATCGCCGTCAGCCCGGAAGACAGCCTCTGCTCCGACCAAAACGTGAGCGCCGAGGGAATCGCAATCATCGTAAGGCTTAGCAGAAGGGTTGCCCGGAGTCCTCTGCCTGTTGGCCAGGGCAGCCGCCTCCATTGAATGATGGGTAGAAGAACGACAGAAGCTAGTAAAAATCGCAGCGATGCGCTGTGCATCGGCGGCACTGAAATCACCAACACGCGGATCGCCATCCAGGTGCTGCCCCAGATGATAGACAAGGCGACCATGGCGAGAACGATGCGAAGTTTCATGAGAGACGAATTGGTTCGCGCGAACCGGCAAAGCCTTGCTAAGGGAGAGAAGAAATAGGTTACCGCGGTAGAGATGAAAAAGCGGGCTGCAATAGAAACGCAGCCCGCTTCCCTGTTGAAGCGTTTCTAGCGTCGTCCGCCGCCACCACCGGATCGTCCACCGCCGCCACCGGGGCGACGCCGACGTCGGTTGTTGTTCCCTCCGCCTGGGCCGCGTCCACCCTGGGGAGAACCGGCTGGCCGGGGATTGTCGGCACGGTTGAAGTTAGTCGAGTCCGCGCCGGAATCGCCATTGTCGTCAAAGTCGTCGCCGCTTTCCAGCACGATCGTGCTGCCGTTCGATGCAGGCTGCTGATCGCCGCTAGCGGCCATGTGCGGTACCTGTCCACCCGCATTAGGATCGGGCAAGCCCAGCTTGATCCGCTGCTCCTTCAGGATCGCTTTGCGGGAAAGCTTGATGCGATTTCCCTCAATCGCCAATACCTTCACCAGCACCTGGTCGCCGTCATTCAGTTCGTCTGTGACTTCATGAACCCGATGCTCGGCGATCTCGCTGATGTGGAGCAGGCCGTCGGTGCCGGGGAAGATTTCGACAAACGCGCCGAACTCCGCCAGACGAACTACTTTGCCGAGGTAAGTCTTGCCGACCTCCGGCACCGCAGTTAGATTGCTGATCGTTTCAATGGCGCGTCGCAGACCATCGGCATCTGCGGATGCAACATTAACCTTGCCGCTATCATCGACATCGATCTTGACGCCGGTTGCTTCCACAATCCCCCGAATGGTCTTGCCGCCCGGTCCAATCAGGTCGCGAATCTTGTCGACCGGAATCTGCAGGGTGTGAATCCGCGGGGCAAATTCGGATTTCTCCGTCCGTGCCTCGCCGAGAACTGCATCCATCTTGTCCAGCAGGAACAACCGGCCCTGACGCGCCTGCGCTAGCGCTTCCCGCATAATCTGTCCCGTCACTCCGGCGATCTTGATGTCCATCTGTAGCGCGGTAATGCCGTTGCGCGTACCGGCCACCTTGAAGTCCATATCGCCGTAGTGATCCTCGGCGCCGGCAATGTCGGTCAGGATGGCATATTTGTCACCCTCCTTCACCAGACCCATGGCGATTCCGGCAACGGAGGCTTTCAGCGGGATCCCGGCATGCATCAGCGCCAGACTGGCGCCGCAGACGCTAGCCATGGAGGACGAGCCGTTCGACTCCAGAATGTCGGACACAACTCGTACCGTATAAGGAGATTCTGCCTCCGAGGGAAGAACGGCGGAAATGGCCCGTTCCGCCAAGGCTCCATGACCGACCTCGCGCCGGCCCACACCGGTCATACGTCCCACCTCTCCAACGGAAAACGGGGGGAAGTTATAGTGAAGCATGAAGCGCTTCCTCTGTTCGCCTTCAAAGCTTTCTAGGCGCTGCGCATCATCGATGGTGCCCAGGGTCGCGGTCACCAGAGCCTGTGTCTCCCCGCGAGTGAACAATGCCGATCCATGAACCCGCGGCAGCACGCCAGTCTCAATGGAAATGGGACGGATCTCATCGAATTGCCGGCGATCCGGGCGAATACGATCGTGCGTGACTTGATCACGGAAAATATTTTCGCGGAGGGCTTCGTAATATTTGGAAAGTTTGGCTGGCGCGGCGGGATCGTCGGCGGGTAAGGCAGCCTTCAATTCATCCTTGATCTGCTTGACCAGCGCGTAGCTTTCAAACTTGGGATATTTGTGGGTATCTAGCGCATCCTTCAGCCGATCGCCTACCTTGGCATAGAGCGAGTCATAATAAGCCTGATCGAATTCAACCGGCTTCACTTCCCGCTTCGGCTTGCCCGCTTTTCCAACCAGCTCGGTTATAGCAGCGCAAATCTTTTTGATCTCGGCGTGCGCAAACTCGATGGCGTCGACGATAGAGTCCTCACTCACCTGCTTGGCGCCAGACTCAATCATGACGATGCCGTCCGGCGTACCGACGACCGTGATGCTCATGTCGCTGGCGCGAAGTTCCGGATAGGAAGGGTTGATGATGAACTGTCC
>JAJYSL010000252.1:4244-6348 GCA_021793595.1 Acidobacteriota bacterium
AACCGCGCCAACTGGGCCGCCAAACGGAATGTCGGAAAGCGCCAGCGCGCAGCCTGCGGCGTTAATGCCGATAATGTCCGGATCATTTTCCTTATCCGCGGAAAATACCAGTGCGATCACCTGGGTTTCATTGCGGAACCCTTCTGGAAACAATGGCCGGATGGGACGATCTATCTGCCGGCAGGTTAGAATTTCCCGTTCGCTGGGACGACCTTCCCGCTTGATGAATCCGCCCGGGATGCGGCCGCCTGCATAGGCATATTCACGATAATCCACGGTGAGCGGAAAGAAATCCACGCCCTCTCGGGGGTCAGGGCTGGCCACTGCGGTGGCCAGAACAACGGTGTCGCCCAGGGTGGCAAGCACCGCCCCGGAAGCCTGCTTGGCCATGCGGCCAGTCTCAAAGGTGAGTCGTTTGCCGCCGGCTAATTCGACGGTCACTTCATGTTTCATAGGATCCTCAGATCTTGCTGTGTGGGGGCGTGGGTGCAGATGGGTGGGAGCGTGCGGGGATTGGCAGGCAACTGAGGTGGGAGAAGGACCGTGTACGCGGAAGCGCCCAACATGGGCGAATTCCCTTCCGCGCAGTTGCCGCAATGCCTGGGTTCAACCACGCTCGCAGACCGAAACTCTGCGGAACGTCGCTGCCGCTTACTTGCGGATGCCCAGTTTGCCAATGACTTCCCGGTAGCGATCAGTATCGTGCGTTTTCAAGTAGTCCAGCAGACGGCGGCGATTGCTCACCATCATCAACAAGCCACGGCGCGAAGCATGGTCTTTATCATGGGTCTTGAAATGCTCCGTCAGCTCGGTGATGCGCTCGCTCAATATCGCGATCTGCACTTCCGGGCTTCCGGTGTCGCTCGCATGCGTGCGAAAGCGTTCAATTACGTCGGTTTTTTTTGCAGGTGCCAGCACAGTGGCTACTCCCTCTTGAATTGTCGGTTACACTGCGTAAGTGTCTACTTAAGAGTAACATGCTTTGTCGCGAATTGGCATCCGAACCTGCATGACCGCCATCCATTCTATCGAGATCGCATCCATGTCCATGCCCCTTCGACCCATCATCAGCCTCACCACCGACTTCGGACTTAGCGACCCGTTTGTTGGCACCATGAAAGGCGTGATCGCCGGAATCTGCCCCTCGGCAAATGTCGTCGATATTACGCACTCCATCCCTGCTTTCAATCTGTTGGAAGGTGCGTTGGCCATTTGGCAAGCATGGCGTTACTTCCCTGCCGACGCGGTCCATACCATCGTCGTGGATCCTGGCGTAGGTTCAACCCGCCACCCGGTTTTGTGCCGCATAGGCGATGCATGGTTCATCGCCCCTGACAACGGAGTGCTCACTTTGGTCGAGCGAGAGGTGCGCAAGGCAGGCGGAGCGGTTCTGTGCAGGTCGATCGAAAATCCCGCCTATATGCTGCCTGCCCAGAGCCATACCTTCCACGGCCGCGATCTGTTCGCTCCCGCAGCGGCACATCTGGCCGCTCAGATCGAGCGCGGTTCGGCGGTTGCGGAATCCTTCGGCCCGGAGGTCAACAGCTTGATCCAGTTGCCCGTGCCAGAACCCATTCATCGTCCGGATGGCTCCATCGAAGGCGTCATTCTCAAAAGCGATCGCTTCGGCAATCTGCTGACAAACCTTGCTGCCAGCGATGTATCCGCCGACTTCTCCAGCTTGTGCGTGGCAGTTGCCGGCCTGCGCATCACGCGCTTCTGTCGCTACTATGCCGAGGCCAAGCCTGGAGAACTGTTCGCCATCTTCGGCAGTTCCGGTCTACTGGAAATTTCCATGAACCAAGGCTCTGCGGCGGAAAAAACCGGAGCCAAATTCGGCGCAAGCTTCGTGTGTGCGAGGCAAGGAGATCAATGAAATCGGTAGCAAGTGAGAGACTAATTCTCACCCTTCTTCCGTGCGGTTAAGGAGACGTTTGCGGATGTAGGGACACCTAACGACGTTCGGATAATTACATCCTGTGGTCGACTTAGCACTACAGTTGACGCCGATCCCTAGCCGACATGTCGAATGACCAAAGGGATTAACCGGTAGTTGCTATCGCCGCCCCACCAGCATCTGTTCGGTGACCAGCTGCATAAAGTC
>JAJYSL010000253.1 GCA_021793595.1 Acidobacteriota bacterium
GCCTTGGGACTGGCCGTATACCCACACCTTATGAACGGATACGAGGCGCAAGGGACATGCCCCAGTTGTCGCAGAGCGCCAACCCCAATCGGTAGTGGCTTGCTGAAGCAACCGGATAAGCAAGAGCTATCTAAGAAATTCAGATTCCATTATGTGGATCAACCCGTGGCTTTGTATCGCTGGCATCAATCGAACTCGATGAAAATACTGATGGGGAAAATGCGTTGTGCGTACCTCGTCTTGCTGGAAAGGGAAAAGAACTTCTGCCTAGAACACGGCTTGGAAAAGCTATGGCGTGAGCAATATATAGGACTTCTATATTCGATAATGACAGACAAATCTCAACCGCTTTCCCAAAAAATCTCTGCCATCAAATTTTCTGAAACTGGATGGATCTTCTCCTGGGCCATCCGGAACAGGATCAAGAACTTTCAACATATTTCTCATTCTCGTCGGTCGTGAAGTATGGCTGACTCGGCGCTAGGGGACCCACTAATGCAACCTACCCGTTCCGCGCGTTTGGAGGGTGGCCGCCGGATTCGAGGAGAGCTTCGCGCGGAGCGGCCTCTGGTTTCCATCATCGTGGTTCTATTTCGCGACCGGGAGGAGTGCATTCGTCTCCTCACCAACATCTTTACATTCGATCCCTGCGAGTTTGAACTGCTTGTCATCGATGGCAGCTCGGACGACGGTACGGCGGATGTTTTGCGGGAGTGGACGATAAAATAGACTACTGGCTCAGCGAACCTGATTCTGGAATCTATGACGCGATGAACAAGGGAGTCGCCGCCGCCACCGGCGAATACGTTTTCCACCTGAATGCGGGAGACACTCTGAAATCAATCCCCAGTGAAACGCTTGCCGCGTGTCTCAAGGATCAGGTGGATGTCGTCTCTTTCGCCGTCGAGCAGGACCGAGGAGGGACGTTCTTCCCAAAGATTGGATTTCCTCTCAAGATCGGAAACACATGGCATCATCAAGGCACGTTTTATCGGCGCACTCCGCACATCGCGTATGACATTACCTATAAGATCTATGCCGACTTCGATCTAAACCAGCGTTTATTCAAGATCGGGAAGAAAGTCAAACTATTTGATCAAGTCGTCTCTGTGCACCGAACTGGCGGGGTGTCGCACAGCGGACTCGACGAACACGAGAATTACCGTGCCGTTCAGAAGAATTTTGGCGGCCATTACGTCGTCGTTCGCTTTTTGTGGCTCCAATATCAAGCATTGCGCAGGGGAACGAAGCGAGTTATCGTGTATCTTTTGTCGCTGATTGGCAAATCTTGGCCGGAGAGAAAATGACCCGTATTTCGGTCGCCATATGTACTTACAACGGTGAAAAGTACTTGCCGGAGCAACTCGCCAGCATTGCCGCGCAGACGCACCTGCCGGATGAGCTGGTGGTTTGCGACGACTGTTCGTCCGACTCGACTCCAGAAATTATCAAAGGGTTCGCAGGTGCCGCACCCTTTTCCGTCCGATTCATCCGCAACCCGATCAACCTGCGCTCTACCAAGAATTTCGAACAGGCGATTGCGCTGTGCAGCGGCGATTTCATCGCACTTTGCGATCAGGATGATGTCTGGCTGCCAGAAAAACTCGCACGCCAGTTGGCCATATTGGAAAGTGACCCCTCTCTGGGCGGAGTCTTTTCCGATGCGGAACTTATCGACGCTTCTTCCAAGCCCGTCGGCAAGCGCCTGTGGACGACTTTCCTGTTTACGCCTCGCGATCAGAGCCGGTTTCAAGCAGGACTTTGGGCAGAAGTCATGCTGAAAGGAAATGTCGTTACGGGCGCAACCCTTATGTTTCGCGCCAGCCTGCGACCCTATTTCATGCCTATTCCGGCGATTTGGGTGCATGACGCCTGGATCGTGTGGATGCTAATGGCGCACTCAAAACTGGCGTTTATTTCGGAACCGCTGGTGCAATATCGGCTGCATTCCGGGCAGCAGATTGGAGTGGACGAGTCAGCGCTACCGGCGCTTCCGCTCCGGCGACGTCTGGAAAGAGGCAAGCACGCGGAGCCGGCGAAGCATCGTGCCGAGGCAGCCGGATTCGAGGAATTGCGGCGAAACCTCCTGGCATCTGATGAGGTTCGGAATCGTGACACCGCGCAGCGCCTGCAAAAGAAGATCGCGTTCCTGCGGGATCGCGCTGCGCCCTATACGAGTCGACCTACCCAAGCGTTGCAACTTCTAATGCGCGCCGGCGACTATCAGCGTTACGAAAGGAGTTGGAAATCCTTTGTACGGGATATCGTGATGGTATTCGTCTAAGAACTTATCTGTGAATAGATGTAGTCCGTCTCCAGCAGATTAAGTATCCAGTTCAGCCTTACGTAAATGAGAGAACGGCCTCCAGAAATTCAGCAGCGAAGCGCTTGCTGTCGTGGATGGAATCCAAATGGCGGCTTGTTTCGCGCCAGAACTCGGGATCACCACGGCGCAGGGCGGAGAGGACGGCGCGCTTCATACCTTCGCCGTCGCCAACCTCGAAGCGCCAGTCCTGGGGCAGCCATTCCTTCATGCCGTCCCGGTTGGTTGCGGCGACGGGCACGCGATATGAGAGCGCTTCGAGCATCACCAGCGGAACGCCTTCCGAACAGGAGGGTATGAGAAGCAGGTCGAGGGCTGGGTAGAGGGTTTCGACTTTGTCGCTCCAGCCGACCATGCGAACCTGATCCTGCAGCTTAAGGTCGAGGACGATCTGCCGCAAGCGCTCCGAATCCGAACCGTCGCCGACGATCAGGACGAGGTAGTCTTTCCAGAAGGGATCGGCTGCGAGCTGGCGGACGAGCCAATCCTGGTTTTTCTGCGCGAATCGCAATCTGCCAATGACCGCGATAACCGGGCGCGTGCCGGGGATCTTCCATTCCTTGCGTGCCTCATCCGGCGAATGTGTAATGCCGTTGTTCCGGGGGACATGGTTCTCGACCACTCTGATGGTGGCCTTGGGATTGCTGAGGGCGATCAGTCGCTTTTTGTTCGCCGTCGATGGTTATGTAGTTGGGGGTGCGGCGGTAGCAGAAGTGCCAAAGCGCATCGAGCGCGCGCGAGTCGGATTCCACGTCGCACTCTGAAGCCAACGATCCCATGGGCAAATAACAGCAGTAGGCGACCCCGGCTAGGCGCGCGGCGATTGAGCCGAGAAAGCTGAGGGTGATGACTCCCTGAGCAATCATTACGACGTCCGGGGCAAGGCGGCGAATCTTCCGAGCATTGGCGAGGACGGCGCGCAGGGCCGCGAAGGGATGCTTGAGCAACCGGTCACGTGCGGTGCTGACAAGAAAGTGGACTTGATAGTCCTTTTCCTGAAGCCGCTGCAGCATGCGGGGGTTGTCGTCGCTCATCAACCAGGTGATTTCAGTCCCTGGAAAGTGTTCGCGGATGGCATCGCTGGCGGCGAGACTCATCAGGTCGTGACCGGCAAAGACGTTCGTGTCCACATAAAAGAGGATCTTGCTGGGGGACTGCGTATCTGGCTTTCCCGGCTTCTCCGGCCGGTTTTGCCTTGATCGTGATGGGTGCATGTACGGCCTTTCTCCGAGGGGTGACAATCATATTGGCTAGACACTCCTGGCGTGGCAGGAATGGAAACATATCCCCAACGGCTTGGATACCCTGGAGCCGTCGCGCTTCATAGTAGCATTCCCCGTGAGGTGATCCCAGATCAATCCAACCTGCGCGCAGAGGTCGCCCTCCGAGGAAATGGGGTGACGGGTTCAGTGGAAGGTGAAGGCGGGTAGTTTGCTGCTGCCCATTGAATTGGAATTTGTTGGGATGGACCCAAGTGGTGGGACGATCTGCCGCATCACGGAACAGCAAGGGTAGCAAGGCTCGGTGGCAAGGGTTCGGCAGTGTGCGGTAGTCCGAGGATGCCGACAAGGTCGCGCGTGAGCTCGCCCGCTTCGCGACTGGCCACTGTGCCTGCGGAACTGCGGAGCCTACAATACTGCAGCTCCAGCTCCGCCGCATAGGCGAACAGTGTCATGCCAGGGGATGGGGCTGCAGGCTCGCTGCCCAGCAGACGCAGACAGACGACCATCCACAGGATGTGTTCAAACACCATGGAAAGTTCCTCCTGATTTGTGGTTGGGGAATGATTTAGAAAATTACGGAGTAGGCTGACCGATCCTTGCGACCGACGGATGTAAATGAGCGCAATGTATGCGCTGTCGGGCAGATGCGGAATTACTTCATATAGAGAAGGATGGACGATGGCCGCGTGTTCACGAACCATCCTTTTGCTGCATGCAGACGGATCACCACCAATGCCAAGGTTGCCGCGTCAGTTCCATTTTCGTTGCGCGGGCCAAGGGACGGATCGTCCGCCACGAGGGACGTCGGGGGCACCTGCACATGCAATCCAAGTCACGCCGCACGTGGAAGTTTCTCAACATTACATACAGACTCCGCATCCGGATCAGAACCTGTGAGCCGCCCTTCAAGGAAAGCTCTGCCGCTGTAATCGGTTGGTACTCGGTTATCTCTCCGGCGGGTTGCTTGGGAGTGCGACACCGCACGCGGTAGATTTCCCCGGACAGGCAAGGCTGCTTGTTTTTCTCGCGGCGCACTTTGAGATAGGCGGAGAGATCATAAACCAGAATGAGCAACAGACGCTTGTTGTCACAGGTGGGCAGTCCGGCCTTCACTCCGTGCGCGCACGATATTCTTATAGGTTCCAAACAAGCGTGCAATCTCTTCCACCGGGTAGTTGCGATGGATTTTGACCAGCTGATAATTGGGATGGCCCTTGCACATGGCGTTGCGCGTCCTACGCAACAGCTTTGCGAGCCGCTTCCAATTGCTTTACCAGCGCGCGAATTTCCGCATCCGGCTTGCCAGCAATGCGCGCAGCATTCAGTGCGGCAATCTCGTGCGCGGGCCAGCCCACGGCACGCCCTCCCAGGCTGACGGGATGCGGAAAAACTTCATGCGCGATTCGCAGATATAATGTGCTGCGCGAAAGACCAGTTGTTGCTTTCACTGCCGGAAGCCGAAGGATGGCTTGAGTCATTTTCGATTCTCCTTGAGCGATTCAGTACCGCTCAGGACTCGACGTTAGCGATGAGTAGAGCAGATCGCCACTCGCTACAAGCAATTGGCGAGTAGGAACTAGATGTGATGCTTTATCTATGCGCATCTGAAGCGATTCACATTTACTCGTCAACGGCGAGTACCGCGAGTGTCGTTTTCACCTTGGATGACCCCTCCCCTCCTAGCGTGAGTCTTTTCGTATTGTTTACGATGCCTGTACTTTTCATCCTGTATGCGTTTTCGCCATCGCGAATCTCTGTATGCCAGGGCGTAGGGATCTGGAACGCCCATTGATGTATCGGATCGGTTCGCACACTGGAAAATTGCGCCCCTTCCGCTACGGGCAATTCTTCCAAGTTCCTTCGCGCTTCCTTCGGATTCGAGTCGATCAGAACTTGCATCCTGTCGCACAGCCAGTCCCAGTATTCCTCCTTGTTCTCCGGAGGCGACGGCCCGCAGGGAACCCTCACGCGCTCTGTCGGCCCCTCGCTATCGCGCAAGGTCGGGGCCCAAGTATTGACTTGCGTTGTCATAGACGCCCTCCTCCGTTGGCGAAACCCCGGATTGCTGACGGGTTGAGCCTGATCTTATTGCTGCTGCGAGTCCCACAAGGGCAATCACACTCAGTGCCACCTTGCGACCTGCCGCGCGTACATAAAGCCGTCCGAGGTCCGACACTAGATTTTAGGACGGATGGAGATGACTGAGAATCGGCGGATTGCCTGGGCGGTTGCTCACGGCCCGTGCCCAAGTACAATTCTCGTGGGGGTACATCTGGGGGTACTACAAGAAGATCAATCACTAATCCGTTCAAATAACGTGGTTTAGATTTCGATATGGGTCCCTCACTGCCACCAAAATCTTCCTCCGTGACGACTGCTTCATCGATCAATTACGTTGCCCAACGCGGGAGTAGGCGACAGCGGACTGGTTTAGCCAGTGATTGCTTGGTCCACAAGACAAATGGACCCGACCCTGATCCGTACATAACAACTGGGCGCAAGTGGATGCGATGTTGAGAAAGCCGCGTGGAGTCGATGGGTGCGGGGTTACATGGGGAGTTTCTGGCGTCACTTTTCCTGCGCTTTTCAGGTGCGGGGCGCGGGTAGGATGTGGTCATGAAGCCGCCCCGGAAGCCATCGCCCACTGAATCGCCGCTGTTGTTTGAGATGGATGATGAGCCGCTGCAAGAAACCCGGACCGCCTGGGGCGGCGTACCGCTGGTGGTGCAGGCGTTCCGATTCCGTGGCGTACCCGGTCAGCGTGCGTCAGCATGTGCCGATCAAGCAGCGGGAGCGGG
>JAJYSL010000254.1 GCA_021793595.1 Acidobacteriota bacterium
TGAACCTTTCCATCGGTCGCCTCCCTTTGCTCTCGTCGGGATAACAAGATCATCGGACAGGCGACCCCTGGTTTCAAAATTTCAAATATCTTTGGCTAGAATTCCTTCCGGATTGACGGTGACATAAGTGGAACTCATCCGCCTGAGTCCACGTCTAAGAATCGGAACCTGTGGCACCGTGCTGTGCTGCGGGCATCGTTCTATCCCACCCTAGCTGCGCTAGGATTGATGGGGCACCTGGCGCGCAGCTAATTGTCTGCTCATCGTTGATCGCAGACCAATCATCAACCTTAGGCAATCTCCCTCATTTCATCCAGGAAACGGCGCAAAATCTCATCAACTGAGCCGAGCGGTGGGTATTCGGCAAAATGCCGCGCGATATCTTTGACAATTTGCTCCCTTGGTCGCGCATCCAACATATTTGGATCTCGGTGAGCCCAGTCGCGACCATGGTGCAGGGTATCCCACGGCGAACGAAGGTTCGCACGGGTTTCAGGCGCGTCCCCGTGTTTGCCAAAACCGTAACAAATGCCGACCTCATTATTCCAGATCGGTTTGAAGAGATCGATCAGGTAGCTTTCCGCCGCAGCTTTGACAATATTCTTTCGGTGTTCATTCAAGCGGCCCGACAGCTTGTCTCCTTGTTCGAATGCCGTTTTACTCGCGGGGTCAGCCGGATCAGCCTTGCCAACGTAGATAGGATGTTCTCGCTTCGATATCGCCGAGTAGGTTGGGAATGCTCCCGCGTAATAGATCGCATAGACCCCGGAACCATAGAAGCGATCCGCAATCGTAAGCGGTTTTCTGGGCTGAGCGATCATCGTGATTCCGACTATCCGCCCGACTACGTTCGGATTTGAGGGGTCGAAGACAAATCCTGGATGCTTTATGGGGTCGAGGTCCTCCATGACCCTTCGCAGCTTCTCGTACGCATCTCCAATCTTCTTTCGAACTCTTTTTGCGCTTGGCCCAGCAAGTAGTGTTGCCTCCTCCTTGGCGATCTCCTCGGAGATCTCCTTGATCCGGTCGGCCAACTGTTCGAGCTTTAAGGGAGTCTTTGTCATCGGTTATCCTTGCTTCTTTTTAGCAATGTTTCGGCCACCGATCCGGCGACAGTCTGGGCCAGGCGAACGGGGACTGCGTTTCCCAGTTGCCGCATAGCCTCGGTCCAAGCACCTCGAAACACGTATTTGTCGGGGAAGGTCTGCAGACGGGCAGCTTCGCGGACGGTGAAGTAACGAACCGTTCCGTCCACCCGCGCGAGCATGTTTTCTCCACCCGGCACGCCGTGGTCGCCCGCTTTTAGGGTCTTCGCGGGTTCGTCGAGTGGGCTGCCAGTGTGCCCCTTGTAGATCCGGGCACCAGGATTGAACGCGTGATTTGGAATCTCGCTCCGCAGTTTCTTCTCAGGATCAGGTAGGTCCGCGATTGCGTCCCTCACCGTCAACCACGGGAGCTTGTCGGAATCGAAAGGTAGATCCCCGCGAAGTTTCACTACACGCGTGGCTTGGCGGGGGTCGAGTCGCGGTCGTTTGCGACTCGCGATTCTATGACGGTCCCAGTACTCCTCCGTCACCCACTGCGAACGCAGCAAGTTGTCTTCCGAATAAGGGCCTTCTGGGAAGCTCCACTCGATACCGAGGTCGGACCGAAATCCAACTAGGAAAACACGCTCACGGCGCTGTGGCACTCCATAATTCGCGGCATTCAGCAGCCGGAACACGACATTGTACTCCGTGCGACCTTGAAGGGAGGTGTGGTGCTTTTCCAGCCTCATGCGATGCTCTTTCCAGTTTTCCGACTTGCGCCGAGTGAAGCTCGGATGTGTTAGCTGGAGCTGGATATATTCAAAATAGTCGGCGAATGTTTCCCGCAAGAGCCCCTTGACATTCTCAAAGATGAAGGCCTTAGGTCTCAATTCGCGCACTGCTCGAACCGCCTGTGGAAACATGTCTCTCGTATCTAGGTGCCCACGATGTTTACCGCCCAGTGAAAATGGCTGGCATGGTGGGCCCCCCGAAACAACCACAACATTCGTCAGGCGGCTATAATCGAACTCTCTCACGTCGCCCTCGAACAGTGGCCATTTTTCAACAGCTTGGAAATTGTCACGTTGATTTTCACGGAATGTTTCGCAAGCGTCATGATCCCATTCAATGACAGCCGCGTGACTAAATCCAGCATTCGACATGCCAATCGCTAGTCCACCAGCTCCGGCAAATAATTCAACGCTATGCATCGAGGAACCTCCTAATCTTGCTCTGCAAACGATTGGTGTCGCTAAGCTGGCATTCCCAAATCGTCAGCGCCTGCCACCCCTGCTGCCTGAGGCGCACCAAGTTTCTAGCGTCTCGCTGCTTGTTTCCTTCCAGCTTCGGCCCCCAAAACTCCGGTCGCGATTTCGGCATCCGCGCAAGGGCGCAGGCGTTGTGCCGGTGCCAGAAGCAGCCGTGAACGAAAATGACCTTTCGCCGGGAACGAAAAACGAGATCGGGTCGGCCAGGCAAATCCTTCGCATGGAGCCGATACCGGTAACCTGTGGCGAATACAAGCCTGCGGACGAGTAGCTCGGGCCGCGTGTCCTTTGAGTGGACCAGAGCCATGACCTCGGAACGCTTGGATGGAGGTACCGTATCCACATCTTAAACATTACCGCGACCGATTGAAATGCGGCTGATTGTTCCCATTACAGCACGATGAGGAACTCCCAGCCCTGTGCAAATTGCAGCCGGAACCGAAAGCGGGAACACACCGAAGTCATGATTATCACTTTGGGAATCGGGAGCTTATGGAGGACGGTTAGTTAGTACCGGCAAAAACACTCTTGCGTTGATCGAATTGCGCGGGCGGTGAAAGATGCTCTTCGCGCCACTCCGCTGCAAAGCGCGCAGCAGGTCGCGGCAGCGTTCAAGCCTGCCAGTCGAATACGGGTGGCCGAAATTCTGGAGACCTTGACGGCGCTGGGGCAGACGCGACGGCTCGAAGACCGCTATCTATTGTGATGGGATGATTTTTAGGATTGGAGAATCCCAGGTCTCAGAAGCGAGACCTGGGGCACCCAAGGTACACCAGCCATCGGTTGGAGACCTGGAGCGGTTTCGCGGGGAGTGGAAGGCGGGTGGCTGGGGTTGCTGTTCTGAGACCCTGCGGCTTTGCTCCGGGTAAGGAAAGCGAATGCATGGATTCTTCGCTGCGCTCAGAATGACTCCCTTATCGTTGAATACAGTTCGCTCAGAGCGGCGGCCTTCCGCTGCTACGGGACGCGAATGCATGGATTCTTCGCTGCGCGACAGGGGCAGAATGACTCCTTGCATGGTTGCATGCGGTACGCGCGGGATGATGCGGGCATCGTTCCATCCCCCCTAGCTGCGCTAGGATCGAGGGGTACTCGGCGGATCCAATTTCTGAGCCATGCCCAATTTTTGCCGCGGATTGGAAGCAGGCCGAGGTTGAGAGCTGCCGTTGACCTGCAAATAATTGCCATAGCCGACGACAACGGTCGAGGCCACGAGCAGTACAAGGCCGATCGCGACCAGGCCCTGTGTACGCCGGCTGGTGCCGCGCCACTCATGAAGAGCGATGCCCCAAAGAGTCGAGGAGATAATGATGCTGGCCATGAGCAGCGTCCAACTGGAGAAGGCGTATTTGCCCATCTCGGTCTGGCCCATGCTGTAGAAGAAAAACTGGAAATACCAGATGACTCCAGCGGCGCCGGCGAAGAGATAATTCACGATCAGCCTGCTCACCGGCAGGCGGCTAACAGAGGGCGCGCGGACTGCGGCCGCAGACTGCGATGGAAATTCCGTTGGTGCAGGAGGCGGCACGGCGGAAACCGCGCCGGACGGAGCGCTACCTGCAGGATCCGTCAGCGCCGAAAGGCCGATGTACTGGCTGGCGGAGCGGTTGCGGACCAACAAGATGAGGCACCAAAAGAAATTTGTGGTAAACCCACCCAACATCACAACCACCAGGACGGGCAGGCCCTGCCACAGGCCGGAGTGATGTTCGAGCGCCAGCTTTGTCTGCGCGATTTGCGCGATTGGCTTCCCGGCTGCGAGTCCGTAGGCGAAACAGGCACTCATCACACCGGCAAAGATGGACACGGCGAGGCCCTTGCCGTAATGGAACTCCTTGACCGTTTTCTTTTTTTCTTCCTCGGAGAGTTCCTGTTCCTTAGAGCGTCCGGCCAGACCGCTGAAGATGATCCCGACGACACAGATGCCAATGCCCAAAAGAATAAATTGGCCGGATCTCTGGCGAACGATTGTCCCCATTTCACCGCTGAAGATCGGTGGCATCAGGGTCCCAAAGACGGTGCAGAGCCCCATGGCAATGGGATAGCCGAGGGCAATGCCGAGATAACGAATGGAAAGCCCGAAAGTCAGCGCGCCAAATCCCCACATGGAACCCCAGAAATAAGAGAAAAAAAGGCTGGACGCTGGGGCGGCATGCAGTATCGAATACAGGTGCGGCACCAGTGCGGCAGCAATCAGGATGGGAGCAAAAATCCAGCTGAATATCCCCTGCACGAGCCAGTATGTCTCCCAAGACCAGCGCTTGATGCCACGGAAGGGCAGGTAGCAACTGGCAGAGGCCAGCCCACCAAGCCAATTAAAAATGACACCCAGAAAGGGATTTACGCCCAAAACTGCCTCCCGGTAGGAAATCTGTGCCGCGCCAGCCGTACCGAACATGGATTGCACTGAAGCCAAGCAATCATAAATTGTTTATATATTGATTGTGAAATGGAATTTCTATTTGAAGTAAGGGATCGAAGTGTATGGAGGCTGCGGCAAGCGACCGCAGGAGACGATGATTGTCGCCTCCCCGGTGACATCCTGGCGCGTTTGGCGTGGACAAAGACGGGAGCAGCATGGCGCCCGCGAGATCCTCTTGGTTCGGTCTGCAAACGGACCGAGGCGCACCAGGACGATCGCAGGAAGTTCTTGAAGCACTCGGACTGAATGTGGTCGTCGATTTCATCCACTGTTGGTTCGGCACAAAGATCGCAGCGTATACGAAACGCATCTCTTCGAGAAAATCTATTGATAGGGGGGATATTTCTTTGCTATGCTTTGTGTTGATTTCCAATAGGGAATTAGTTTTCTATTAAATGGCTTGTTGCCCCTTCCATGCAGTTGAACTGAGGGGGCAGGGGACGGACACCATATGCGACAGAAAAAACAAGACCTACTCTGGAAAGCGTTGGATGGATTCGAACTCGAAGTGCCATCCTGGGGATTTGCAAACACTGGAACGCGATTCGGCAAGTTTCTACAGGCAGCGGCGGCAACGTCGATCGAAGAAAAATTTGCAGATGCCGCACAGGTACTAGCGCTGACGGGTATCAGCCCCATCATGGCCTTGCATGTGGAGTGGGACTTGCCTGGGGGACTGGCGGATGTCCCGGCGATCCAGAAGTTGGTGTCGAAATATGGAATCCAGGCGGGATCGATCAATCCAAACTTATTTCAGGCGCAGGAGTACAAATACGGCTCCATTTGCAATCCCGACGCACAAATCCGGCAGAAGGCGCTCGATCATATTCTGCTTTCTGTCGAGATCGGCAAACGGCTCGGATCGCGCGACATTTCCTTTTGGGTGGCCGACGGATCGAACTATCCCGGCACACAAAATATACGGAAGCGGATCGACTGGATGCAGGAGATCTTTCTGCAGACGCATGGTGCGCTCGCCACCAATCAGCGGATGCTGATTGAATACAAGCCTTTCGAGCCCGCCTTTTATCACACCGATATCGCGGATTGGGGCATGGCGCTGGAACTGGCACGCGGTGCGGGGCCACAGGCGCGGGTGCTGGTCGATACCGGGCACCACTATCAGTCGCAGAACATAGAGCAGATTGTGGCGTGGCTGCTGCAACTGGATATACTGGGGGGATTTCACTTTAACGACCGCAGGTATGCCGATGATGATCTGACGCTGGGTTCGATCGATCCATATCAAGTCTTCCGTATCTTTCACGAAATCTTGAGCTGCGAGTTTGAGCGGGGTGCGGCGATGCACGTTCCTTTCATGATCGACCAAAGTTACAATCTAAAAGGCAAGATCGAGGCAATGGTGCAGACGACCATCGCCGCACAGGAGCTCTATGCGCGAGCTGCATTGGTAGACCATGAGCAACTCAGCCGGTTGCAAAACGAGTGTAGGTTGGTCGAAGCAGAGGAATGTTTTCGCGCTGCATTCTGGGAAGATGTTCGACCGGTCGTCCGGGAATGGCGCCTAGCGCGTGGAGTTCCGGAAGACCCGTTGCGCGCGCTCCGCGAGAGCGGTTATGTCGAACGGATTGCGAGGGAACGTGGCGCGAAAAAC
>JAJYSL010000255.1 GCA_021793595.1 Acidobacteriota bacterium
TGGGAAACATGCATGACGCTGAACGATAGCTGGGGCTATAACCGCGGCGACGACTCGTGGAAAACGCCGAAGGAGATTGTGAGCAATCTGGCGACGTGCGCGGCGGGGGGCGGAAATTATCTGCTGAACATCGGGCCCAAGCCGGACGGATCGGTGCCGCAGGAATCCGTCGATGTTCTGGATAAAGTGGGCGCGTGGCTCGACAGCAATGGCAAGGCAATCTACTTGACTGACAGAGGCTCGTTCCCTGCCGCGCCCAATACGCAATTTACTCGTCGCGGAAATACCCTGTATGTGCATCAGAAGTATTGGCCCGGAGTGACGCCCGCGGCGCAGTGGCTGAGCTTTTTCCAGCCTGGAGTTGTGGTTGCCATCGGCGGCTTGAAAGCGAAAGTCACGTCGGCGCGCTTACTGAAAACCGGGCAGAGCGTTCCCTTTACGCAAAATGAACCGCTGACGTTGCGATTGACGGGTTTGCCTGTCGATGCGCCGGATTCTCCAATGACGGTGATCGAGCTGGAATGTGAATCGGAACCCACCATCAACGCGTGGGAGATGGTCTCGAAATGGCCTCGCTATAAAGTCGACATCAGCTAGGCGTGATCGGTGGCAAAGTGCGCGGCATCGATCAGGTTGTCAGACGATCCGGAGAGATCGGGTGGATCTGCCACATCTCCAGGCTGGAGAGGTTCGTAGTCTTTCCGAGAATCGCCAGACTCATCTTGGGTGCATCGGCGCCGGAATAATAGAAGCGCTTGGTGTGCGCGATCTGTTTGTTCACGAATACTTCTGCCACAGATCCGTCGATATAGATGTGGACTTCCAGCGTATGCGGATCGCTCAACTGCACGGGAATGACCGCCCCATCGACTGAGATTTGATTTTGCGCCGCGGGATCATACTGCAATGTGAGCCACGTCTCCGTCGCGCCTTGATTCGGTTGCGATCCGCGCAATGAAAGGCCAACTTTATCCGCCCCTGGTTGAAACGTACAGAGAATCTCGCCGCAACAATTCTCGATCGTCATCTTGCCAATGTGTTCCTGGTTCTTTTCTTCGCTCGATGTGACCTTCAAAACCTGCAACCTTCCCCGGAGCACTTGCACCGCAGGCACCGCTTGCATCGCGAGTCCGCCATCGCTTGCTAACGTCAGCACTCGCGGCAAAGACATCATTCCAGCCCATCCCGCGGCACGATATTCCGCGAGGGGACGCGTCTCGAGAATCCATCCCCACAGGATGCATTGGCCTGTTGGAGCCAGCTGCGTCTTGGCAGCATAGTAGGACCCATAATCCACAATGCCTTCCTTCTCCGGATGGAATAGCATCTCTTTCGGATCCAAGTCGCCGATCTTCCAATGTGTCTTGCCTTGGGTTGAAAAGATCAGAACATGTTTACCTCCGAGCGGAAAAAGCTCTGGACACTCCCACATATCGCCGGAAGCCACAGGATGAGCCGCACTTCCTTCTACACTCGCTCCGCTGACCAGAACATGCAGATATTCCCAATGACGCAGGTCTTTCGATCGGTAGAGAAGCACCGCGCCAGACTGGTGCGGAAATCCTGAACCTATCGTCATGTACCACCAGTCCCCTTGACGCCAGGGCGAAGGATCGCGAAACCCTGTGACGTGCATGCCGACGGGAGGCGCATCGATAATCGCCTTGGGCAGCTTCGACCATCGCTTCAATTCCGGATCGGCGGAAACCGCCATGCATTGACTTTCGCGCAAGCTGTGATTTCCATCGCGAATTGTCGCCTGATTCTCTGGGGCCGAAACCACGCCGGTGTAGATCGCAGTCACCGTCCCCGCGTCCACGACGGTCGTGCGAGTGAAACATCCACCGGCATCCGGACCTCCAGGAGTGGGCGACAACGCAATGGGCAGGTGCGTCCAGTGGACCATGTCGGGACTGGTTGCGTGCGCCCAATGCATATCTCCCCAGTACGCGCCGCTAGGATTGTATTGGTAAAACATGTGGTATTTTCCGCGCCAATAGATGGGCCCGTTGGGATCGTTCATCCAATTGGCTGCCGGTAACAGATGAAACTGGGGCCGTCGCGGATCGGCGGCGAGTTGCTGCGGCGTGGAGTTCGCAAGAGCCTCGCAAACAGGCATTCTGCGAAACATATAGAGAGCGGTCCCGCTGGCAAGCGCTCGCGCGAATAGGTCTCGCCTGGTGATTTCCATAGAAATACCTGCAGGAAAAGTGTAACCGGTTCGCGACCGGCCGATACGCGGGGGATTCGTGATCGATTTGTCGCTTAGTATGGATAAGCGTGCATGAAAGTGTTGGCTTCCGTCCCGACCTCGCAGGGGTGCGCGAAGTTCTACAATCCATCGCTCATTCATGGCAGGTCAGGATCGTCGCCGCGAGCTTTTATATTTGCGAACCTTGCAATCCGGTGAAAACAGGCTTCCCCGATCTTTCGTCGATTCCGTGGACAATGTACTCATTGTGGCGTAGATTAGCGCAATCCGCCCTCCCCAAGGGTACCCCTCCCTATTTCGATTTGTACCGAAGGAGGGACTATGAACCGACTTCAATTCGGAGCGCTCGGGTTGGGCCTGCTGTTGCCCGCAGTCGCGCTGGGCGATTTCCAGTACCAGGAGACCACGCAAATCACCGGTGGCTCGTTAATGGGCATGATGAAATTTGCCTCCCACTTTAGTAAGCAAGCCAAGGATGTCGCCGCTCCGGTTGTCTCCACTGTCTACGTGCAGGGTAATCGCATGGCGCGATTCGATCCGCAGACGATCCAGATCATCGATCTCGACGCGGAAACAATTACCAATGTCGACCTGCAAAAACATACCTATACGCAAATGACATTCGACCAAATGCGTCAGCAGTTCCAGCAAGCCGTGCAGCAGGCGAAGGCGGAACAGGCGAAGCAACAGCCGACCGCTTCGGCGCCGCAACAGAGACCGGAGAATGTGCAAGTGAGTTTCAAAGTGAATGTGCGCAACACTGGATCTACAAAGCAGGTGAGTGGAGTCGATGCCAACGAAGCAATCCTCACCATGGAAATGATCGGAACCGACACCACCAACGGACAGCAGGGTGCTTTCGCGATCACCAATGATATGTGGATGGCGCCGGAAATTCCAGGCTATGACGAGCTGCGTAATTTCCAACAGAAGCTTGCCGTCAAAATGGGAGAGGCATTCCGCGGCAGCGGCATGTCTGCGACTCTGACTGCCATGCAGCCGGCCGCGGCCCAGGGGATGTCTGACATGGTCAAAGAGATGTCGAAGGTGAAGGGCATTCCAGTGGAACAGATTATGCGCATGGGAGCGACGACGAACGGACAACCTCTGCCGGCAGCCAGCGAAGCGCCATTGCCGCCAAGCCCATCAGGGCCAGAAATGCCTTCCGCAAAGGAGGTTGCCCAGCAGTCAGCATCCAACGCGATCGCCAGCAAGCTGGGCAGCTTTGGAATTGGCGGATTTGGCGGTTTCCGACACAAGAAGCAAGTACCGCCTCCGCGGCCGGCTGAGGATAACTCCAACGCCGCGCAACAGACTCCCACCGCGAGCGTGCTGATGGAATCGAAAACGGAAATGTCTGGGTTCTCGTCGACTCCAATCGACGCAGGGAAATTTGCAGTTCCCGCTGGCTTCACTCTGGTTCAACCGCAACTGCCGGTGGCGAAATAGGGTCCGAGGTGCCTCTCCGCTTCATTCGCGGCGGCGCACCTTGGGACGTACTACATGCGGGCCGCTTGGTGGATTGCCAGAAGTGTCTCCAACAGCGGCTTCAATTGCTTCAGGTCGAGAGCGTTGGCGCCATCTGATTTCGCCTGCGCCGGATTGTCGTGGACCTCCAAAAAAATTCCGTCCACGCCCGCGGCCACAGCGGCCCGCGTCAATACTGGAATAAATTCCGGCTGACCGCCGCTGACCCCGTCTTGTGCAGACGGCATTTGGACGGAATGAGTGCCGTCGAATACCACGGGCGCAAATTTCCGCATGACGGCTAGCGAGCGCATGTCGACGACAAGATTGTTGTATCCGAAGCTGGCACCGCGTTCCGTCAACAGTACCCGCGGGTTGGAACTGGTCGCCTCAATTTTCTCAACCGCATGTCGCATGTCCTCCGGCGCAACGAATTGGCCTTTTTTCACGTTGACGGCTCTACCCGTTTGCGCAGCCGCCACCAACAGATCTGTCTGCCGACAGAGAAATGCTGGAATCTGCAGGACATCCACGTCTTCCGCAACACGCTCGCAATCGTGGGCGTCATGCACATCCGTCAGCACTGGCAGGCCCGTGGCTTCCCCCAGGCGTCGCAGGATTCTGCAGCCCTCTTCCAACCCCGGACCCCGAAAACTTTTAACGGAAGTGCGATTCGCTTTATCGAAGCTGGCTTTGAAGATGTAAGGAACGCCAAGGTCGCCCACTATGCGCTGGATCGCATCTGCCATGGTGCGAACGTGAACTTCACTCTCAATGACGCACGGCCCTGCAATCAGGAAAAGCTTTCCGGACCCGACCTGCACATTGCCGATTTCAAACTCATGATGCTCTGGATTGGCCACAAGTTTATAAGAACACAAATGCGACCATATGTGGGATTGAGGTTTTTTGGAACGCTAATTCACCGTGACTTGCTGGAATCCCAGCCCCAGCAACATTGAGGTGACCGTTGCGCTCGCGTTTTTTTTGGCCGTTGCCAAAATTCCATCCGCCAAGGCAGCCTGCTGAATCTGCTGTTGCGCCTGCTCGCGAACCTGACTCTCAAGGTTTGGATCTTCTGGAACCAGCAGACCTGTCGTGCGGGAATACACGCGGGTTTTTTGGTTATCAAGATCGGTAACAAAGATCTGCGCGGGGGGCAGATGCACTTGGATGGAACGGCCCTCAATCTGCACATCGCTGGTCGTCAGTTGGGCCAGGTCGATTCCGGCGATCACGTTGCCATGTACAACCAGCAACAATTTATCGCCGAAGAGAAAATCCGGAAGGACAGAACTCTGACGATCGCCTTCGACGATTTTGTCGAGTGAATAATTGACAGTTTCCAGTCGCTGCAGGCGTTGAATCTTGTTGACGACCGTTGGCAGCGAACTATCAATAGACAGGCTACGTCCTGTTACCAGCGCTGCCAATTGATCCCAGATTCCAGTTTTGGCTTCACGCGTGAAGGCCGCAAATCCGATGATGCCCAGGAGAACTCCAAGCATCAGTGCAGGGAAGCAGGCACGCTTGCGCTCGGGTTCGACAACATAATTTCCGCTGGGTCTCATATCTATCTCACTTGGATGCCCAGTCGCGCTGGCGCGACAAAGGGGATCTCCATCCGCTCTCAGATGACAACCGTCTCCTGATATTCGCCAAAAACCTTGCGTAGCGTTCCGGCGATTTCGCCCACGGTTGCATAGCTTTCCACGGCGTCCAGTATTGCGGGCATCAAATTTCCCCCACCTTGGGCAGTATCCGCAACTACACGCAAAGCAGTCTGCCACCGAGCCGCGTCGCGACGAGCGCGCAGGGCCCGCACCTGCTCCACCTGTTTGCGCTCCAGCGATTCGTCGATGTGTTGCAGCGGGATTCCGGGCTCACCATCGCGCGTGAAGCGATTCACGCCGACAATCACGGCGGATCCATCGTCGACCGCACGCTGAAATTCATAGGCCGCATTCTGAATCTCCTGCTGTACGAATCCTTGCTCAATGGCACAAAGCATTCCGCCCATTACAGCAATCCTTTCCAGATACGCCGCGGCTCGCCTTTCGATTTCGTCGGTGAAAGCTTCAATGCAATAGGAGCCGGCAAACGGATCGACCGTCTGGGCCACGCCTGATTCGAACGCCAGGATTTGCTGCGTTCGCAGGGCTGTGCGCGCCGCCTGCTCGGTAGGCAACGCCAGTGCTTCATCGTAGCCATTGGTGTGCAGCGACTGCGTTCCACCCAGCACTGCGGCCATGGCCTCCACAGCCGTGCGAACGATGTTATTTTCCGGCTGCTGCGCGGTCAGCGTAGAACCGGCGGTTTGCGCGTGAAAGCGCAGCATCCATGAGCGTGGATTTTTCGCGCCGAATTCTTCCCGCATGATCCTCGCCCACATGCGGCGGGCGGCACGAAACTTTGCAACTTCTTCCAGAAAATTGCTGTGCGCATTGAAGAAAAACGATAGCCGAGGAGCGAACTTGTCGATGTCGAGGCCGGCATTGATGGCTGCCTGCACGTAGGTCTTACCGTTCGCCAGGGTGAATGCAACTTCCTGCACCGCAGTCGATCCAGCCTCCCGCATGTGATAGCCAGAGATGGAAATGGTATTCCACTCCGGTACGCTCTGATTAGCCCAGGCAAACATATCGG
>JAJYSL010000256.1 GCA_021793595.1 Acidobacteriota bacterium
GAACTGTATAAGCGGGCTTTTTTCATCGACTGGCGCGTTGCCGATACCATCCGCCACAATCTCTTCTCAACAATCGATTTCTTCCTCGACACCAACGTGCCGAATGCTCCGCGGATGGTAGCTGGACAGCTGTATCGTCTTGGCCTGCAAAAAACATGCGTGCGGCCCTTCCGCGTAGTGCCATTCTTCGATCCGGGACCATGGGGCGGGCAATGGATGCGCACCCACTTCGACCTGCCCAAGGGTCCACCCAACTTTGCCTGGTGCTTCGACTGCGTTCCAGAAGAGAACAGTCTGCTCCTGGCGTTTGGCTCCCGCACGGTCGAACTGCCCGCGCTCACACTAGTGCATCAGCATGCCCAGGAACTTCTGGGCGCGGAGATTGTGAGAAGGTTCGGCGCGGAATTTCCCATTCGTTTCGACTTCCTCGATACCGTCGGCGGCGGCAATCTCTCGCTGCAGGTCCATCCCCTGACCTCTTTTATTCAAGAGAAATTCGGCATGTCCTACACCCAGGATGAAAGCTATTACATGCTGGATGCGGAGCCGGATGCGGTTGTGTATCTGGGATTGAAAGAGAACGTGGACCGCAATCGGATGGAGCACGATCTGCGCGTGGCGCAAACCGGGGTGCAATCGTTTCCGGCGGAACAATATATCAATACCTGGCCGGTGAAAAAGCACGCGCATCTTTCCATCCCCGCGGGCACGATTCATTGCTCGGGACGCAATGGATTGGTCCTGGAAATCAGCGCCACGCCCTACATATTTACCTTCAAGCTTTGGGATTGGGGCCGCCTCGATCTCGATGGCAAGCCCCGCCCCATCCATCTCGATTACGGATTGGAAAACATCCAGTGGGACCGAACGACCGGCTGGGTGCGCCAAAACCTAATCGATCCGGTGCACCCAATTGCCAGCGGTCCGGGATGGCGGGAGGAATCGACGGGGCTCTACAAATCGGAGTTTATCGAGACTCGGCGCCATTGGTTCACCGCACCTGTGGATCACGATACACAAGGAACAGTGAACGTATTGAATCTGGTGGAAGGAGAAGAAGCCGTCGTCGAAAGCCCGACCGGAGCTTTCGAACCTTTTCCGGTGCATTACGCAGAGACGTTCATCGTTCCAGCGTCGGTTGGAAAGTACCGCATCTCGCCGCATGGCCAGGTAACGTCTCCACTCGCCACCATCAAAGCCTTCGTGCGCGCGGAGAAGCCGGCTTCTTAGTACTCCGCTTCGACCGTTGTTCTACTGAATCTCACTTAGCAGCGGAACTGCACCCAGTAGTCCGGCATCGTTGCCTAACGTAGCCGGTACAATCTCGACCGTGCCGCTGGGTGTCCAGGCATGTTTCCTTACGTATTCTTGAATGTAAGGAATGATCACGTCGGCGCTTCGCATCACCCCTCCCCCAATAATCACTCGTGCCGGGCCATACATGTGGATCAGACCGACCGTTCCGACGGCCCACACATGCAGGCATCGATCCCGGATCGCTGTGGCAACGCTGTCCCCCTCTCGGGCAAACTCAAACACAGAGCGAAAGTCAACGCGTTCCACCTTCGCCAGACGGCTGTGCTCAATTCCCGGCCACTCCTTGGCCACCAGAGGCAGCGACCACCCCGCAGCTTCCGCTTCCATGCAGCCAATGGCTCCGCACGTGCATTGCCGTCCAGTAAAAAGCACAGGAATATGTCCGCCCAGGGTCCCACCCTGCACCTGCCTGGTGCGGAAAAGCTTGCCGCCGGCCATGGCAGCTCCGCCAATGCCTGTACCCAGGGTAATCATCACCACGTCATCCACACCCTGGGCCGCGCCGGCATACCATTCCCCCAGCAACGCCATGCGGGCATCGTTTTCCAAGCCAAAGGGGATTCCAAATTGGCTTTGGCACCAGCCAGGCAGATCGATTCCTGTGGCATCTTCAAATTTGCCATTGGTGGAAACGACCCTGCCCGTGCTGCGATCGACCATGGCCGCAAATCCCATGGCCAGTCCTGCGCAATCCGTGGCTCGCATTTCCAGCTTCGCCAGCAATTTGTCAAGGATGGTCTTAAATACGGGCAGCACGGGCAACAAACCGGCACCGTAATCGACGGAAATTTCATCGGTGGCGAGAATGTTCGCATTGTCCACCACAGCAAGTTTGATGTGAGATCCGCCAAGATCAATAGAAATGGCTTTCATAGTGTCCCCAGGGAAGGAGTTGTGGTTCCTGTCGAAAAGCTTCATCCGCCAATCGAGGGTCCCCAATCACTGTACAGCAGTCGATTTCATAAAGTCACGAAAGCCCACGCATGCGAGAACGCCTCGTCAATTGCGCTTGCCGATTCCTTTATCGTGCTGGAACCAGCACTGGCACGCCGTTTCGCTCCAGCAGGCGTGCGCTGAAGCCGTGCCGCTCAATGGTTTCGTAGTCATACCCAGCGTCGCTGGGCAAACATGCGGAAAACATCAGGGGAACATCGCCCGTGTTCGCGACCCGATGGGCCGTGCTACCCGGAATGTAATGCACCGAGCCGGGCGACATCGGTTCATACCGCGTCGTCCCACCTTCTTCCATCAGCAGCAACGCGCCGCATCCCTGAAACGTGAAATAGTATTCCGCGCGGTTGCGCATCTGGTGGAAATGTCCTCGCGTCATAAAGTACTCATGGCCCACCTTTCCCGGCTGTAGAATGGTGCCGGCCAAAAACAGCCCGCCCTCCGTCCCAGCGGCCACTGGAGTATAAGCCTGTACGCGATAGATCTCCAGATCCGCGGGCATTCGGCTGCCGGCTTCCCGATCAGCAAAAATAGAACGTATCTCCCCCAACGTCTTGCGGGACGTGCGTACATCGGCTCCGGTTAAATTGCCGTTCGTCCAATCGATCGAAAGCTCGGTCATGCAAAGTCCTTTCGAGGGTCACCAAAAGTGTCGGAGGCTTGGGGGGCCCGTGCCGGAAAAAAGGGTCGGGTCGCTACGATGATAGTCGATCAGCAATTCCCGCAACAAAATGCGGACGCAGTTCCGCACTTCAGTCCGCGCCTTCTCGTTGTCCACTCGTCAGCCGCTGAGAACGTGAAGGTGGCGTATGCTATTGCCTGTCAGCAAATTCCACGAGACACACACGATGAAAAAATCCACATCGATAGCCTATCCTTGCCCCATGTCGGGTTTTTTCCCAACTCCAAATCAGCCGATTGCCGCAGGAGGGGCGCGGCGGCTTCGCCGCCTCCTGAACGGGCCATGCAAGATCTGCATCTGCCTAATTTTCTCTTGGTTGGCTGTTGTCTCCGGCTTGGCGCAATCCGCGAATCGGCAGGCACAGGTTGTTGTGGATTGGAGCAAGACCCTGCTGATCTCGCATTCCACGCCAACCTTTCAGGTCGTGGTCAATCCCATGCTGCGCCGAGGATCCCCCATTCACGACGGCGCTTTCCGGGCAATCCAACAGCTCGGCGCGGATTACGTTCGGTATGTTCCGTGGCTTCCCTATCCGCGGCTGGCGGTCGCGGAACTCCAGCCACCCATACCGGCTGGCACTTCCTGGAATTTCCGCCTCATCGATCCGATGATGGAAGACTTTCTCAACGCCACATCCGGCCACAGCACCATCATCAACTTCAGCACAATTCCAGCGTGGCTGTTCCAGACCGCGAAACCGGTGACTTATCCAAAGGATCCGAATCAGGTGTTTTGGGATTATACCCAGGGTACGGAGTTGAAAGATCCTTCGGGGAAAGCGCTGGGCGACTATTACGCGCGCCTCGTCAGCTGGTATACGCGCGGCGGTTTTACCGACGAAAACGGCAAGTTTCACCGCTCACCCTATCACTATGCGTTTCCTGTTTGGGAAGTATTGAACGAGGTTGATTTTGAGCATAAGACGACGCCAGAACAATACACGGCGAGGTACGACGCCATCGTCAGCGCGATCCATCGCGTCAGCCCCGACACCAAATTTATGGGGCTCGCCTTGGGTGATCCATCCGCCACTCCCCGATGGTTCGAATACTTCCTTAACCCTGCCAACCATCGTGCCGGAATACCGCTGGATTACATTTCGTACCACTTCTACGCGACTCCCGCGCCCAGCGAGAACATCGACGACTGGCAATATACGTTCTTCGATCAAGCCAATCGTTTTCTGGCGACGGTGCGCTTCATCAACTCGATTCGCGATCGCCTGTCTCCCGCAACCAAGATCGATACCGACGAGCTAGGGGTCATTCTGCCGAATGACAATGCCCAGGTTTCCGATGCCAGCGGTCATATTGCATCCATCCCGGCAGCATATTGGAATGCAGCCGGGTCTCTGTATGCCTATCTCTACATAGGATTGGCGAAGGAGGGTGTGGACATCATTGGCGAGTCGCAGCTGGTCGGCTATCCCACCCAATTTCCCAGCGTCACCATGATCGACTGGACCAACGGAAAGCCCAACGCGCGCTATTGGGTATTGTGGTTGATCAAAAACAACTTCCATCCCGGCGACAGGATCATCGAGACCAGGGTCAGCCATGCGGACGGCATCACGGCCCAGTCGTTTCTGACTCCCGCTGGAAAAAAGATATTGCTGGTGAATCGGAGAAATCGCTCTGCCGAGATTACGCTGCCAACCGAGGTACGTGGTGGGAAAATCTCTACAGTCGATGAATCCACCGGCGAAGGGCCTCCACGCGACTCACTTGTCAACGGGCCGTCCATCACCTTAGCTCCGTTTGCCGTCACAGTTGTCAGTTGGCCATAGGACGCAAACGGATCGTCGGCAGCGTTATTTCATTTCGTGCCGGACATCTATCGCTTCGGCTTCAGCAATGCGTTCTTGCAGCCCGGTGCTTTCAGCACTGGATTACAGCGCGCCAGCGCGCCTCCAGGAAACTCGACCACATATCCGCTTGGCGCCGCTTCGCCGCGCGGATAGTCCGTTGACAAGATCTGCGCGCCGCTTTTCATCACCGCATCGCGCCGCGTCGTGTCATCGGCCCTCGCTTGCACCGTGTTGGCGTCGGTGCGGGTGCGCACCAGGTAGCCCTCACGCACCAGCTTATTAATTACTTTGGGCGTGGCATCGTTGGCTTCGGTAAACGCGGCATCCGGCTCACCAGGCGTCCCGTTGGTAAACAACACGCGCCCCTCAAGACTCGGGTGCCCTTTGGTGTATACAGGCTCCATCGGTCTCTGGTCCATCAAAAAGACGACCTTTCCCCGCGCCTCGCCAAGCGTCGGCCATTGTCCTGCGCGTGCGGCCGCATTCAGGGTTTTATAGTTGCCGCGCATATCGTCGGGAGTGATGAGTTCGTCCGGCAAAAAGATGGAGCGGATCTCTTGATCCAGCGCATCGAACACCGCCGGCGTAAACAGCTCCGGGTGCACTGAGGGGAAATTTACTTTCCTCAACGGAGATTGCTTGGTTTCGATCAGCAGAAAGATGGGCAAGTGCCCGGGGTGTGCTTTGGACCACGCCTGCACCTCCGCCAGACAAGCGGTGAACGGCTCGCACACGCTGCGCTGATCGATATCCTGCACGTGCATCACCTTGAATCCCGGCTTGTCCATCACTCCATTCCGATCATAAGGAGGGTCCGGCGGCAGCCCTGCCGCAGCCTCCAACTTTTTGATATAGGGATGGGCATACAGGCCGCCTTTCGAATCGGCAAACACGTCGATTTCCATCTGCCGCACGCCTTCGTTCAGCTGTTTGGTCAGTGATGGATGTCGATAGTCCAATTCGTCAAACACCTTCGGATCTTTTTCCTCGAGTAGTTTTGCCGCACTGGGCGGCAGGCCCGCATGGTAACTGTTATGGGTGCCAACAATCTGAATTTGATTGATGCGCACTTGGCCGTCGTGCTGGCCGTGAGCGGCCACGTTGCTGACCGCGAAACAAATGACTAGCGCCAGCATAGGGGTACGTCGTGGAAACACGGCTTGCTCCTTGAAAAGGATTCTTGGCAGCGATTGCCAAGTATGTGGCTACGCAGTGCCGGTATCGCGTCTTAGGCCATCGTCACTTTCAGGGAAATGGCATAATCGGATAGTTTTTGAGCGGGCAGCTGAACGCGCAACGCCGACCCCTCCTGTCGAAACTTCACCTTGTCCTGGTAGCCCAGCAGTTCCACATGCGCTATCTTGGCGGGCGCCTGTGGACTCGACGTGCCCAATGCTCGAATTACAACTTCTTTCCCTGGCCATCCCAACACCATCGCGTACACCACGGTATTGGCCTTATTGCGCGTAAATCGAATGTCCTGCGGCCCAAGTTTGCTGACACTGTTGCCTTCAAACGATCCGCTCTTTACCATGTCCGGGCCTTCGCCATAAATCTTCCATGGACGA
>JAJYSL010000257.1 GCA_021793595.1 Acidobacteriota bacterium
TGCTGGGTGCCAGTACTCGATGTATTTCTGCCACCACTAAAAAAATTGAAGCCGAATTGGTCCAGTTTGGTCCGATCCACCTCGGCGATGCGCACCTGCAGCCGGACCTGTTGAGGATGGACATAGATCACCGCCAGCGAACTGACCACATCTTTCGAATAGGGAGAGGCGAGTTTGATCGCCTCCCTAAATGAGGATTCGCCAACTGCCGTACCTGACAGGTAGACCCGTCCCTGCCGCGACTGCACATGAATATACTGACCCGGCAAGGCTTCGGCGATCGCATGGCGCAGGGCGGCAATATTCAGATCCGCAGATACAGTGTAGAGAGCGGACTGTCCGGAAGCATTCCACAGAGCCACCGTGCTGACTCCTGGCGTCTGAGCCGTAATCACCACTTCATTCGGGCTGGGAAGGAAAGACTGCAACACAGCCGGGTTGCTGACGTAAACGCGATGCAGACGTTCGGTGGTCTTCAAAAACAGAGAATGGCCGATGATGAGGTGAATGGTTTCCGCAGCCGCTTGCGATGGCTGCACTTGGATGGCCAGAGAAGAGCCGGCTGGCGGCGGTTCCTGTGCCTTGGCCATGGAGAGGATGGGCGACGGCTTGGTGGGGGGATGGAGCAGATCCCGCGTCGGCATGGGCCAGGGCCATGCCCCTTGCGTAGTATGATTCTGTGCACAGGCGGGAACGGCGCTTACCACCGCCAGCAACAGCAGTACGAGCGTCAAAGCGCCATGTCGAGTTGAAGGTCTCCGATGCAAATGCTTGTCACTCCCACAAACCGCGTTAAAAACTCGTTGCAATCTGCTTATTTCCCAGCACAGTCTCCACGACATAGGGCTGTGCGCGTTTCACCGGCCGCCGCGCATGTCGAACCGGAACCGGCTTCAGCCCAGTACCGGGAATTAGTTGGGAAAGCGCGACCGGCGCATCGACAAGCTGCTCCTGATCCGCGCCGTTGCGAAGCACGAAGTGGATGGTGCCTTGGGTGCTGGCCAAGACAACTCGTTCCGCATCATTCGGCTTAACCAGCAGGGTGACGACGTTGACCGTCGCTGGTCTGCCGTCGGGGTTCGGTTGCACCTGATTTCCGGCAGCCAAAACTTCTGCGTCCTGGAGAACCGTAGCTGTCGTCGGCTCAGGCGAAGTGTCGGAGCGATACGTGACCAAAACATCCACATGGGAGCCAGGGAAAAGGAATCCCGCGACCCCAACGACTTCATTTGACCGCAAAGCAACCGCCCGCATGCCCGCGGGGATCTTCACCGTCAGGCCCATGCCTGGAATCGCCAGATCGCGATCGAGAATCGGCTCGCCCGCCGCCAGAGGATACAAGAGCGAACGTCCCACTACTTCCTCTGGCTTGACAAAAGCGCCTTCCAGAGGAAAGGAGGCGGGCCAATTCACGATCTTCAACTTTTCCGTCTTTAAGACCTCACCCGCTTCCAGCGGAACCGCAGCCGCGATGTAGGTCTGGGTGGGGATGGCGCCGGCGTGCAAATGCAGCTTTCTGCTGAGCAGGAAGGTGCACCCCCCAGAAATTACCAGGGCAATAAGGAACGCGACACTCAATCGGCGCTTAATCACCGCGCTACCTCATCCCAGCCTGCATCAGAAGAGTGATCCAGCATCCCGCGGCAATGGCAACTCCATAAGGAAGCCGCAGTGCGGCAGGATTCTGTATATTGAGCTCCGGGTGCGGCATGGCTCCCGCGGTGGCATGATGCTCGATCAGAATTCCCACGTTCCTCACCGTGGCCTTCAGGCGCCCGCGAGCGAGGGCAAGGACAAGGGCAAACATACCGCCGGTCAAGACCGTGGCCAGGAAAAGCTCCTCGAGATGACCGAACCCGGCAATGCAGCAGACTGCAGCCATGAGTTTTACATCGCCCGCGCCCATGCCGCCGGCGATAAAGAAGAAGAAAAAAACTGCTCCTCCCACCAGCCCCGCGGCTGCAGCCAATCCCATCGTCTGCCATCCGCCCGCGCTCAGATGCAGCAACAGCCCGAGCACGATCATCGAGCCGGTCAGGTGATTGGGAATGCGCCGCGTACACACATCCCACACAGCACCCAGCGAAGCACACAGTGAGGCATACAAGAGGGCCATGCAGTCGGGGGAGACCAGATTCATGTCAACCTACCAGAAAAAATGCGACGGGCAACTGGGAGGTCCAAATAGTATCGAAATCCAGTTTGCATCTTTGCAATGTCTGCGCATTACCGGATGGGGGAAGGCTGCGGGGGTTCGCGAAAACATGGACCTGTTGTCCCGCACAGCCTTCCCAGTCTGAAGAAACGAGACGACGACCGCCCCTTTCATCCGCCACTAGACGGAACTGCTGAGGGTGGAGCCCACGGAATTGAAGGCATTGCCGATGTTGTTGGCGAGTGTCTTCATGCCGGCCACGGCGCCCAATCCGATCAATGCGGCGACCAATGCGTATTCGATCAGGTCTTGACCGGACTCTTCTTTCACCAGGCGGATCCAAAGTTCTCGTAAATTCATCATGTGATCTTCTCCTTAAAACCTTGTTGGAAATTTGTTCTTATTTTGTTCTTCGGCCAGCAACAAGAAGTTCCCGTTTGGAACGCCGCCAGCCTGTTGACTTTGTGTCTGTGGTTGAATCGTACCCAGAAGAAAGCGAAGAAGAATGAAAAATGCGGGTTACTCCCAGTACTGAAGTAACGAACGGAGACGTTACCATTCATGGAAATTCCCAAAAAGGAATTGCCTCCTGTTCCTTACTGCAACATGCCTACCTTTAACATCTCGGTAGACGCCTCGGGATTCAGTGCCAGGTTCACCGCTCCATTTCCTGTCAGGCTGATCTGGTCCGCGATCACTTCGCCCAGGATGAACGCTCCCGTGCTTGAGGAGCCTTTAATCCCCAGATTGTCCGAGAAGCCTGTGGAGTGAAAATACAGCACTCCGGAAAACGCCAGGTTACCGGACCCGGCAAGCTGCGGCTGGGAAACGTCGGCGTGGTCTTGAAACATCAGCAGTCCTCGGTTTCCTGGAGAACCGCGGACGTCGCTGGTATCCCCGCCGGAGTCCCAATAGGTCCCATTCGCCGCGCACTGGGCCACCAGAATATTCCCATTTAGCATATTGGGCATGCCGAGCGACGTGATCGGGGCGCTGCCGTCACAGGTCAAAGCAGTTGATGGCACTGGTAGATCCGAGTTGGCGCTTCCGGAATTTCCCGAGATGCTGATCGATCCCGAGGAAAAGTAGAACATCAACCCGTCGGTCTGTTGACCCACCGTGGTGGAAATCGGACTGCAGGTTGGAATGCATGGGGTGGCCATCCGTAACGTTGAGCCGCCACCCGCATTGAATGAAGCGCCTAGATAGTAGATGCCGGGCAGAAATATAAATGTATTGGAGCTGGTCGCCGTAATGCCGCTGGGATAGTACCCCGGAGAAAACTCAATACAGTTGCTCGTTGGGTCGGGACAGCCGTCCGCCCCCGCAACTCCATTGCGGGCCATAGTAACGGAAAGCCCATTGGTCCCGCTCAATGGATTGACCTGCTTGACGGAGGATGGTGCTGCGACACCTGCAAACGGATCGGGTACCGGCAGCGTCCCCGCGATCCAGTGTCCCGAAGTACCCCCGCTAAAGCAACCGTCGGCTGCGGACGGACCTCCAGTGATCCCCACATCAGAACCCGTACCCTTCGGGCCGCCTTTACTGGTGTCAAGTATGCCCGAGCAAACGACGGCTGAAAGACTGCTGGAGTTAACCTGCACGCCGCGTTGGGGACCGCCCTCAATATTCAACTCCGCTCCACTGCTGGCGCTGAACGCGCTCGATGCGTTCGGACTCAGAACCACCATCGGTGCGGCTTCGATGAGCTGCGTCAGTCCGCAGGTGCAAGAGGCGCTGACTTTTTGGTAGGTGGTGCCGTGCAGCGTGTATAGAAAATGCGTCTTGACGTTCTCTGTAACCACGACCCTCAGAAACGGATAGGCAGCCAAAGAACTGGGGGGAGCGGTGGTGCCGGAAACAGAACTGGGGAAGGTCCACGTAACCGAATTGGAAGCGCCGTTTACAGACAGGCCGGCACCGTTGTATCCATTGGCATTCGCGTAAAAGCAAATCGTCCCCGCACCTGAGGTGCAATCTCCCGGAGTGCCTGGGATAAAGCCCATATTCGGCAGCGAGTCGCCAGCCGCTGCCGCCAGCATATCCATGGCGCCAGCCTGGCAGGCGGAATCGGCTGCGGTTTGTGCAGCCTGACGATGGAACCAGAGGTTGGTCAAGTCGACCGCGAAGCCCACCATGGCCAGCAGAAACAGGGTCAACATTAGGAGGAGAGAAACCATGATCTGTCCGGATTCGCCGGGATTGTGCGGAGTTTGGCCGGAATGTTTCGGGTTTCTGATCGATCTTTGTATGCCAGTGCGCATTCTCGCGTTCCATCCTCCATCAGTAATTGATTCGTCCCTGGGCGCTCAACTGAACCGATTGAGCGATGCCGGGCAACCGGATGTAGGGCACATAGGTGTAGTTGATGGTGACGGTTACGCGGGATGGGGGAGCGGAGCTCAAGTCTGGATACGAAACCTGCACGTGCATATCGGAAAGATCATGAAAGGAATAGGCGGCGGCCTGTTGCACGATGGCAATCACATTCGCGCCCGATGTATCCGCGCAGCCAGTGCTGGGCCCGCTGCAGTTGGTGGTGTCGGTTCCATGCACGATGGCGTATCGGATGCCTTGACGCGCTGCATCTCCCAGAACGCTATAGGTGTAGGTCAACATGCACATCTCGAACAGCCAAAAGACGATGGGGATCACCAGCAGCAAGGAGAGTGCTGTTTCGATCACCAACGAACCGGATTCCGATCCGCAAGGTCTTCGCAGACATGAATTCGATTGCGTCATTTAATCCATTGCTCGCATGGAAACCTGGCGATGAAACTTCATCGACGGCAACAGGGAGAAAGAAAAGAAACTGAGCGGAATGGGCGGCTGCACAGTATAGGTGACGTCCACACGATTCAACAGAAAGATCGGAGCCTCCGGATCGGTGGCCGGCGTGTAGGTTGTTCCCGCGGGACCGTAGCTGGTGCATTCCGTCACGTTGTTATTGACCCCTACACTCTTGGAGCACACCTGCACGGTGGTGGCGGTCGCGGAACCGGCCAGACTGGAAAGATCTCCAACGGCCAGCGCGGCGACCGAGGTAGTGGTGGTGATGGGGCCGGCTACCGGCAGCGCACTTTGTGCGGCGGACTCGAAGCCCTGGATGGAGTACTCCGCGGCGTTACGAGAAGCTGAGGTGAGATTGGCGGCTACGATGAAAAAATAGCCGAAGTCGACTGCATACGCGATCAGCAAAATCAGGATGGGCAAGAAGATCGCCGTTTCCAGCAAGCTCTGCCCGCTATCCCATCGCCGGTCGGGTGTGCCTGTTTTCTGAAGGCCCAGCCTACCTCTCGTTCGCAGGCGTGGCCTCGCTTTGTTTCTTCGCATGCTCGAGATCCTTCCGTGGTCGATGCGGTGTCGAAGGCTGGCCCCGCCGGTTGCCCGCGTCTGCCGGAACACCACCAGAAGATTGGTGCCTGTCCGGATTGCTGGCGAAACTAAGTACCTTAGTAACGCCCACGCAGATCGAGATTCGGTCGTACTAGTCCTTAACTTCGGTAATATCTTGCTACACGAATCGCTTAGCGGACTGAGAATTCGCTACTGTCATGATTACTTGTGTAATCAAACACGAGGAACTGCGAACTCGTCCCCGGACGATCGAGTGCCTGCGAAAACTCGGCAGTTTTCCGGTGCTCCTGGCTGTGCTGCTGGCGCTGGTCATCTTCCTGGCGATTCCCAAGTCCATCGCCGATCCCGATATTGGGTGGCACCTGCGCAACGCCCAGTATCAGATCCACACTCATAGTTTTCTGCGGCAGGATCTTTACTCATTCACCACGCGCGGCAAGCCCTGGATGGACCACGAATGGCTTGCGGAAATTCCTTTCTACCTTGCGTGGCGGGCGTTTGGGCCACGCGGAGTGTTCTTCGTCAGCGTCGCTTTGATCGAAACCATCTTGCTGGGGATTTTTGGTCTGGCGTACGTGCAATCAAAGAGCGCCAAGTCTGCCTTCGTGATTTCGTTCGCAGCGATCTTTTTGGCGAGCGTTTCCTTTGGCCCGCGGACTCTGCTATTCGGCTGGGTGTTTCTGGTCGTCGAACTGGGAATTCTGTATCGCTTCCGGAGCGGGCGGCGACAACAGGATCTTTGGCTGTTGCCGTTCTTGTTTTTGCTGTGGGTCAACGCGCATGGGTCCTGGATCATCGGCATA
>JAJYSL010000258.1 GCA_021793595.1 Acidobacteriota bacterium
CTGGTGGAAATTCTGGTGAAGCCGCGTAACGCCATCATGAAGCAGTATCAGCGCATGTTCGAATACGAAAATGTGCGTCTCACCTTCAGCCCGGATGCCGTCGGTGCGATTGCCCGCGAAGCCTTGCACCGCAAGGTGGGAGCTCGCGGTCTGCGTATGATCCTTGAGGAATTGATGCTCGACCTGATGTATCACCTGCCCAGCAACAAGAAGGTGCGGGAGATCGAGATTACGTCCGACATGGTGCAGAAGCGCGATCTTTCGGTCACTCTGTTGGAAAAGGCTGGATAGCGCCTCCACCACCCACTTCGCAAAACGTTCAGGCCTGCAGCAACGCTGCAGGCCTGATTTTCTATCGCATCGCTTGCGTTTACGGCCCGAACTGAGTCACAAACAACATATTCACGTTGCTTGGGTTCGTGAAACTTGGGAACGCACCTGTCGTGGTTCCGGCTACGTAGGCGTGGTTCTGGCTATCGGTCGCCACAAACATCAGCGAAGCCGTATAGGAGGCACCCCCCACGATGTCGCGCCCAGTGCCGAATTGTTGCAGCCACACCGCTTGCCCTCCCGTGCTGAGCTTCGCCAGAAAAACGTCGTCCGTATTCGGCGGGTTGGAGTTGGAGAAGAAAGGATGGAACATATTGCCCGTCATCAGCACATTGCCAGCGGTATCCGTCGCCAGGTTGCCGGGAATGCAGGTCTGGGCTGCGCCAAATTCCTGTTGCCATTGCTGGCTGCCGGAGTTGTTTGCCAACTCAGCCACAGCGCAGCGGTTGTAACCGGAGCTGGGGTCCGATCCTCCCACAAAGATGTCTCCCTGGGCGTCGAGCGCGACCTGCGTGTAGACCAGCTTTTGCCCGCCCAGCGGCGCATACGTCACGGGTATCTGCTGCCAGACCGTGTTGCCTGTTGATCCGTCCAGCTTGGCCACCATGTACGTGGTCGAACTGGAACTCGCCATTGACGGGAAGTCGCCGACTGCAATCACATTGTTCTGGTTGTCGACGGCTACGCCGGTCACTCCGTAACTCGCCATATACGTCCCGGCATATTCCTGGTTCCAGATCGTTGCGCCAGTGGCGCCCGCCAGTTTGCCGATGGCCGCCCCCTGGTTGTTGTTGCCGTAGGACCCGTTGGTCAGGTTCTCGCTGCCGACCACCACATTGCCCTGGGCATCCACGGCAAGGCTTGTCACCTGGCAGGCTAAACCGGAAGGGAACTGTTGCATCCAGGTCGTCTGGCCAGAGGAATTCAATTTGATGACGACACATTGCTCCATGTTGTTGCTATTGGTGAAGCCAGGGAAGGCGCCGCGGGTAGATCCGGCCACGAAGATATTGCCCTGGGCGTCGATGGCGATTGCGCTGGCTTCATCTCTGGTCCCCGTTCCGAGTTGCTGTGTCCAAATGCGATTGCCGGTTCTGTCGAACTTTACCACCGCAATTTGGGCGGACCCGTTATTGGAGAATCCTGGAAATGCGCCATAGGTTTGGTCCAGAACGACGACATTTCCCTGTGGGTCGGTGGCCTCTCCGTACGCCGTGTCTCCATTGTGCGAGGGGCGGCCGGTCGAAACATAGCCGGTACCGTACTGTTGCAGCCATCCCTGAGTGGAAGCGGTCGGGAACGTTACGGTGTCGGTTGGAGGGGGCCCCGCAGGTCTGTACACGCTGCTGCTGCAGCCGGCAAACCCAAGGAGCACGGGAAGAATCAGCGCCGCCTTCGCGGCTGGTTTGCGAACTAGCCAGTTGGGGGACATGTTCGTCGACCTCCAGAACATCAAAATAGCACGGAAATTCGACTTTCTTGGACGGCAAAACGTCACCGCGCCGGGGATGATTTTTTCCTGAATGTTTTCCTGTTTCGGCTGGGCTCGCGGCAGACATTGAATCGGTTTTGCGGCCCCCGTTCGGCGAAAAATTAGGAAGCTCACGCCATCTTCAAACACAAGATTCGCTTGGATCTTGTCACCCGCCTTCGCCGGAAGATATAGCAGCGGGAGTGGCTGTCCGGGGCAAGATGTTGCGCCAATCTCATCGCGCCGTCAAAGCCCGGCGGCAGCCTTTCGTTGGCCACGGGTGACCGCGGAAGGCTTGCGTGAGAGAGAGGCTCCAGGTCCGCTGCGAAATACCGGCAATGAGCCGCTCACGTCCACCACCAGCAACGACACGCGCAAGATGACACCCACCCGCAAGTGCGCCTGAAACAGCGCTCAACACCGCCCTAGGCGTTGTGCATGATCCAGAAATGTCATGCAGCTAAAGTGTAGTCTAGAAGTCGATTCCGAAAGGCGCTCGGTTGCGCGGACATCAAGATCATCTTGCTCCCATACCGCCCGAGGGACCACCGAATCACGCGCCACATCTTTTCAGAAAGGGCCGCATCGAAAAATATATGGAAATCGCAGAGGCTGTACACACAACAACTAGGCAACTTGGCAATTCTGACATGCAGATCACTGCCATCGGTTTTGGCGCCTGGGCCATCGGCGGCGGCGATTGGCAGTTTGGCTGGGGTTCCCAGGACGACAACGATTCCGTCGCCGCGATTCAGCGCGCTCTCGATCTTGGCATCAACTGGATCGATACCGCCGCGGTCTACGGGCTTGGCCACTCGGAAGAAGTGGTGGCGCGCGCCCTCGAAGGGCGACAGCAGAAGCCCTACGTCTTCACCAAGTGCTCGATGATCTGGAGCAAGAAATTCTGGCAGACCAAGGATCAGATTCACCGCAGCCTCAAGCGTGATTCCGTCCGCAACGAACTGCAATCCAGTCTGCGGCGCCTGAAGATGGACTTTGTCGATCTCTACCAGATCCACTGGCCGGATCCCGAAGATGAAATTGAGGAAGGGTGGGAAACCCTGGCGAAGTTGAAGCAGGAAGGGAAGGTCCGCTATATCGGCGTATCGAATTTCTCAGTCGCGCAAATGGAGCGCATCTCGAAGATCGCGCCCATCACGTCCTTGCAGCCGCCGTATTCCACGTTGAACCGCGGCGTTGAAAACGAAATTCTCCCGTACTGCCAGCAGCACAACATTGGCGTCATCAATTACTCGCCGATGGTCTCGGGTCTGCTGACGGGCGCAATGACGAAGGAGCGCGTGGCAAATTTTCCGCAGGACGACTGGCGGCGCAACAACGCCAGGTTTCAGGAGCCGCAACTGAGCCGCAATCTGAGGCTGGTCGAACTGCTGCGGGAAATTGGCAATGCGCACGGTCGTTCTCCTGGAGAAGTCGCAATCGCGTGGACTCTGAATAACCCTGCCGTCACGGCCGCCATCGTCGGCGCGCGCAATGCAAAACAGGTGGACGGAATCATCGGCGCAGCAACGTTTCGCCTGCAGCCCGATGAAATGATTCGGATCGAAAATTTCCTGACCGCCAATCCGGTTCCGGTCAAGTCGAACAAGTAAGCCCCCGATTCGACTATCCTGATGGCTATGCCTAAAGGTGAAGCTGCGCGTCCGAAACCGACAAAATCAGATGCCATCAAGGCATCGTCGAACCAAAATGGCCGGTTGATCGGAGCTCATCTCTCGACCGCTGGCGGAGTCGCAGGCGCAGTGCGCCGCGCCCCGGAGATCGGCGCCAACACGCTGCAGATTTTTTCCTCCAGCCCGCGCATGTGGCGAGCGACGAAGATCAGCGCAGAACAGGCCGCAGCAACCCAAGCGGCGCGAGAAGATTTGGGCGTGGGTCCTCTGGTGATCCACACCAGCTACCTTGTCAACCTCTGTAGTCAATCAGAGGAAGTGCGCGAGAAATCCGTGCTGGCGTTTCGTGGCGAGATTGAACGCGCGCTGGTTCTGGGTGCGGAATACCTCGTTGTGCATCCCGGCTCCTATCGCGGCATGACGCGTAAGCAGGGACTTGAGCTGGCGGCGAAATCCATTCAGACAGCCATCGCCGGCCTGCCATGGCAGCAGACACCGTTTCATATCCTGATCGAAAATACTGCCGGTTCGGAGCATTCGCTGGGCGGCTCCTTCGATCAGGTCGCCGAACTGATCGAGCATCTTCGTCCGCACGCCCCGGTGGCGGCCTGCCTGGACACCTGCCACACCCACGTCTCCGGCTACGACATTGTTACCGAGACCGGATGGGCCGAAACCATGGCGCAAATTGAGAAGACCGTTGGATTTGAGACCGTGCGCGTCTGGCACTGCAATGATGCCAAGGCGGATCGCGGCTCGAAACTCGACCGGCATCAGCATATCGGAGAAGGGAAGATCGGCCTCGATCCATTTCGCCGTCTGTTGCGCGAGCCAAAGTTTTCCCACGCTGCCTTCATTGCCGAAACGCCCGTCGACGCCCCCGGAGATGACGAACGTAATGTCCTTACCCTGCGTGGACTAGCCGGCTCGCTCGCGCCTCGGTGATCATCGCAATGCGCGGCCACCATCGTTCTCCGTCCAGCGCCGAATAGATGTTCCTGCAGGCTGCGGACGACTCATGTTCTTTCTATCGCGCTGTCCCATTTAGAATCAAAACAGTATGTCGAAAACCGAATCCAGCCAGCCATCTGCTCCTGCGGCGACGGACCGAGCCCCGCGCTATCGCCCTGCCGAAATAGAACCGCGTTGGCAGGCGCTGTGGGACGCGCAGCCGGATCTCTACGCCGCCGAGCCGCCCACCAGCGGCAAGCAGAAGTATTATGTGCTGGAAATGCTGCCGTATCCCTCGGGGCAGCTCCACATGGGGCACGTGCGCAACTACGCCATTGGCGATGCGCTGGCCCGGCATATGTGGATGCGCGGCTACAACGTGCTACACCCCATGGGTTGGGACGCCTTCGGTTTGCCGGCGGAAAACGCGGCGCTGAAAAACAACACGCCTCCGCGCGACTGGACCTTGGCGAACATCACCGCCATGCGCGGGCAAATGAAACGCCTCGGCTTGAGCTATGACTGGCAGCGCGAAATCACCACCTGCCTGCCGGAGTATTACCGCTGGAACCAGTGGTTCTTCCTCAAGATGTACGAGCGAGGTCTGGCCTATCGCAAAAACAGCAAGGTGAACTGGTGTCCGCAGTGTGCCACTGTTCTGGCCAATGAGCAGGTGGTGAACGGCTGCTGCTGGCGACACGAGGAAACCATCGTTGAGCAGCGTGAGCTGGAGCAATGGTTTTTTCGCATCACGAATTACGCCGACGAGCTGTTGCGCGATTTGGACAAGCTGGACGGCTGGCCGGAAAAAGTTCGCACCATACCGCGCCATTGGATTGATCGCAGCGAGGGTGCCCTGGTCGACTTCGCGGTTGTGCCGAAGGAAGAGGATCGAAGGGGGGATCGTTTCGCTCCGGTGACCCTGAACCTCACCGAAACTCTGTTGGAGCCTTCGCCGGCTCCAGAGAAAATCACCGTCTTTACCACCCGCATTGACACCATTTACGGTGCAACGTCGCTGCAGTTGGCGCCGGAACATCCCTTGGTCGCACAATTTTCCACGGACAACCCCGAACTGAAAAAGAAAGTTCGCGAATTGCTGGAGGAACAGAGAACTGCGAAAGAAAAAGGCGACATGGCGGCTCTCGGCAAAGAAGGCGTCGCCACCGGTCGTTTCGCGACAAATCCTTTTACGCAGGAAGCGATTCCGATCTGGGTCGCAAACTACGTGTTGATCGACTATGGCACAGGCGCAGTCATGTCCGTGCCCGCGCACGATGCGCGCGACTACGAGTTCGCGGAAAAGTTCGATCTGGAATTGAAAATCGTCGTATTGCCCCGCCACGCCAACGAAGGTGAAAAGGGAAGCGGGGAGCCGCTGGTGCCCTACACGCATGAAGACAGCTTGCTGCTGAACTCCGGCCCGTTTACCGGTTTAGGATGCGAAGAAGCCCAGAAACAAATGACTGTCTTCGCCGAGCAACATGGGTTTGGCAAGGCTTCCACGACGTTTCGCCTGAAGGACTGGGGCGTGAGTCGCCAACGCTACTGGGGCACGCCGATTCCAATGATCTATTGCCAGAACGACGGCTTGGTGCCAGTCCCGGAGGATCAGCTCCCCGTGTTATTGCCGGACAGTGTCGCCATTACGCAGGAAGGCGGATCGCCACTGTCGCGCGTGCCGGAGTTTGCCCAGGTGACGTGTCCAAAGTGCGGCGGCATGGCGCGGCGCGAGACCGACACCATGGACACATTTGTCGATTCGTCCTGGTATTTCTATCGCTACACCGATCCAAAGAATCCTCGCGCACCATTTGACACAAATACAGTTGCCTATTGGTTTCCCATTGATCAATACATCGGCGGCGTCGAACATGCCATTCTGCATTTGATCTATTCGCGCTTCTGGACCAAGA
>JAJYSL010000259.1 GCA_021793595.1 Acidobacteriota bacterium
CAATGTTTCTTCCACTGGAATAGGAAGTTCTCTTCGCAATGGGTAAAAGTTTTCACACTCATGCAGCGGAAGATGCACTTAAATGGGAGCAGCGGCAGGCAGCGACACAGTAACCAAAGTGGATTTTGTTCCAAAATGAACAGGCCCTAAGCTCTAGCAAAGGAAAGAGAAAAGGAGTTCGTCCCCGGAGCCGTCAAGTACTCTTTTCGCGGTTACTAAAAGTCTCTTGTCAATCTTATTGTGAAGAGGCAGAATCAGTGGAGTAATGGAAGCAAGCAGCCTGCGGAATGGCGGGCATGTTGAAAGAGAGATGACATCCTAGCTAAAAACCCGAAACTATAGCCACATGGATCGTCGCCATTTCTTGCAATGAAGAACTTGCTCCCCTACAGGCAACAAATGTTCCAAGCAGTCCATCCCATGTCACTAAGTAGTGAGGACTTGGGGAATGAACAGAAGCTGCTGCAACTTTGCAGTCCTTTGCCGCTGACTAGAAGACTGGAGTTTTCCATCCGGCACTAGCAGGCCTTTTCGTTGCACGACTTTTCTGTCTGGGATTCTCGGATTTGCCAGTAGCGCATGATCGGTTTGTCCCCTCATGCCCTGATATACCCCCCAGGCCGACAATTCGCTCGTGATTGATTTATTCGGAATATGTTTCCTAAAAAAATCCATCGGGGTGGTGTATCTGTGAACCAGCAACTGCGTGTCGTTCTTGTTGAAGACGAGATCCAGGTACGCGACTATATACAGAATCTATTGGAAAGCTTTGGTTGTGCTGTCAATTCCCTGCAGTCCATGGATGCTGTCGATGCCTGTCGCGCCTGCGCAGCCGCTGACCTCATTTTGATCGATACCACGTTGCCGGACATCAATATCAATTCTCTACTCGCAAAAATCTATCAGACTCACCCTGCCTTGAGCGTGGTTCTTCTCCTTCCCGCCGGCAATCGCTCAGGATTCCTCACTGCCGCCCGCGAAGGTGTCTACGACGTGCTGCCGAAGCCCTTCCTGAAACACCAACTCGATGCGATTCTTCGCCGCGTTCGCGATCGCATCCTCACTGCGGCGGCCCAGGTTTCCAACAGCTCGATTATCCGTGAGGACCTCGGGAACGGAACCTTCTTCCTGGCCGCAACGCCTGCCATGAAGAAGATTTACGATCAGGCCGCTGCAATTGCTCATGCCGATATTCCGGTCCTGATCACCGGCGAAAGCGGAGTGGGAAAAGAGGTGGTCGCGCGCCTCATTCATCGCCTCTCCCGACGCTCCAATGAAGAATGGCTGAAGATCAACTGTGCCGCCCTGCCTCTCGATCTACTGGAAAGCGAATTGTTCGGCTACGAGGCCGGCGCCTTTACCGGAGCGACGAAGTCCAAACCCGGCAAGTTTGAAATGTGCGACAAAGGCACGCTGCTGCTGGACGAAATCGGAGAAATGAGCCCGCAACTACAGGCCAAGCTCCTTCACGTGCTGCAGGACGGCACCTTCTCGCGTCTGGGCGGTCGCGGAGAAAAACGCACCAACGCCCGCATTCTCGCCGCCACCAATATCGACATTCAAAAGGCTCTGACGGAAAAAACCTTTCGCGAAGATTTGTACTATCGCCTCAGCACCTTTATTCTCCACATCCCGCCGCTGCGCGAACGGCGCGAGGAAATTCCTTACGTGCTGACGCAAATGTCGCAGCAACTAGCCGCCATGCACGATCTGGAACCGGTCAGCTTCTCTCCCCAGATGATCGCGGCCTGCATCGCCTATCATTGGCCGGGCAATCTTCGCGAGTTAGGCAATTTTGTCAAACGGTATCTGGTGATTCGCGACGAACCTGCGGCCATGGCCGACTTGGAATCGAAAATTCCCGGCTACTTCCTACCCACTCCGGAGCGCGCCACTATGGTCACAGCAAACACCAGCACTGATCTGAAATCCATGGTTCGCGGACTCAAGGATCAGGCGGAAATGCAGGCCATCCGCGACACACTGGCCGAAACCAAGTGGAATCGACGCATTGCGGCGACGCGCCTCAACATCAGCTACAAAGCGCTTCTATATAAAATTCGGCAATACAATCTGTCCGCACCCGCACAATCCGCATAGATTTGGCGTGGATTGGTTTTCCTGAGAGGTCATGATGCTTCATAACGTCGTTGTTCATTTGAAAAATTCCTCTGTTCTCCACGGGTACTATTGCGCCGACGATTCCTCGGTGTCCCCCGACACGATTCCCACCGATCTGCCCGTCAGCATGACCATTGAACCAGAGAATGGCGCTCCTGCCGTCAACTTCCGCTTACAAGATGCCAAAGCGGTTTTCTTTGTACGCAGCTTTGCCGGCAGCCCCAGCCAGTCGGACGTACGCTTCTTCGATTCTCTTACCATTCATCCCTATCTCTGGGTCCGGATCGCATTTCACGATGGGGAGATCATGGAAGGCCGCGTCTCCAACGACATCGATCTTTTGGTCAAGAATACGTTCCGGCTATTCCCTGTCGACGAGCTCACCAACAACCGTTGTCTCTTCGTTCCCAAGGGATCGTTGCGTAGTTTTCAGATCATCGGCTTGCTCGAAGCGCAATCTTCGCAACTCGAGGTTGCCTGAAAGCTGTCTTGCCAGAAACCCGCCCAATACGTCTGGGGTGAAACCCGCGATGGCCCACGGCGGCTTTCCTTCAGTCACAACCTCTTTCGCTAGGAACATGGGTTGAGCCCGCCCGTACGCCGTCGCACTGCGGCCTATCGCGCTTCCTCCTTGCGCGTTCGTTACCGGCCCGCATGCCACCCGAATGGGAAAACTATGTGCCCGGCCCTCGCTCGCAGTGCAAATTCCTGCACATAAACTCTGAACGCCCACTCCCGTATTTCTCCACTTTCCCCTGCGAGCCTGCCGCGTCCCGGGAAAACTCCTCCCACACCCTGTATTTCGTTTAAGAAAAGCCCCTTCACGCTGTGGCTTGACGGATTGCAGCCATGGGGCGACGTCTCCACCCGCGCAAACTCCTTGTCCCTTGTCGGTTGTCAGTTTGGCACCACAGTTGCATTCAAGGGTGTCGAGCATACTCTCCGCTCAAGCTTGAAGGGATAAGCATGAACCACGATGGGTCTTCTGTGCTATGCAAGTCCACTGTCATTCTGGTCGTAGTGTCGGCGGTGGCGATAGCTCTGAATTTTGTGTTTTCTCGTTCACTTCACTTTGAACCTTTGGGGGTCTTTGGCTTTGGTTTGTTCTGTCTCGCATATGGGGTCATCCTCACTTACCTCTCGCGCCACAAAAATACTGAGACGGCGGCAGCTCCCTCCAGTCCTTCCACGAAACCAGTCATCGATCGTCCCTCTATCGTACGAAGCATCTTTGCCCCTCAATCCCAATTCGAATCCAGCATCCGTCCCTGCCATGCGCTGACCATCGATCTCGAGGATTATTTCCACACGGAAGTCGCTTCCAAGGGAATCGCCTTTACCGAGTGGGAACATCAGCCCTCAAGAATTGAAGCCAGCACGCATCGCCTGCTGGATTTACTGGACCGCAATCAGACCCGGGCAACCTTCTTTGTCCTGGGCTGGGTAGCGCAGCGCTACCCCCGTCTGGTCCGCGAAATTCATCAGCGCGGCCATGAAATCGGCTGTCACAGCCTCGATCACCGGCTAGTCTGCCGTATGAGCCAGTCAGAGTTTTACGAGACCACCGCGATTGCAAAAAGCGTCATCGAGTCGATTATCCAGGAACCAATTTTCGGCTATCGCGCCCCCTGCTTCTCCATCACACCCGGCTGCGAATGGGCATTCGAGGCGCTTGCCAAGCTTGGCTTCAGCTACGACTCCAGCGTCCATCCGGTACACCATCCGCTGTACGGCAATCCCACAGCGCCGCGGGCAGCCTACGCGGTTGCCGACAACCGGCTGATGGAAATTCCCATTGCAACCTGGAAAGTTGCCGGACGCAATCTCTCGGTCGGTGGCGGCGCTTACCTGCGCCTGCTTCCCTACCAATACATTCATCGCGGGCTGGCGACCTGGGAAAAACAAATGCAGACGCCCGCCATGTTGTACCTGCATCCCTGGGAGCTGGACCCGTTTCAGCCCCACATTTCGCTCTCCTTTTCCTCCACGGTTCGCCAGACCTGGGGAACAACCCTCATGGAAGACAAACTGCAGCGTCTGCTCACTCAATTTCGCTTCGCGCCCGTGCGCGATGCGCATAAGGCGGTTCTGGCCGGCAAAGGACGCATGCTTCGCAAATCGACCTTTCAGCATGTGGAAGAAGTCGCACAGGTGGCAGGATGATAACAACAAAAAAAGATTCGATGTCTGCGCTCTACTCCGATCTCACCGGCGCCGCGATCCGCCATGCGATCCACCCGCTTTGGGCCAGACGGAACCATCCCGCCTTCGCGCGCTATTTGCGGGAGTTCGAGCGGAACCAGTACCTGCATCCCGACGATTTGCGAAAGTTGCAAATGCTGCGTCTTCGCCAGCAACTGATCGCCGCCTATCGCTATGTTCCCTTCTATCGCCATCGCATGACCGAGGCCGGGATTACACCCCTCGACATTCGTACCCATGAAGATTTGCGCATGTTGCCCGTCCTGACCAAACGCGACATTCAGGATTATCAGGATCTGCTGGTTTCCAGCGATGTCCCCGCCAATAAACGAGAACGCAATCAAACCGGCGGCTCTACAGGAAGCCCGTTGCAGTTTTACATGGATCTCGAACGCGGTGACTCCCGCATGGCCAGCACCACCCGCCACAATTCCTGGGCCGGGCTGCGTATCGGCGACTGGTATGCCCATCTCTGGGGTTCACGATTCGATGTGGGCGATCACCCTGATCCCAATCCGGCATGGCGACAGAAATTTCTGTATCGGAATTTGACGCTGCATACTGCCGCCGTCAGCGAAGAGGCCATGATGCAGTACGTGGGAGTCCTGCGCCAGTATCGGCCCCGCTATATGGTGGCTTACGCACAATCCGCAGTCCTGTTTGCAGAATTCTGCAATGCCAACAATATTCGCGATATCCAGTTTGAATCCATGATCGTCAGCGCGGAGATGCTGCTGCCGGGCAAGCGTCAGGTCCTGGAAGGAACCTTCGGCGGCAAGGTGTTCAATCGTTATGGTTGTCGCGAAGTCAGCGTCATCGCCAGCGAATGCGAATACCACAGCGGAATGCACGTCAATGCCGATGCGCTGCTAGTAGAAGTAGAAGCGGCTCCCAATCTGCCGTCCGGTATGGGCCGCGTGCTGGTCACCGATTTGCTGAATCGTTCCATGCCACTGATTCGCTACGAAATCGGCGATCTGGCCACCCTCGACCCCAGCATGCATTGTCCCTGCGGTCGTTCCCTGCCACTGATCGGAAATATCCAGGGCCGCACATCGGACTTTCTTCGGCTTCCCAGCGGACGTATGATCGCAGGCCCTTCGCTGGCGCTGCTGGCCGCCGATATGCAGGACGTGCGCCAGGTTCAGTTCATTCAGTCCGATCCCCGCCATGTCACATTGAAAGTCGTCGCTGGCAACAACTACGGCGTGCGCACGGAACAGGAATTGCGCCGACGCATGCAGCCTTACCTGGAAGACCAGACCAGTCTGACGATTGTCACGTCGGACTCGATCCCCTCCGAGCCTTCTGGAAAGTACCGCTTCGTCAAAACTACGGAAGAATCGGCGACCTTGAGTGCGGTCAGCCAATAAAGAAAAGGCCTATGGGAATCTTTCACACACAGTTCGTGCTGCCTTTTATTGAACCGGAACGATATGCCGGCGTGGCCGGACGTCTGCGCCGGATCAGAAAATTCGAACGCATGCCGGAAAAACAGCAGCGCAAGATCCAGCAGGATCGACTGCGTAAATTGCTGGAGCACGCGTACGCCTCGGTTCCTTACTATCGCAAGCAGTTTGACGAAGCCGGCTTTCACCCTCGTCAGGCGCGCGTCGATCGTCCTCTGCCGCTGCCGATTTTGACACGCGAGCAGCTTCGCAGCGCCGAGGCGTGGCTTCTTTCCACCGCCTGCCCGCCGGAAGATCTTCGCGTCTCCGCCACCGGCGGCGCCACGCGCCTTCCCATTCGCTTTTATCGCGACCTGAATGGCGTCCGCGACAAGATTGCCTTGAAACTGAGGCTGGATGAATGGGCCGGCTACGAGCCCGGTGATCCGGCCATGATGCTCTGGGGCGCACCAACATCTCAAAGCAACGAGTCCGTTGGAAGATGGCGCATGGATGAGGGCGTGTATATGCGCCAAACCCCGCCGCCCCCAGGAGTCATCGGACCCAAGGTGCTG
>JAJYSL010000260.1 GCA_021793595.1 Acidobacteriota bacterium
CTCAAAAAAGCATCCGATGGGGATTTCCTCGCCCCAGATCAATGATTTTTCCATGGCGGCCGACCAGTCCGTGGAATCGTACTCCGGATTGTCTTCCAGCTTTTTCACGCGGGGTCGGAACCACTGGAAGGTGTTGTCGCGGTTGTAGGTAACGCAGGGGCTGAACACGTCGATGAACGAAAATCCTTTGTGTTCGATCGCGCGTTTGAGCAACTCGGTAAGATGTTTTTGCTCGCCACTGAAACCACGCGCGACGAAGGTCGCACCGGCTGCCAGCGCTAGCGCCAACGGACTTAGCGGCGTCTCGATATTGCCATACGGCATGCTTTTGGTCTTCATGCCGATGCGACTGGTGGGAGAAGTCTGACCGGTGGTCAGTCCATAGATCTGGTTGTCCATCACGATGTAGGTCAAGTCGACGTTGCGGCGCATTGCATGCACGTAGTGGCCGCAGCCGATGCCAAAACCGTCACCATCGCCGCCCGTCACCAACACGGTCAAGGCGTGGTTCGCCATTTTCAGCCCGGTGGCTACCGGCAAGGAGCGGCCGTGCAAGGTGTGCATGCCATAGGTCTCAATGAAGCCTGGGAAGTTGGACGAGCATCCTATGCCGCTGACGGTTGCCACCTCATGCTTGGGGATTTGCAGCTCAACCAGGGCCTTTTGGACAGCGGCGAGGACGCCGAAATCGCCGCAACCGGGACACCAATCGGGATCGACCTTGCCTTTGAAATCTGCCATGGTTATTGCTTTGGGAGCCACTACAGCTGTATCGGTCGCCATCTCTTGGTTCTCCTTTATGCAGGAAGCGATTGATCGTTCTGTCTTACGTTGCGCAACATTGGACGCTGATTGCAGCTAAACCATGATTTCGTGAACTGGCACCGAAAGCTTGGTTTTGCCTGCGAGTTGTTCCTTGACTGCCTCGACAATATGGTGCGGCGCAAACGGTTCGCCATCGTATTTGCGAATATTACCGTCAGGAACATAGCTGGTTTCACTGCGCAGGTAGCGGGCAAATTGACCGCTGAAATTGTTCTCGACGATGATGGTGTGCTTGGCATCTCGAAGCAGATCCATGATGGCGTCGCCATGCAGCGGAACCAACCAGCGCACGGCGAGGAAATTGGCGGAAATACCCTGCTCCTGCAGCAGCTGACATGCCTCTTCGATCACGCCGTAGGTTGAGCCCCAGCCGATCAGGGTAACGTCGGCATTGGCAGGACCCTGAAGTTGTGGCGGCGGGACCGAGGCGGCAATGCCATCCACCTTGCGCATGCGTTTCTCCATCATGGCGCGTCGCTTGGCAGTGTTGGTGTACTCGTCGCTGATCAGCACTCCGTCTTCATCGTGTTCGTCGCTGGAGACGGTGTGGGTGTAACCGGGCAGGCCGGGAATAGCGCGTGGGGAAACTCCGTCTTCCGTGATTATGTATCTTTTGTAGGGCTCGTGGTCGGCTGACCCATTCGAGGTGATCAGCTGACCGCGATCCACGGGCGGAGCGAAATCAAGCTCCTTTGGATCGACGCTGAGACGACCCTCGGCAAGAAGCAGATCGCAAAGAACGATTCCCGGGCACTGGAAGCGATCCGTGAGGTTGCACATTTCGGGAATCAGCTTGAAGCAGTCCGCGATATCCAAGGGTGCGGCGATGACCCTGGGATAATCTCCAAAGGCTGCGCCGAGCATTTGCCAAAGATCGCCCTGCTCGGTTTTCGTAGGAACGCCAGTTGACGGACCGGCACGCTGGCAGTCGATGACCACAACGGGAATCTCCGCTTGGGCAGAAAGACCCAGGCCCTCGCTCATCAAGGCGAAACCGCCGCCCGAGGTGGCACACATGGAGCGAACGCCGGCGTGGGCGGCTCCAATGGCCATATTAATGACACCGATCTCGTCCTCCACCTGGCGCACCATGATTCCAGCTTTGCGTGCGTGCTCGGCCATCCAGTGCAGCACACCCGTAGACGGACTCATGGGATATGCACAGTAGAACTTTACGCCTGCCGCCGCACCTCCCATGGCCATGGCGGCGTTTCCGCTGAGGACGGCGTATCGGGCATCCGTCATAGGCAGCGCCCATGCAAAGGGCTTAAAGTTCTGCGTGGCATAGTCGTAGCCAACGCGGGCAAGATGCACATTTTCGTCGATTACGGCTTTGTCCTTTTTGCGAAACTGTTCGGCGAGCACACTTTCAAGCGCCGGAAATCCAACACCCATCATGCTGAGGGCCGCGCCAATAGCAATGGTATTTTGGCCTACCTTGTTGCGGGTAATATCGGCCATTTTCGAGATCGGCATGGGACAGAGCTGCACCCCGGTCGCCGGAGTGCCCGGCTGGATCAGATCTGCATTGAAAAGGCAGGCGCCGCCGGCCGATAGCAGGCGCAAGTGCCGATCCATCGTGTCTTGATTCAGCGGGATTAAGAGGTCAAGGTGATCGCCGGTATTGGAGATTTTCTGAGGGCCGGTGCGAATGGTCAGGAAGGTGTGGCCACCGCGAATGATGGACTGATAGGCGTTATAGGCATTGAGGTGGAGGCCACGGCGGCTGAAAATCTTGGCGAAAATGTCGCCGGGGGTGGCCACACCCTGACCAGCGGCGCCTCCGATCCCTACAGCAAAGGACTGACTCATACACATCTCCCAAGCTGGCTCGCGGCATTTTCAAGCCTTTTTTGCGCCAGCGATTTTTTTTGAGTACATCGGATTCTTCGGTTGGTTCGAACTGCCCGCAAATTACGGGTTGCAATGCGATCGTCAATCTGTGTGCATCCTAGCCTCTGCCATGCATGACGGTCAACAGCAGTTTCGACAGGAGAGAAACAGCTTGAAAACAAGCTGTGTTCCTCAGGGTGGAATCTCACTCCACGCAGGGATGCAGCGTACGCGGAGCCAGCTCGATTTCCAGGGAACCATTTGTTTTGGAAGCGAGGAGAATGCGGTTTTTTTGCTTGCAGTCCTCATCCAGGCGCGGCGGACGCTGTAAGCGAGAAAGAAAACGGCTTGGGTGAACGTCAAAGTCTGAGCAACACGGCGGAACTTCATGGAAGCGCTGGATTCCTATCGGCAGAGATCGCAACTCCCACGAGAGAATCGGCGCAGCCGTAATACAGGTACCACTTTCCTTTGTAGAAAACCAATCCCTCGGCAAAGGTGGTGCCGGCAGCGTATTGTCCCGTGCGTTCGAACGGCATTTCCGGCTTAAAGAACGGTTGATCGGTGCGCGCAATGATCCTGGTGGGATCGCTAGCGCTGAAAAGAGCCTGGCCGTCGGAATAGGCGCCAGCGTCCAGCGATGGATCGCCATCCTGGGCTGCATTCTTGCCGTTGTAGATGAGGAGAATACCGTTCTTCGTAAGGAGCGGAGGCGGGCCAACTTCCGATAAAGCGCTATCGAAGTGGCCGGGACGAGGGGCAAGAACCACAACAAGATTCCCGTGAGCGTCCACCACAGGAGTCCAATGAATCAGGTCGCTGGACGTTGCGAGTCGTATTTCTCCTTCGCCCCAGTACATCCAGTACTTACCGTGAAGTTTTGCCGCGATGAGCCGATCGCCCACGAGGTGGGTCAGGATGCCGGCGGACTTGTACTTGAGGGTGTTGTACTTGCCACCGGGCACTTGGGCGAAGGCAGGGCCATATTTCTTCCAGTGAATTAAATCGCGGGAAGTGGCAATGCCGACGCGCCAGATTTTGCGATTCCATTGCGTGTAGGTAAGGACGTAGGTTCCGTCCGGGCTTTCAACAATGCGGGGATCCTCGGTTCCACCGGGCCATTCGCGCTGCATCTGCGAGTCGCGTGAGGGGAAAAAGATCGGGGCTGGATTGCGGGTGAAGTGGATTCCATCTGTGCTGACGGCGAGGCCCAGTCGGGAGGTATGCTCGCCAATGGCCATGGACCCGGTGTCGTCTTCGGCGCGATACAGGACGTCGATTTTCCCGTTGCGCACGATGGCGGCGGGATTGAAGGTATGGAGAGCTTCCCACTGGACTGGCTCTTTTCGGATGGGGTCAACGAAGACGGCGGCGGGATCAGGCCCGATGACAGGTCCGCTGGGCGACGGGCGATGGAAGGGACCGAGAATCCATGCGTCGCCTGCGATGTGCTGCGCCTGAGCCATACTAAACGCAAGCGCAGTTCCAATGAGAAGTGCAGTCAGGCGGCGCATATCGATTTTCCCATAGGAGCCACCACTGCGAGGGTGGCGTGGTTCTGACTGGATCGATGCAGGATCAGGCGTTTTGACATGGAGACATCCTAAGAGCAGGCAGTGGAAGGATCAAGCAGTGGCCGCTTCGAGGGTGCGCCAATCATCCTGCAGAATCGCAACTTCCAAGCACAAATCCGCATGGAGCGGGAGACGGGGATCGAACCCGCAACCAACGGCTTGGGAAGCCGCTACTCTACCATTGAGCTACTCCCGCCCGCCTGCTCAGTCTATCAAACGCTGGATAATTCCGAGATATCCTCTTCAACGCCAACGACGAGTTGCTCGGAACCGGGAAGATTCCAGCGCAGGTTGTTGGCACCTTGCAGGATACGCCCGACAAGGGAAAGGACGGCGGGAGTGGCATCGCGGACCACATCGCTCAGACGGTGCTCCATCTTGAAGGATTTTCCACCGACTGTGATGAAATAAGTGTGCCGGGGAATTCTTCCATACAGCTCCTGAGACAGCCGCAGCAAAGTGGACGGCTGCATATAATGACCGATGAAACGGGGGAGCTTTTCCGCGGGCGCCACGGGCTGCATGGAAACTTCACCCGGAGCGGTCATCGTCGTGCAGTCGAGAAAAATGACGGTATCGGCTGAACTGATTGGCTCGGCCATCTCTGGCGTGAGTTGGTGCAAGGACACCACCTCAATTTCCGAGCGTGTAAATTGCTCCTCGACTTTTGCAGCCATCCACTCGCCGAAGCCATCATCCCCTCGCAGGGGGTTACCGCATGCCAGCATAAGTGCGCGTTTCATCCGTTCCGTCTCCTCTCATCCAACTGCTTTCCGTTTTGATCTATCAATTCCACAATCAGCGGCATCTGCCCAAAGGCATGGGTAGAACAGCTGAGACATGGATCGAAGGTGCGAATTACGGCTTCCACGCGGTTTAGCATCCCATCCGTTAGATGGTTGCCATCGACATAGTGATGGGCAACCTGCAGAATGCCGCGATTCATCGCCTTGTTGTTCTGGCCAGTGGCAATCACCAGATTGGCCCAGAGAATCCGACCGTTCTCATCGACCTTGTAGTGATGCATTAGGGTGCCGCGCGGGGCCTCGGCGACACCGGAGCCCTCGAGACTGTTGACGCCCGCTGTGGCGCGAACGTGGGTGTCGAGAATATCGGGCTCGGCCAAGATGCGCTCGATGGTCTCGATGCCGTGCAGAATCTCAATGAGACGGGCGTAATGGTAGTAGAACGACCCAAGGACAGGACCCTCGGCCAGCGTCTTGAATTCGCGCAGTTCCACGTCTGCCCGGGGAGTGCCGGTATGGTCTACCAGATTCAGTCGCGCCAGCGGTCCAACCCGATAGCAGCCCTCGGGATAGCCCATTTTCCGGTAATACGGAAATTTCATGAACGTGAACGGTTCCACAGCCTCGCCAAATTCCCGATCGAATGCGGCGGCCTCCAGTTCATCCACAACGATGTTTCCGGCCGCGTCCATCAGACGTAGCGTGCCGTCGGTAAACTCCAGGCCGCCGTCAGGAGGCATGAGGCCGAGAAACATGCTGGGGAAATTTGCGAAGACAGCGGCTTCTTCCTGGAATTTGTCGGCGATCTGCTTGTAGGCATCGAGGGCCAGCAGGATACTGGCGCAGGATTCCGGCACCATGGCCAGAATTTCATCACGCTTGTCGATCGTCAGCGGCTCGGTGACACCGCCAGGAACCACCCAGCCGGGATGTATCCTTTTCTTGCCAAGAATCTCGATGATCTGTTGGCCGAATCGTCGCAATTGCACTCCGGCGCGTCCGACCTGGGGCATGGCCTGGACGACTCCAAAAATGTGGCGATTTTCTTTCTCGGTATCCATGCCCAGCAGCAAGTCCGGCGAGGAAAGATAGAAGAAACTGAGCGCATGGGATTGAATCATCTGCGCCAGGTTGAGAAGCCGCCGCAGCTTGGCCGCTGTGGGCGGAATGGCTACGGCCAGAATTGCCTCGCAGGCTTTGGCGGAGGCAATCAGATGGCTGACCGGGCAGATGCCACAGA
>JAJYSL010000261.1 GCA_021793595.1 Acidobacteriota bacterium
CCAGGAACGCTTTCCGCTGCTGATGAAGGTTCTGTTCCCCCGCGAAAAATTGAGCGTACAAGTTCACCCCGGAGACGAAATGGCCCGGCAACACGGGGAGCCGCACGGGAAAACGGAATGCTGGTACGTGCTGGAGGCGGAGCCGGGAGCAACCGTGGCGTTGGGACTGCGGCCGGGAACCAGCCTGCCCGAGGTGAAAGCCGCGATCGAGAACAAGACACTTGAGAACCTGCTGCAACCTGTGCCGGTCAAGAAAGACGAGATGATTTTCGTCGATGCGGGTACGGTTCATGCGATCTTTCCCGGCGTCGTGATGCTGGAGACACAGCAAAACTCCGACATGACTTATCGGCTGTATGACTACGGACGACCCCGCGAACTTCATTTGAAAGAGGGGCTGCAAGCGATTCGACTGGAGACGGAAGCGGGCGCAGTCACTCCCATAATGGAACCGGCGAAGGGATCGCAATCGGCGGCGGGAGGAAGTGAAGTTCTGGTGCAGTCGAAATATTTTCGCGTCGATCGCACTCGGCTGGCGAGGGCGACCATGACGGAGAAGTTTTCGCTGCCTGCCGGGAAAAAGTCGAGCACGGTTCAGCTGGTCTTTGTTGGAGCGGGTGCGGGCATGCTGGAGTCCGAGGGGCAAGCTCCCATTCCGCTGCGGCGTGGCGAACTGGCCGTTGTGCCGGCCTGCAATCCCGAGTGGAGCTTCGCTTCGACGGCGCCGTCGGAAATTCTTCGAGCTATTCCGGAATAATTTCGTCCCGGCGGTGGCAACTCCGAAGGCGTTCTCTCCATCTAGTCTGGAATTGTCATTCCTTGGGCATCTGTTTCGCCGCTGCAGCAGTCGCTTTCGGTTACGATGAAACCTACCTTGATTCGAACCCTCGAGTTTCGACCTTTTATTCTTGCCGGTGGCAGCGGCACGCGATTCTGGCCGCGCAGCCGCAGGACTCATCCCAAGCAGATGCTCTCCTTAAATGGCGATCACAGCATGCTGCAGCAAACGGTCAGCCGACTGTTGCCTTTGGTCGACAGCCAACACATGTGGATCCTGACGAATGAATGGTTAATGCCGGCTGTGGAGGCACAATTGCCGGACGTGCCTTCGGCGCAGATTCTGGCAGAACCGGTGGCCAGAAACACTGCCCCGGCTGCGGGATTGGCGGCCTTCCTGCTGGAGCGCCAGGCACCCGAGGCGGTGCTTGGACTTTTTCCCGCCGACCACACGATCCACGATGCCGATGCGTTCCGGCAGGTATTGTTGGCGGGCAGCGAGCTGGCGGCGGCGGGTGAAAACATCATTGTTCTGGGAGTGAAGCCAAGCCGCCCGGAGACGGGATACGGCTACATTGAGACAGGTGAAACGCTGAATGAGACGGCATCCCGGGTTCATCGATTTACGGAGAAACCGAACCTGGAGCGTGCCAATGAATTTGTGGCCTCCGGAAATTATTTCTGGAACAGCGGCATGTTTCTGGCGACGGCGCGTACCATGGCCAATGCGGTTCGCGAGCATCTTCCGGAGACTGCTCCGTACCTGGAAGAGATTGCTCAGGCATTTGGAACGGCGGAATTTGCATCGAAGATTGCAGAACTGTATCCACGATGTGAAAACATCAGCATCGATTACGCGATCATCGAACCGCGCTCCGCAAAAGGCGAGCATCATTCGAACCTGTATTGCCTGCGGGCGAATTTCGGTTGGAACGATCTAGGATCGTGGGCCGCGCTGTACGACCATAAATTGCTGCAGGGCCAGAATGTGCGGCCTGGCGAGAACGTGATGGATGCAGCGGCGGAAAGCGTGTTAGGAGCCAGCGGCAACTACGTCTATGCGCCAGAGAAACACGTGGCGCTGGTCGGTGTGGACAACCTGGTTGTGGTGGACGCCGGAGATGTTTTGCTGATCACCACGCGCGAGGGCTGCCAGGACGTTGGCAAACTGGTGAAGCAACTGCAGCAGGAAAAACAAGACGAACTGATCTGAGCGATTTTTCGAATGGAGACTGTGACGGCCCCCGACGATTCCCACGCATGCGCTGTAAGGTTCGGCACCGATGGCTGGCGCGGCATCATTGCAGAAGACTTTACGTTCACCAATCTGCGCGTCGCGGCAAGCGCAGTTGCGAATTACATTCTGGCGCATGAAGATGCGTCGCGCGGCATCTGCATTGGCTATGACACGCGATTCGGTTCTGCCCGGTTCGCGCAGGCTGCGGCAGAAGTGGTCGCCTCCGCGGGGATTCCCGTTCGATTGGCAAGCTGCGTCACGCCCACGCCGGCGTTGTCGCTCGCGGTACGTGACAGCGCTTCTGCGGGCGGCATCATGATCACCTCCAGCCATAATCCGTTCCAGTGGAATGGGGTCAAATTCAAAGCCAGCTATGGCGGGTCAGGCAAACCTTCCATGATGGCTGAAATCGAGTCGCATCTGGGCCAGCCATTGCGGCGCGCGTCGGTGGCGGGCAACATTGACCGCGTGGATTTTCGTCCCGCCTACATTGAAAAGATCGCCGGATTTGTGGACCTGGAAAAGATCGCCGCCAGCGGGTTCAAGCTCGCCATAGATGCCATGTACGGGGCAGGTGGCGGAATTCTTGCAGGAATCTTCAGCCGCGTCGATGTTCCCTGCGTTGAGATTCATCGAGAACCCAATCCGCTCTTTCCAGGAATCAATCCGGAGCCGATCCTGCCGCATCTTCGAGAGCTCCAGCAATTGGTCGTGGAACAAGGGTGCCAGGCTGGATTTGCTACGGATGGAGACGCAGACCGCATTGGCGCGGTCGATGAAAAGGGCAACGTCGTCGACGCCCACAAAATATTTTCCATTCTGCTGCGTTGGCTCATTGAACGCAAGCAATGGCCGGGAGAAGTAGTGCGGGCGTTCAATACTACCTGCATGGTGGACCGCATCTGTGCGCGACATGGCCGCAAATTGCACGAAACCGGCATCGGCTTCAAATACATCTGCGACCTGATGCTGACCAGGGAGATCTTGATTGGGGGCGAAGAGTCCGGCGGCATTGGAACGGCGCGGCATCTGCCGGAGCGCGATGGTTTACTAAATGCGCTGCTGCTGGCCAATGTGATGGCCGACGAAAACAAATCCCTGGGCGAGCTTGTGGCAGATCTGCAGCAGGAATTCGGCGAGCATCATTATGACCGAATCGACATGCATATCAGTGACGACATCAAAAATTCGGCGATCGCCAGGGCGCGCGCCGGCGTGCAGTCCTTTGCCGGAATGGAAGTGGAGCGAGTGGAAAGTTTGGATGGTATGAAATTCTTTGTGCGCAATCCAGAGGCTGAAGTTAAAGCCAGAGCGGCGGAAAGCTGGCTTCTGTTGCGAGCCTCCGGGACGGAGCCGTTGCTGCGTGTCTATGCGGAATCCTGCTCGCCGGAAGGTGTGCAGCGCCTGCTGCAGGCCGGCCGCGAGTTTGCGCTGCAGTCCGACGGCGGGTCCCGATGAAGATCGAGCTGCAGGTCCGGGGTCTGCTTTTTGACATGGATGGAGTGCTGATGAGCTCGATTGGCTCGGTCGAACGCAGCTGGAGGCGGTATGCCGCCTCGCGCGGTCTCGACCCGGAGCACGCTATCCACCTGGCACACGGTCGGCGAGCCATCGAGACAGTTCGGGCGCTGCGGCCGGACCTGGATGACGGCGCCGAGCTTCGCTACATTGAAGATTTGGAAGTGGAAGATAACGAGGGGCTGGTGGTCCTGCCGGGCGTGAAGGAATTGTTGGCCGCGCTGCCGGAAGGCTCCTGGGCAGTGGTAACTTCCGCCACCGAACGTCTGGCTAGGAGCCGCATGGCGCACGCAGGCATAAAGATTCCAAAGCACTTTGTCACGGCGGAGACTGTAGAGCAAGGCAAGCCTCATCCAGAACCGTATCGGCATGGCGCCGCGCTCCTGGGTGCCCCACCAGCGGATTGTCTGGTGGTGGAAGATGCTCCTGCCGGAGTCGGGTCTGGGAAAGCAGCCGGCTGTCCGGTGCTGGCGGTCCTGACGACCTATCCTCCCGAAACCTTGATGGATGCCGATTGGAGGGTTCCGACCCTGGCCGGAATCCGCGCAAATCCCGACGCATCCGGGCGAGTCCACCTGCAATTCGACTCCGCGGACTGACGCCTGTAAAGGTGGGTTAGACGCCTGCGACCCACAAGCGGCCACTTTTCATCCGCTGAAAATTCATCGTATTCGGGGATTTCCAGCAACTCCAGTGGAGTATCATTGTCGTCAGCAGGCTTTCCTCTACCGAAAAGCTTGGCGACGGACTTCTATCATCCGGGAGTTTCTGCGGTTCGATTCCAGATCGAATTGGTCTTCCCCCGGCAGTTTGGAGAGGAAAAGCGATTCCTCTCTCTGCAGATTGCAGTTATTTCGAGCCAACCCTCTTTTGCCCCAGGTGGGTCTTACTAAAGTAAGTAACCGAGGCGAGCACCATGAATATGAGATGCGCAAATAAGAATTGCAGCGCAGAGTTGAAATATCTGCGCGGCGGCCGTCTATTTCTGATGGAGCGTAAGCCCTCGGCCCAGACGATTTCCCGAGAGGCAGTTGCCTGTGCCAACGACTCCGAGACCCGTTCATTCCCCAGCCCCGTGATGTCAGCATCTGCACAAAGTAAGTCCCCGATGGTAATGCGGCGCTACTTCTGGTTGTGCGAGCATTGCTCGCAGGTCTACTCGATCCGCCGCTGGACTGAAAACGGAATCGAACTGGTTCCGCGCTCTAAGTCTGTGCAGATCGCCAGGTCCGTGTTACCGCATGAGTGGACCTTGCCCGGACTTGTCGGCTGACGCGATTCCATCGCTGCCCTCCCTCCCCCAGCACCACATTAGGTTTCGGGGTTTTTCCAAGCCTCTGCGTTCCGCCCAGAAGTATGGGCGGCACGCATTTGCTTGCCTGCATTCCATGCCTTGACATACTTCCAATGGATGTACACGGAGTGGTTGAAGTGCAGCACGAAACCTTCCAGGCCGTCGAGAAATCCCAGACGAAAGATGTAGTTCTTCAAGAACGTCGCGATAGGGTTCAAGATCACATTCCAGGCAAAGGCGCCCAGCGCGGGACTTGTTTTTCCTCGGGCGAATAGCTCGCGTGTGCTGTGGGAACTGTAGCGATTCATGTGCTCCAGATAGAGCTCCAGGTTCGGGTAGGCGTAGTGCAGCAGATCGTTTTTTAAGGTCCCCTTGGGACCGGAATATTCCGGAGTGCCATGAGGTTCCGCGCCCGCCATGCGGGCCGTGCCTCGCTTGAACAAGCGCAATTTGTGGTCGGGATAAAAGCCGCCGTGACGAATCCAGCGCCCCAGAAAAAGATTGACTCGCGGCTGCCAATAGGCGTCGTAGCGGGGATTTTCCAGCACCTGTCGGATTTCTTCCGCCAGTTCCGGCGTTATCACTTCATCTGCGTCCAGCAAATAAATCCAGTCGCTCGTGCAGGCGTCAATGGCGAGAGTCTTTTGCGGATTGAACCCCTGAAAATTCCTGTTGAAGGAATGCTTCGCGCCGAAGCTGCGGGCGATCTCCGGGGTGCGATCGGTGGAACCGGAATCGACGATTACAATCTCATCCACCCAGCGCACGCTCTCCAGCGTTCGAGGCAGGTTCGCCTCTTCATTGCGGGCGATCATGGCGACAGAAAGTGTAGGGCGCATAGGGATGAGTGTATTGCATTCCGGCGTGCGGCAGGGTTTGGGGTGGCGGCCTCAGGCTTCGCGGACAGCCGGAGCCAGCAGTTCCCAACTTGCATTGGATCGCGCGGAGTAGGCGGCAATCTGCGCCGCGTAGGTTTCCGCGAGATTGTTGCCGGCGTAAAAATCGCGATACCAATCGACCGTCATCTGCAATGCGTCGGCAAGTTGAAGAACCGGCGTCCACGACAATTCCCTCGCGGCTTTCGAGCAGTCGAGGCGCAGCATCGGGACCTCTTGCGGATGCTGGCCGGGTTGAATGTTCCACTTCGCCTCCGCGCCCCATGCAAGGGCGAGCTTCTCGACGATCCACTCCACCGATCGAACATCGCGGTCTCCCGGGCCGAAGTTCCACGCACCGGAATAGCGCGCCGGGTCTCCGTAGAGCGCCTCGGCCAGTGATAGATAGCCGCGCAAGGTTTCCAGCACAAATTGCCATGGCCGCTTTGCCTTCGGATTGCGAAGCACCACGGGTTTTCCGGCGGCGAAGCTGCGAATCATATCGGGA
>JAJYSL010000262.1 GCA_021793595.1 Acidobacteriota bacterium
AGAGTGGCAGTTAACTCAGAGAGGTTTTCCAGGGCAACGGAGCGAGGCGACGCAGATGCGCAATTCTATATTGGCTCTCTGTATTTTGAGGGGCACGGTGTAGCGGAAGACCCCGAAGATTATGTTATCCCGCAGAATTATGAACTGGCAGTAACGTGGTTTCAAATGGCCGCAGAAAAGGGTTATGCGCCTGCGCAGCACAATCTCGGCGTAATGTATTACTTCGGCCAAGGTGTATCGCAAGATTACGCACGGGCTGCAAGCTGGTGTCGCATAGCTGCTGACCAAGGCCACGTCGATGCACAATATACCCTTGGCGTGATGTATTACAGCGGCCAGGGTGTTCCTCAAGATTACACAGAGTCCGCGATTTGGTGCCGAAAGGCTTCAGACCGCGGCCATTCAGGAGCAAAAACCATCCTCGACTTGCTTTATTCTCGCGGCATATTGGCTGGAAGGTAAAGAAGCATGGCGGACAAGCATGAACTTCTGATTCTGCCGAATCGGGGCGATTCTTCGATTGCCGTTTCAGAGGCCGTATCCAGTCTCGTTGCGCGAGGACGGAACGATGCAGCGAACTTAAAGTTACGCATTTCGAAGAGTCTCGCGCCTACGGGGCCCAGTGGGGTTCCCGATGCCAAAAATGCGATGCACAACAAGGCCGCTTCTTGGATGGAAGCCGAGACTCCGCTTTTCATGGCCGCCGAGCGTGGTGATGCTGAATCCCAAAACGATATTGGTGTGCTTTACGAAATGGCTCAGGGCTATCCATATGGACCGAAATACTGGGCGGACGTGTTCTTACGGATGAGTAGTGCGAAGAGAAACGATGTTGGGGCGTTTTCCCGATTGTTGTTATCACCTCGGGTGTTGCGGGATTATGCGGAAGCGGCTGCTTGGTACCGCAAAGCCGCCGGGCAGGGGCTTGGAGTAGCACAACTCAATCTTGCGTCTTTGTACGCGAGCGGAAAGGGTGTGCCGCAGGACGATGAGCTGGCTGCACACTGGTACCGCAAGGCCGCCGAGTTGGGGGTTAACCCCGCACAGTACCGGCTTGGGCTCTTGTATTCGAGCGGGCAGGGCGTTCCTAAGGACTACGCGCAATCCGCCTTTTGGCTTCGGAAAGCCGCAGAGCGGCGTGTTGCTGTGGCACAGTACGAACTTGGTCTCCTATACGGCAAGGGCGGAATGGGTTTACCGCGAAACGATGAGGAGGCATATTTCTGGCTTTCCCTCGCCGCTTCGTCGGCAACACGCCCAAACAAGGAGGGGAAGCCCAGCGCACATGCGGAGGAGTATTCCCGCGCCCGCGATGCCGCCGCTGCAAAATTGACGTCGGCCGAGCTGTCCGAGTTACAGAGGCGCTTGAATAATTGGCTTACCGTTGACCCGCCGAAAATGTAGGAACAGACTTCGCATGTGCTCAGTTGTCGAGGGGCCTCTCCCGAGCCCGGCTCTGCAAATAACTACAAGGAAAAGCCTCAAGCGATTTACATGGCGGGATTCTGATTATCATGTCCTAATTGCTATAGGAGAATTACAAATGAACATGCGTGCAAAATGCGCAAATGAAAAGTGCGATTTCAAAGGTATCGAGCGGTCCGTTTTCGTTGGTCAAGCCTTGGGCTATGGAGCTGCGAACGACCGAGTGAAGTGTGCGGGGTGCGGCGATCTAATGACCACTACGAAAACAGCCGCTGCCCGACCGCGTGTCAAGAGTAGGGGAAAGTCGCGACGGAACTTGAGACCGTCCTGTCGCCATTAGGCAAAACTTCTCGTTGAATGTTCGGACGGATTTGCGATCTCAGCGAGTCACCAGGACGGGATGCATCGCCCCGATTTCAGTGATTCATGAGCGGAGCAAGTCCGTGTCCCGAAGCAGGAAGAGTCGTTCAGCAGTGTCGGCAGTAAGTTGACGAAGCCTCGCGAGAGAAGCCGCCTAAAGCAAAGATAATGTACTTGGGCCGGGCGAGTTGTCACTTTATGGAATGTCAACTCATGTCCTGAGACAATGCCACGCACAGTGGCAGAAGGGAATGCTGGATTTCTGATTTTCGGTAACGCCTGCCATGAGCGATAGAGAACTCCTCTATCGCTCAACTACGGACGTCTATTCGTCTCATGCTGATTGTGTATGCGTGGTTTCTTGGCAGCTCTCACTACCCGGCTGTCACGCTCTGGTTGAGGGACTGGTACAGTTTGCATTGTGAAAGGCGGCGGTGTAGCAATTTCTACCGGAGCGGAATCTCTCCAAGTCTGGACACCCATGCCTGTAAACAAGCCAATCAACAAGGCAGCACCGGCGACGAGCGGCATCCATATGCGTAGGACATCATTCTTGAGTTCCTGTAAGAGCGCGTCTACTGTTTTCGCACGGCTTTCCAGTGAATAGGTCAGGCGACTGTTGGCAGATTCAATCTGGGCAACAACGCCACCGTGCGAGTCCGATAAATTGCGGAGCGCCGTGGTGAGGTCTTTCTGAGCGCCTGTCATTGCAGCAGTGGTCGTGTGTAATGCTTGCACCGCATCCGGCATACCAGATTTGACGAAATGCTGACGCAGGCTTTCTCCCAACAGCTTGGCAATTTTCTGCGGATCGAGACCAGCTTCGATTTCACTGGGGAGTTCCGTGAGCCTTGACTCAAGTTGATGTACATAGCTCAGTGTTTTCTGTTGTGTCTCCGCTGAAAATTTCCGATGTAGATCGAGCATTTCCTGAAAGCGTTCCCGTTCGTCTGCGATTTCCTTCGGTGTATCGCGCGTGAGCAACGCAAGAACACCCATCGCTTCGAGGATGCGAAGCATCTCGTCATCGGGACCCAGTGTGTGCGTGTGAGCAAGTACACGGTAGTAGGCGGTATGCAATTCTTCTGGAACGAGGCGAGCGAGAGAGTCGAATAAAGTCGGCTCTCCCGTCTCCAAGTTGCGACCTTCTCTCGTAATGCTCATGGCAAGAACACCTGCCTTGCCCGGTCGAACTCTGAGAAAAGCCGCCGTCGATAGCTCTGTGCCCGCATGATGAGCGACGCCCGTTTCAGTTCTTCGATGGAAGCTTTGCGGTCTGCCACCTGGCCGAGTTGAATGCCATACTGTCGTATCGGATTTTCGAGTTCTGCCAGCCGGAATTCCATGTGCAGAATTTCAGGAGAAAAGGCTTCGCGGAAACGGCTTGCCTGTTCGGTGGACTTCCAATATGTAAAGTCTGCCAACGAACTTGTCGCGTTTTCAATGACGACATATTCCACGCGATCCTGCAGGCGGCTTGCCCACGCGAGGACACTTTCCACGCTGGCGGGGTCGGGAGTCACAACACCAACGGCTGTGAAGCGAACTCCGGTTGCAGCGACATCCTCGTACATCGACTCAAACCAATCCGCTGCGACCTGCCCGGCACCCGCGCCCATGTCGGCCAGGATGATCGGAGTTCCGCCGTCGAGATGATCGACAAAAGCATCCAGGCCAGCAGGTGTATGGATATTGACCTTTGTGACCGCGCCATTGAAGAAATGTTTGAGAGAGCCACGCGCTTTGTTCTCGGTGTCGAGATCGAGCAGCGTGACCGGAATCGCGTTTGCTAAAAACCATTCAGCCAGTGCCACCATGACGCCAGTTTTCCCGACGCCGCCTTTGCCGCCCATCGTAAAAACAACCCGCTTCGCATTTGCTGTCATCGCGCACCTCCATGAATGGTCAGAGTGAGAGGTTCGTTTTCGCGGAAGACGAAGCGAGCACGCTTGGCTTCCCGCGCTGTGGGCTTCGCTTTGAGTGCCGCAAGAGGATCCGGTATTGACAATTCCGTGGTGGTGGATTCCAGCGGAGGCAGTTCAAATTGTGTTCGTTTACGATGCTTGGCGCGAACTTTCACGAAGGAATGGAGCGTGCTCGGGGCTACGTGCAATCCGAGCCGTTCATGGAAAATCCGGGCCAGGTCACGGTATGTCCTACCCTTGCGCCGCAATTCACGAATGAGATCGCGGTGAGGTTCCAGTTTGGAACGATGCAGTTTTTCCGGGAGCGATTCGAGGATGGTCTGAAGTGCCGGTTCCATAATTTTGGCTCCAGAGCACTTCGCAAATCATAGTCCAATAACAGTCCGATAACCCGCTCTACCTATGCCTAAAACGGCCTTATGGCGCTATCCATGCCGTCTAGTTTCAATAAGTTGCGAGATCGCCGACCACTTTCACGGCGATAACACGGGTTCAAATCCCGTCGGGGACGCCAAATCCTTTCAACAACTTAGCGGAAAATACCCTAAAATCGCCGGGTACCTACTGGGTACCCTTTTTCAGGCTCCAACTTTATCCACGTCCAACTTTGCTTCCGGTCGCATCATCTCTACGACCTTTTGCTGCGCCTTGCGCTTGGCTGGCATCTGCGCCTGCGCATATACGTCCATGGTCACCTTCACCGAGCCATGCCGCAACAACTCCTGCACCACTTTGACGTCCTCTCCATTCGCATGAAGAAGGGTCGAATAGGTGCGCCGGAAGGTGTGCCAGGCAACCCGCTTGTCGATGCCCAGGCGCTTCACTACCGGCTGGATGTGGTAACGCATGATGCTCGACAGCCACAACGGTTGTTTGCCACGCTTCTTGCCAGCCCGGTTGCTATTGGAAGCGAAGACCCAGTCGCCAGGTTCCCGGTAAGGCGTTTCCCGATACCACGCCCGCAGATCTTGGGCGGTGTACTCATCGAGCGGCACAGGTTTCTGGGAAGCTTCGGTCTTGCAGCGTCCGACCACCTGGTCCACCACCGAGCGCTGTACATCGATCAGCAGGTTTGCAAAATCGATGTCACCCCACTTGATTCCGGTCAGTTCGCCACGGCGTAAGCCAGTCGACATGTCGAGGAACAGCAGCACGCGCTCCCGCAACTGAAGTTCGGCAACGATGGCCTGCATCTCGGAGATTTCCAGAATGTCTGGAATCTTCTGCCGCTTGGAACTCTGGCGAACGCCAGCGCCCCGGTTCGGCCCCGAAATCGGATTGCGTTGCGCGAAGTCCCAGCGGATCGCGTGGTTGAAGAGCACACTCATCAAATTACGAATCTTGGCCTTGGTCGCCGGAGCAAGAGGTTGCAGGTGCTTTTCTTGTACGGCAGGCTGTCGCTTCTTCCGCTCGCGCGGTTGCCGCTTCAGCTTGCGCAGCCATTCTTCGACCATCGGAGCTTTGATATCGGACAGCTTGACGCTGCCCCACCTCGGCCCGATCCAATGATTCAGGCAGCTCTCGTAGCGGTCCCGTGTCGACCAGGCGCGGCCTTCCCGCCGTGGTCCACGAGTTCCTTGTCCCGGAAATGCTGTGCCAGCTGCTCCATCGTGATGGTGTTGAGTTCGCTCTTTTTCTCTGAGTTGATGGCCAGCCGCAAGCCCATCGCTGCCTTCTCTGCCGCAGCTTCGGTCCTGAACTGGTCAAGTGTGCCAATCTGTTTCTTCTTCCGGATGCGCCTGCCGTCTACCTGGGTTTCATACCAGCGGAAGATCCATATAGGGGTTCCACTCCCGTTCACAGACCGGCTGATGCATCCATTCTGATACCGCGCCGTCGTCATGACGACCTCCTTTCGGTGAGGGCGCGGAAAGCCATCGGAACGTATCCACAATGTACCTCGAATTGAGGCAAAATTGTTTGACTTGAACCGCCGCATTTCTTCCGCACCGGAATAGCAATGTCTCCTAAGGAACAACATTGATGGGGATGAGTTTGAACCCAAGTTCTCTGGCTTGTGCGTGAAGCCTGGCCGATTTTTGGTGGTGCCGGCGCTCCTCCTGTTTCTGAAAGATAGTGGTGTCGTATGGTTGCTGGGTGGTGATCATGTGAAAGATGATACGGCCAGGGATGTGATCGGACCTACCCCCGGCTGCGTCATCAATAGCCGCGCCTGCGCGTGTTCCTCCGCCGCACGAGCTACTGCCCGATCCAACTCGTCGATCTGCCGATGCAACTCCGCCAGCAGATGCAACAAATCTTCGCGTCGCCGCGCCGTCCAACCTTGCAGAGGAAGTTTTTCCAACTCAGCCCTCCCCCGAACGCTCCACAGGGAACTCTTTTTCCGCACCCCACAGTTCAGCGCCAAGTGCTGCAATCCGTTCTTCACCCGGCTGCGGATCTCCACCAGCTTGTGCCGGTGAATCAACAACTGGCGCATGTCCCGTTGCTCGGCACTCGGAACCCACAACCGGGGAAACCGGTCCTCCATCAAC
>JAJYSL010000263.1 GCA_021793595.1 Acidobacteriota bacterium
CGCATTGCCAATCAATATGGATTGTTTGCGGTGATGACGCCGAATCTTTATGAGATTGAGTTTCAAGGCTCCGACGATGGCCACACATGGATTGCGTATCCGTTCCGCTACAAGCCTCAGGATGTGCATCAAGCTCCCGGCATCTATGCGCCGTATCAGCCGCGCTTCGACTGGAACCTGTGGTTTGCGTCGCTGGGCTCGTGGACGCAATATCCGATTGTGCCGCGAACGGAAGTACTGCTGCTATCGAACGACCCGGATGTGCTGGCCTTGTTTGCGGGGAATCCATTTCCCAAATATCCTCCGCGCGAGGTGCGGGCGGTGCTATGGCAATATTGGTTTACCAGCATGGCGGAAAAGCGGGCCACGGGAAAATGGTGGCGCCGCAAACTGCTGGGCCCGTATGCACCCACTGTGGTGATGAAGCCGGATGGAAAAATTGGCATGGTGCGAGAGGAAGGGCCGGAGATGATGGCCCCGCCGCAGTAGAGGCTTTCGCCTGGGCGCTGCGTTCGCGCAGGATGCATGCGCCGCTGCACGGAAGTGAAGGAAGCTGCGCGAGCCGTGGACGAAGTCCGCGGAAGCAGGGAAAATGCTCTAGAGTTGAGTGGATGCCCGAATCCTCTCGCGATCTTCGGCACAGGCAAGCGTCGGTCATCGGTTCCGGCCCTAACGGCCTTGCTGCGGCGATTGTGCTGGCGGCGGCTGGATTGCAGGTGCTGGTGCAGGAGGCCGAAGCGCAGCCGGGCGGCGCGGCCCGCACCATGGAACTGACCCTGCCCGGGTTTCATCATGATTTCGGTTCCGCGGTGCACCCCATGGCCGCGGGATCGCCATTTTTTTCTTCGCTGCCGCTGGCGGAGCACGGCCTGGAATGGATCCATTCGCCGGCACCGCTGGCGCATCCCTTTGACGACGGAACGGCGGTTACGCTGGAGCGTGATCTGCTCGACGCGCAGGTTGCGCTGGGAGAGGATGGCAGCGCGTGGCGCAGCATGATGGAGCCGTTCGCCGCAAGATGGAACGATTTGGCAGAAGATATTTTGCGGCCGATGGTGCGGGTGCCGCGCCATCCTTTTCTGCTGGCGCAATTCGCGCCGGATGCAGTATTGCCGGCGACGTGGGTGGCGGGCAGAAGGTTTCGCAACCGGCGTACGCAGGCGTTGTTTGCCGGGCTGGCGGCGCATTCTTTCTTGAACCTCGATGCGCCGCTGAGCGCCTCGTTCGGCATGGTTCTGGGAGCGGCTGCGCACGCGGTTGGCTGGCCCATTCCACGTGGAGGGGCACAGTCCATAACCGACGCCTTGGCGGCGCACCTGGCGCAGCTGGGCGGCAAGATCACGACTTCGTCTCGCATTGAGAGTTTCGATCAGTTACCCAATTGCGATCTCACACTGTGCGACATCACTCCGCGTCAGATGCTGCATCTAGCGCAGGGAAAGCTGTCGAGCGGTTATCGGGGGCAACTGGAAAATTTTCGATACGGTCCCGGGATCTTCAAGGTGGATTACGCGCTGTCCGCTCCAATACCGTGGGCGGCGGGAGAGTGTTGCCGCGCGGCGACCGTGCACCTGGGGGGAACGATGGAAGAAATTGCCGCTTCGGAGGCAGCCGTGGCGGCGGGACGGCCGGCAGAACGTCCCTTCATTTTGCTCTCACAGCCGACGTTGTTCGATCCGTCGCGCGCTCCCGCGGGTCAACACATCGCGTGGGCCTATTGCCACATTCCGAACGGCTCGACCTACAACATGCTCGACAGAGTGGAGGCGCAGATCGAGCGCTTTGCTCCCGGCTTTCGCGATTGCGTTCTGGCTCGCAGAGTTTTTTCTCCGGCGGATCTTGAGGCGATGGACGCCAACCTGGTGGGAGGCGATATCAGCGGCGGGGCCGTCGATTTTCGGCAATTTCTTTTCCGGCCAACCTGGCGGCAGTATGCAACCTCCATGCAAGGCATGTATCTCTGTTCTTCCTCCACGCCGCCGGGCGGCGGAGTCCACGGCATGTGCGGATACAACGCCGCCAAGCTGGCGCTTCGGCAACTGAAACGATAAGTTGGGCTCCGCTTACTGCTGGCTCATGGAGGGCGGAGCGTCCTGCGGGGCGCTGCCCCACTGCTTATTCGGTGTGTCACCCATGTCAAGAACCAGAGTTCCGCCATCGGCGATGTCGGACTGCTGGAACCAGGGTTTGTTCAGCGGTTTTCCATTCAAGACAGCGGACTGGATGTATTTATTTTGTGCCGAAACATGGTTGGCGACGATGGTGAATTCCTTACCGTTGCCCATGCGCAGGGTGGTCCTGGCGAAGATCGGGCTGCCAATTTCATAGTCCGGCCGTCCCGGCGTGACAGGATAGAACCCCATGGCGCTGAAGACATACCACGAGGAAGTCTCGCCGCCATCGTCGTCTCCCGGAATGCCGAGCGGAGTGTCGGTGTACCAGATGTTCATCAACTGACGGACGCGACGCTGCGTTTTCCACGGCTGGCCGGAAAAGTCGTAGAGGTAGGCGACGTGATAGCTGGGCTCATTGCCCTGGGCATAGAGGCCGACCAGTCCGGTGCCATCGGGAAATTGATTGAGGAAGCGGTATTTGGGCTCGCTGTACTGCTCGACGAAGAGTTGGTCCAGCTTGGCGTTGAAGGCGTCACGGCCGCCCATCAGGTGAATCAGGCCGGCAACATCGTGCTGCACGCTAAAGGTGTAAAGCCAGGAATCAACTTCGGTGGTGTAATCGCGACCGCCTTGACCGCCGCCGAGTTTGGGATCGAAGTGCGCGACCCACTGGCCGTCGGCGCTTTTGGGAGCCATAAAGCCGATGGCGGGGTTGTACACATTCTGGTAGTTATGGGCGAGCTTCAGGAAGTAGGCAGCGTCGGCGGTTTTCCCCAGATCTTTGGCGAGTTGAGCCACGCACCAGTCGTCGTAGCTGCTCTCCAGGGTGACGGAGACAGCCTGGCGGCGTTCGCCGGTGACCTGCGGCACGGTTTCCTTTTCTCCGTAAGCAAGCGCCGGGAAGAAACCTTTGTCGAAGTAGACGCGATCGAGACGTGTGAGCGGGCCGTGATGCCATGGGATCATCGATGCTTCCGTTGCATTCTTGCGCATGCCGGCATAGGCTTGCTCGACATCGAAATCGCGATAGCCTTTTTCGTAGGCATCGAGAATTAACTGGTCGGCATGGTGGCCGATCATCACCGCCCGGTCGCCGGCCACCGAGGGAAACGACGGCAGCCAGCCACTCTGCTGATACATGCGGATGTAGGAGCGAATCATATCCTCCTGTCCCTTGGGATTCAGCAGCAGCTGTAGAGGATGGAGAGAGCGGAAGGTGTCCCACGTGCCGTCGTCGACGTAGAAATCGTGTCCATCGGCGTTATGCACGGCATGGTCGTAGCCACTCCAGTATTTGCCGTCCTCGGTGATATCGGTCATGCGACCCATGGAACGATAGAGGGCGGTGTAGAAGATGGTGCGTTGCTGCTCCGTTCCTCCCACGGTGGTGATGGCTCCCAGGGCATGGTTCCAGACATCGCGCGCCTGCGATTTTACCTGGTTGAAATTCCACGCCGGGATCTGCTGCTGCAGGTTGCGGTGCGCCTGCTCGGTGCTGATGTAGGAGATGCCGATGCGGACCTCGATGGGTTCTGCCGCCGTTGTTTTGTAGTCGGCGACAAAGCCAATGTGGTTGCCGGATTGTTTCGCGTCGTGCGCCAGGTTTCCGTTCTGCCAGGTCTGGTAAGAATCGAAGGGTTTGGAGAATTCCGCGTAAAAATATTGCTTCGCTCCTTCGCCTGTAGAGTCGCTGCTCTCGTTATGAGTGTTGCCATCCGAACTGCCCTCGACAATTCGGTTCCCGAGAACGGTAATTTCAGATCCGGGTCTCAAGCTGAGCACAAGATGGGCATGTGGACTGGTCGGAAACGTAAAGCGGTAATAGGCTGCATCCTGGGTGGGAGCCAGTTCCGCCTTGATGTTCCAGGTTTGCAGCGCGGCTTCGTAGTAGTAGGGAGTCGCGGTCTCAAAATCGTGATCGTACTCCGATGCGTACGCCTTGGCGTCCGTTTCCACGGGGCCGGTCGAAGCCATCAGAATCGCCGGACCCGCCGGAAAGCCGTAGATTTGGTCCGCCAGGTAGCGATCGGTGATTCCGGGAGTGGTGATCGGGGCTAGTCGCGCCATGCCGTGCGGATACTGCGCGTAGGGAATGGTGGCGGTAAGCAGCTGTCCGATACCTCCAATATTCGGAGAAACATAGTCGACGGGTGCTTTGGACTGGGGCAGGGGAGCGGCAAGAACAGTGACGCCGCTGAGAAGCAAGGCGAGCAAGGCGGATTGCGATATTTTCATGATTTTTTCCCTGGAGAGATGCGCGTTGCAAAGGAGACGCAGACATTCCAGCCTGAGGAGTTCCGATTCGAGGCACGCTCTCGAGCTGGGTACGGTTCCATCCACCACGCTAGAACAGGCAACGGCATCTGGCAACTTTTGACCGAGACGAATCTGTCCCGGAGGGGGCGGGAAAATGTGGCGGCAGGGAGGGAATTGATTTATGGCGCCAGGTTATCCGTTGTAAGGAGTATGGTGACGTAGTGCGTCAGAGATGCCTCCAACTTGCCCCATGCATGGCGGGTTGAGGACCTCGGTTCAGGGAAAAGCTGCGTCGCGATGGTTGCTTTGCCCTACACCTAAAGGAAAATGCTCCAATTTCGGCTGTGTCCGCGACAGCATCGCGGGCGCGGATTTATAAAGGATCACTGATGTCAAAAACCTCTCGCCGTACATTTCTGCAAACCGGCGCCACGGCTGCTGCGTTTTCCATGTTGCCGTCTCCGGGGATTGTTCAAAGCCGTCCCCGCAAGAACGTCTTGTTTATCGGGGTGGACGATCTCAATACATCGCTAAGGTGCTTCGGCAATCAGACCGTATCGACTCCGAACCTTGACCGGCTCGCGGCTCGCGGCGTACGCTTCAACGCCGCCTATTGCCAGTACCCGCTCTGCAGTCCGTCACGAAGTTCGCTGATGACGGGGGTATCTCCGGACACCACCCAGGTGTATGGCAATCAACGCCATTTTCGCGAGAGCATTCCGAACGTGGTTACGATCGCTGAATTGTTTCGGCGGAACGGCTATTATTCCGCGCGTGTCGGCAAGATTTTCCACTATAACAATCCCGAAGGCATTGGCACCGACGGGCTTGATGACCCCATTTCGTGGGATTGGGTTTACGATCCGTGCGGCGTGGATCATCTGCAAGAGGAGCCTCTTGTCACGGACTTCACGCCTCATCGTGGCTTGGGTAGCTCGATCGCGTTTTATGAATCTCCGGCGAAGGATGACGAGATCACCGACGGCATTGGCGCCGACCATGTGATCCAGCTGTTACAGCAGCATCGCCAGGAGCCATTCTTCATCGCGTATGGACTGTACCGGCCGCACGTGCCATGGATCGTTCCCGCCCCATATTTCGCAAAATACCCGCTGGATCATATTCAGGCTCCTGCCTTCGACCCCAGCGAATTGAAAATTGCGCCGCCGCCTGCTTACTGGACCCAGCCTCCAAATTTCGGCATGAATGAGCTGCAGCGAAGAACGGCTGTCCAGGGGTATTACGCGGCCACCACCTTCATGGATGCGCAGGTCGGCAAGGTTCTGACAGCCTTGGAGACCCTTGGCCTGGCGGACAATACCGTGGTCGTGTTCTGGGCCGACCACGGCTGGCAACTGGGACAACATGGCCAGTGGATGAAGCAGACTCTGTTTGAACATGCGGCGCGCGTTCCTGTCATTTTCGCGGGCGCGGGAATTGCGACACGCGGCGGGACCTGTCCCCGCACGATCGAGCATCTGGATATTTATCCAACGCTGGCAGAGCTGTGTAATTTGGATGGCACGCCGGAGAATCTCCACGGCGAAAGTCTGACGCCATTGTTGGAAAATCCTACGGCGCCATGGAACAAGCCTGCGGTTACTCAGGTAGCGCGCCCTTCGGGAGAACGTCACGAACTCATGGGCTATTCGGTCAGGACCGAGCGATATCGATATACATCGTGGCAGGATGGTTATGCGGGCGAGGAATTGTATGACTATCAAACCGATCCTCGTGAGCTAAACAATCTGGCTTCCGATGGAAAAATGCATCGAGTAAAACTCATCCTGCAAGCGCAACTGAACGACATTACGCGCGCA
>JAJYSL010000264.1 GCA_021793595.1 Acidobacteriota bacterium
GCACATTGCGTCCAGAATTTCCAAACTGATATTGAGGCGGTACAACAAAGCAGGATGTATCAAACCAATGGCTCGGCTTCGCTTGCGAATGCGAGAGATTGCCATTGCAAACTCGGTTTGGCCTTGAGGTCGTTCCATCATTGACGTTATCGAAAGAAAGAACAGATGTGAAGGGTACGCCTGTTGAGTCCTGATAGATTGCCGCTAGCGCCCATCCTCCGACTACCGCGGATTCCCAGCCCGTCCCCAAGTACGCCCTGCCCTGTCCCAAGGGTAATGCCCACTCCCCGCCCAAACTGAATCGTGCTTGCACGTCGTTGTCTCCTGGTCCTCGTTGCGCAGCTAAGTCATAGTTGTTTTGCGGGTTATCTCCGCCGCCTCCGCATCCGGTAGCGCCTAAACAATCCACGCCCCCATAATCGATTTCGCGCCCATACGTAAATGCCGCCAGAAACGAGACACCCGATTGCAAATTTTGCTGCAATTCCATCGACAGGCCTTCATAGTGGCTCGTTGCCCACGGCGACGTCCGCATGACTCTTGCCACCGTATAAGCCGCCAGCGGGCGTCTCGCAGTCGGAGACCCCGGTCCAGGTACAAGAGGTTGGTTCGCTTGCGTCTGTTGACTATGTATGTGGACGCCCGTGCTCCCCACATAGGTTGTGGTCCAGGCCATCCTCCAGGGCAACTGCTTTTCAAGAGCCAGATTCCATTCCTGGACATAGGACGTCGTCATGTGGTCGGCCCAGCTTTGCAAAGTCGCAGTAGATGACGGGTTGAGCTTGAATTCGCTTGGGTTGATAGGCGGTAACGGCGTAAAGGAGGCGCTTGGAAGCACTTCAAAGCCGGTGGATGGATTCACTTCATCGCTTATAATGGATTGAGCGCCATAGCCGAAAAATGGTGGGTTGTCGTCCATGCGCTGGTTCACTCCGGTACCCTCGTCCTGCGCGTAGAAGATCCCGAACGCGCCGCGGACCACAAAATCTTTTATCCTTGGAACAAGATATGCAAATCCCACGCGCGGACCAAAATCCAACGTGCTTGTTGTGACGAGCGAGCGCGGTCTTCTCGGATCGCCCGCGAGGATAAAGTCACCGTAAAGCGGATCGCCGGGATCGAGGATCAAGTTAGCCATCCGGTTGTTAAGCTCGGTATATGGCGAAACATAATCGTATCGCATACCCAGATTCAAGGTCAGCGATCTGCTCACCGTCCAATCATCCTGAAAATAGCCGCCGGCATACCATCCTCGATCATTTGCGACCGCTATCGTTCCGACATCCGCCGTGTTTGCTGTACCTAGGAGGAAGTCCGCCACTGAACTGCCTGTGTGCGAACGATTCTGAGGATTCTGCGTAAATACTCCCGTGAATCCGAAGCTTCCGCGCCCGGCCAGCGCCGCGTCGGTGTGGTCCCGCAACAGCATCATCTCGCCGCCCATTTGCAGAGAATGCTTGCCCAACATCTTCGAGAAATTGTCGGAAAAATCCCATACTCCCGCAGTTTTTGTAAGCGGGGAATTGGTGCAGCAGCTGGCTTGAGCGCCAATCTGCGCATATCCTGAGATGTTAAATTGCGGGATGCTGCTATCAATTCCAGTACTAAGAGATCCGGGAATAATGGGGTTGCGCGCTTGCGTTGCATCGGAGTGCAGATAGATGCTGGTCCAAGCGAAGCGCGCCTCGTTGATCGAAGTTGCGCTGAAAACGTGGGTATATCCGTACCCAACACCATAATCTTTGATAGTGCGCTCGACCGGAGTCTCGGTCGGCAACGGAAGCGCTGCGTCTGCCAGCGTCGACTGCCATTCTACTGAATAGCGCGCGAACATCGAATCATTGCGCGTGATTTGAACATCGCCCCGTACTACGCCATTTTCGCTGCTGGAAATTGTTGGCGAACTATCCGAATATAAGGTCTGGGATCCGGGCACGTTCGGCGCTGGATAGCCATCGAGCAGTTGAGATGTGATCGGACTGAAATCGGAAGCGGGGATCGTATTGTTCGGGAAAAGAGAGCGCACATATCCTGTTCCTTGACGTGTCGTTGTAAATGGATTGTAGATCGGCGTTGCCCCGAAATTCCCAGCTCGATTTGCTAAGGATGGCACAGTGGATTGGCTGATGAAGTCAGTGTGGTTATCTAGCTGTTCGTCGGCGACGAAGATCCACGCGCGGTCTTTTTTAATCGGTCCTCCAAGCGATCCGCCCCATTGATTTTGCACCAGCAGCGGTTTCACGCCGTGCAGTGCGAAGAAGTTTGCGGCGTTCGCCTGATCATTTTGCACGAACTCGTATGCGGATCCGTGAATGTTATTGGTGCCGCTTTTGGTGATCGCGTTTACCACCGCGCCCGCTGAAGCGCCGTATACTGCCGAGTAGTTGCTTGTTTCGACCGTAAACTCTGAGAGCGCGTCCAGAGGCGGACGAATCATATCGCGCTGAGCGTTATCTGTACCCCGGATATAGTTGACATTCCGCGCTCCATCCAGCAAAAACGCATTCTGTAGACCTGTCTGGCCGTACGCGTTGAAAGAGTTATCCTTACCCCCGACGGTAGGAACCGCCCCCGGCGCCAGGTTTGCTACCGTTAGATAACTCCTCCCGTTCAATGGCACCTGGAGCATTTGTTGGGACGTAATTACCTGTGACACAGTTGAGGTCGTGTCTTGAATCAGAGGCGCGGCACCTGTCACAGTCACGGATTGCTGACTGCTCCCGGTCATCAGGTGAATGCGTAGATCTGTTATCTGCCCGACATTCACTGGAATTTGGGCCCGCGTGAGTTGCTTGAATCCGGCTGCCGAGACCGTTATGTCGTAGTTACCCGGTAACAAAAGAGGAGCGGTCGCCAGGCCTGCCCCATCGGTCTGCAACGTGCGGACGACATTACCTGTAGCAGATCCCTTGATGAAAACGGTTGCGCCGGCCACCACAGCATTCATCGGGTCGGACACGGTGATGGAAATCCCGCCCGTGGATGTCTGTGCAAGAACAGTGGAGCTAAAAACTATCAGCAGAATCATACCGAGCATCACTTTACGAGAATTTAACATCGACGCTGAAAATGTCACTTCCATGACTGTCTCCAAAGAAAATTGTGAATCGCGCAATGTTTTCTAGGCGGGGGACTAACGCAGGCAAGCATCATCCAATAGGGTGGCTTTGTCAACGTTTTTCACGGTGATTTGACATGTTACAAACCTAACTTTCCAATAGTTGAGCGCGTTCCAGTCGCTGATCCCCACTGAAGGGATCTTTTCTCGAAGTGCTTCAGGTCATTCGTCGCCTCTTGATCCGGCCCGAGTGTTTCCGGCTGGAGCGAGAGTTTGCCAGCCCGGATTTGCACCGGGGAGGAAAATGCACCTTGTCACGGCACACATAATTCCGCCGCAGAAAGAGCCCTGCACGCGGTTGCCGCCGGCAATCTACTCCATAATTGCAATATCTTTGGATGGCCGTAGGTTTTTCCAACCCACAGCCCAACCCACAAATCCTGCTGTCTTTGCACGCCTTCCGCATACTTTGGCAGCCCCCGCGGTGTCGTAAGTCATTGAAAAACAAAATGCAGGTAAATTCATACGGTGGAAGTCGCAGGTTCGAATCCTACAGCGCCCACCAAATAAATGAATAATTTAGACGCGATTAGAAGATTGTTCCGATGTGCAGCTTTACACTGATGTTTCATCTTCATTCTGCAGAACTTCAGGAGATCTATGCGCCCACCAACTTCTCTTGCAGTGACCGGGTTTGCCTTGGCAGTCGCGTTCCCGCTCATGTGTTCCGCTCAGTCGAGTTCCGCCCAACCCACCTCCGCGACGCCCATCACGGTTACAGTCGATGCCACCGATGCGCCCCGCAAGATGCTACACGCTGACCTCGTCATTCCAGTGCAGCCCGGCGACCTCACCCTGGTCTACGCGAAATGGATTCCCGGCGAGCACGAAGCATCCGGCCCCATCGACAATCTTGCCGGCGTCATCATCCAGGCCAACGGCCAGACACTTCCTTGGGTGCGCGACAGCGTCAACATGTTTGAATTGCACGTGCATGTGCCGCAAGGCGTCACGGAGCTGAAAGTCCATGACGACTTTCTCGCGACGGCGGATCCCACGGGATTTTCCTCCGGGGCCTCGACCAGCGAAAACCTCGCAATGATTAGTTGGAATGAGGTCATGCTGTGGCCCGAAGTTTCTTCGGCGAAGGATGTTCTGGTCACACCCACCGTCACCCTGCCGCAAGGCTGGAAGTTCGCCACTGCGCTGACCGCAACTGGCCACGACGGGAACACAACCCATTTCGCCACGGTCCCCTTGAACGAATTGGTGGATTCGCCCGTGCTTTCCGGCCGCTACTTTCGAGAGATTCCCCTGGCGCCGGAGATTTCTCCGAAACATTATCTCGATCTCGCCGCCGACGGTCCGGAAGACCTGGAAATGCCGCAGCAAATGCTGGCAGGATTCAACGATCTGGTGCGTCAAGCCAGTGCTCTTTACCAGTCGCACCACTACGGCAGCTATCACTTTTTGATGACGCTCAGCGATCAGGTCGCGCATTTCGGCTTGGAACATCATCAATCCAACGACGACCGTGTGCCCGAGAAGACCTTCCTCGATCCGAATATGGACGCGCTGGAGGCGGGTCTGCTACCCCACGAATTTACTCATTCATGGAATGGAAAATATCGTCGTCCAGAAGGATTGCTTTCGCCCGACTTCCAGACGCCGATGAAGGGCAATCTGCTGTGGGTGTACGAAGGCCTGACAGAATACCTTGGCGATGTGCTCACCGCGCGTAGTGGCCTTTGGACTGATGACCAGTATCGCGAGGCGCTGGCGAACTCCGCCGCGATCATGGACAATCGACCCGGCCGCACCTGGCGCGATCTGCAGGATACGGCCACCGCAGCGCAAATCTTATATAGCTCTGGAGATCGATGGGACAATTGGCGGCGAAACGTGGATTATTATCGCGAAGGCGAACTGATCTGGCTCGAAGCGGATACCGTTATTCGCCAGAAAAGCCACGGCAAGAAGTCGCTCAACGATTTCTGCGTCCGCTTTCTCGGCCTCGGCGGCAACACCGGCCCAATCACCGTGCCATATACATTTCAGGACATTGTCGACAACCTGAATGCCGTCCAACCCTATGACTGGGCCAATTTCCTGACTGATCGGCTAACTACCAAGGTCGATCATGCGCCACTCGGTGGCATCGAGAATGGCGGGTATCGTCTGGTCTACACAGACACGCCGAACTCCATGGAGCAGGCGCGTGAAGCGGAGGCAGGTGTGGACGCGTGGTACTCCCTCGGCCTCCATATCTCTCATAACGGCGTGCTCAGAGATGTGCTGTTCTATTCGCCGGCATACAAGGCGGATTTAGGCCCGGATATGACGATCGTCGCAGTGAATGGACGCCAATATACCGACGCCCTGATGCACGACGCCATCCGCAATTCCAAAACGTCGCAGACGCCGATCGAGCTCATCGTAGAGAACACTGGCTATTACCGCGTCGTGCAGATCGACTACCACGGTGGCGAACGCTATCCGCATCTGGAGCGCGTCGACTCGAAGCCCGATCTGCTGGATCAAATTCTCCAACCTTTGCCCGCGCATTGAAACAGTAAGAAGTTTCGTCTCCTGTGCCGCCGCTCCCAAGCTAGGGAGCGGCATTTTCCTGTATGCTGCAATGGAATTGATGAGGACACGAAAATGTTGCCCCTGACACGTCTCTACTGTAGTGCAGTGCTTGCAACCATGTTCCTTACCGGCCTGGAACTCTATGCTCAGTCCACGCAATTGCTGGTCGATGCGGACCACCGCGCTGCGACCAGCCTGGATGGCGCGTGGCACGTCATCGTGGATCCGTATGGCAAGGGACTGTATGCCTCCGACGGCAGCGTTTTGCAGCACGGCTATGGCGAAAACCATCAGCCGAAATCGAAAAGCGACCTGGTCGAATATAGCTTCGCGAAGAGCCCAACGCTCCAGGTTCCCGGCGATTGGAACACGCAACGCAAAGACCTGTTCTTCTACGAAGGCGTGATTTGGTATCAGAAAGATTTCGCCTACACGCCAAAACCGCACACGCGTGCGTTTCTCCACGTTGGAGCGGCC
>JAJYSL010000265.1:0-921 GCA_021793595.1 Acidobacteriota bacterium
CGCTGATCCGCTGGAAGAGTGGATCAGCCCTCCCTTTGAGCCCACCGAGCGCAACGGCAACATTTATGCCCGCGGCGCGGTGGATGACAAGGGGCAGATGTACATGCACGTCAAGGCGCTGGAAAGCCTTCTCAATACACATGGTGGCAAGCTGCCACTGAATGTACGCGTGATTCTGGAAGGGGAAGAAGAGGTAGGTGGTGAGGGGATTGCGCAGTTTGTTCGGGAGCATCCGGACCGCCTACGCGCAGATTTTGCGCTGATTTCCGATACCGAGATGTTTGCGCCCGATCTGCCCACCCTTTGCGTGGGATTACGAGGCATGATCTATACCGAAATCGAGGCTCGTGGAGCGGCCACCGATCTGCACTCCGGTATCTATGGCGGGGCGGCTCCGAATCCGTTCTTCGCGCTTTGCCAGATTCTGACGCAGTTGAAGGACGCGAACGGGCATATCCTGATTCCTGGTTTTTACGATGTGGTGCTGCCGCCTTCGGCCGAAGAGCTACAGGCCTGGCGGGCGCTGCCTTTCCGCGAAGATGAATTTCGGAGCCATGAGGTCGGTTCCACGGAGCTTACCGGCGAGCTGGAGTATTCCGTTCTGGAGCGTTTATGGGCGCGGCCCACCCTGGAGATTCACGGCATGCCGGGTGGTTTCACAGGCGACGGTGCCAAGACAGTGATCCCTGCGAAGGCTATTGCCAAGGTGTCCATGCGTCTGGTTCCAGACATGGAGCCGCAGACGATATTCCACTTGTACAAGCAATATGTGGGGTCGCTCGCTCCGAAGGGAATTTCGCTGGAGGTGCGTCTGATCCACTCTGGCGATGCCATTGTGGTCGGAGTGGATAATCCCTATGTCCGAGCGGCAACGGCTGCGATGCATGAAGTCTTTCAAAAAGACACCGTTTTCATTCGGTC
>JAJYSL010000265.1:931-6109 GCA_021793595.1 Acidobacteriota bacterium
GAGCGGGGCCTGAAGATTCCATCCGTCATGATGGGGTTCGGACTGCCCGACGACAATCTGCACGCTCCCAACGAGAAATTCTGTATTGCCAATTTCCATCGCGGGATCGAGTCTTTGATCCTGTTTTTCGAGAAGCTGGGAGCCGCCTAGTGGAACCGGTCTCGGATCCAGTGGGAGCCGTGGAATGGCGAATCCGATAACGCGCGACAATCTCTCAGGTTTTGTGCTGGCGGGTGGCCACAGCAAGCGGTTGGGACAGGACAAGACCTTGCTGCCCTGGATGCGCGCAGACTGCGGGAAAGGATACCCCAGCACGCTGTTGAACCATGCGATCGCCCGACTGGCGAAGGTCTGCGGAACAGTCTCGATCTGCACGGATCGGGATGACCTGCCTGGTTCCAATTCCCGGATTCGCGACGCGTTGCCAGATAGTGGACCTCTCGGTGGAATTGTGGCCGCGCTGGAGCAATCCCAGACTGAGTGGAACATGTTTCTCGCCGTGGATCTGCCACTGCTGCCGGTGGAGGTTCTTGAGGCACTGGCGGGCTGCGTTCCGCATGGAAGGCTGGATGCGGATACAGCCCATTCTTCGTCGCAGGAAAAGATCGCTTGCGTGCTTCCGAAGGCTGCCGGTCTGCCGCAACCCCTGTGCGGTTTGTACCATCGCGCGCTGGCGCCGGGGCTGCGTCGGGAGTTGCTGGGAGGAAATCGAAGGGTCATCGCTGCGTTGCACGAGGCTGCTTGCGATTCAGCGACAATGGCGGAATTCCAGCCTAGAGTGCACGCTTGGCGTATCCAGGAGTGGGACGTCGTCGATTTGGCATCCAGGGTGAAGATCCCTTCCTTGCTCCAGCCTGAAGAATGGTTGCTAAACGTGAATGTGCCGGAGGATTGGCGACGGGCGCAGGAACTAATGTTCCCGTAATTTCTCCGGATCGATAATTCAAAGCTATTCCGCTTCAACTTCGGCTATCTTCAAAGGAATGGGAGACAATGCGAACCCGTCCGTGCAGCCCTTCATTGCCTTCGAACATGTCTGCAAGAGATTTGGCGACAATGTGGTGCTCGACGATGTCAGTTTTTTTGTGCTTCCGGGAGAAACACTGTGCATTATCGGGCGCAGTGGTGTGGGCAAATCTGTGTCGCTGGAAATCATTATGGGATTTCTGAAGCCGGATTCCGGCCGCATTGTGGTGAAGGGAGAGGATGTGACCGGCTTTACAGAAGCCCAGATGGAGCCGGTGCGACGCAGGGTGACCATGGTCTTCCAGAGCGGGGCATTGTTTGATTCCTTGAGCGTATTCGAGAACGTTGCTTTTCCCCTGCGACAGCGCGGCGAGCTAAGCGAAGACCAGATCGATCAAATTGTGAACGGTCTGTTGGGGATGGTGGGTGTCAGTGAAATGGCCTACGGTCTGCCGTCGGACCTTTCCACGGGGATGAGGCGAGCGGTCGCCATTGGGCGGGCTTTGGCGGCTCAGCCGGAGGCCATTCTGTATGATGAGCCTACTACGATGGTGGACCCTTTGATGGCACACCTGATGGGGAATTTGATCCAAAAAGTTAAATTTCAGTTGCATTTAACCAGCATTGTGGTGACCCATGATATGCAGTTTGCCGAAAAGCTGGCAGATCGGGTCCTGTTTCTGCATGAAGGCAAGGCACATTTTTTTGGGTCGGTGGAGGAGCTTCGCCAAACCTCCGACCCAGTACTACAGGAATTTCTGCGGATGGATCGGCGTACACTTCCCAATCCAGCTCTTTGGAGATAGAGGAAGTCTGTCCTGGAGGCGACCCAGCCGGGCTGTTTTCCACAGGTTTCTCTCAGGGATACTTCTATCGATTGGGGGCTTTATTTTCATTGCAATCTGAATCCTGAGCATCTACCATCATGAAAATGCTGGTTGAGAAATTACTCGATTACGGGTGTCGGCTGGCGTGCATCTAATCCAAAAGTCGCGATGTGTTGCGGATCCTAGAAATCGATCCTAGCCAGATCTTTCCGGCGAGGCTCGTAAGGGATGCAGTTCGAAATTGTACTACTTTCATCCTGCTGTTATTCAGGCAAGCGGCCACTCAAGATGGCCGTGACCTGTCGATTTTGTTTTTGAGACTCTCTTGAAAAACCTTCTGCCGGTTGTGGCGACTCACTAACGCAAGTAGAGAAGACACAGAATGGCTTCCCCTGATCTGAGTCATTGGTTTCCGGTTCGAAGTTCGGATAATTTTGTCGAGTTGCACCCCCGGGTGGGGGGCATCGGTACTGCTGGCCGGAACCCGTCTCGCACAGTAATGTTGCTGTGGATGGCAGTCGACATTCTTACTGTAGCTTTGGCAGCCAGCGTGGCCACCCATTTGCGCGAAGCGAACGAGCTGTCCTACTTTGGCAGTCGTGCTCCCTTGGCGGCAAATCCTTCATCCTTCCTGCTCTATCTTATAGGCTTCTCGCTGATTTTAATTCTGGTGAGCCGTGCACACGGACTCTACGGCCCTCTACAGGCATTCAGCGGACTCCGTGAGCAAAGACTGACGGTGCAGACCTGCTTCACGGCCAGTCTGATCTTGGCAGGAGCCTTGTATTTTGGACGGGCCACGGCCATTTCCCGGGCAGTTGTTATCGCCACGTTAATCGGGACTACGCTCTTCCTTTGTCTCCGTCGCGCAATATGGCGCCTGACACTCTACAAACGCTATGAACAGGGTCTCGATACACGGAATGTTTTGGTAGTTGGGACAGGTTCGTTGGGGCTCGCAATTCGGAGCCATTTGCAGCGAATCCGCCATCTTGGCTTCACATTTAAGGGATTCGTCCGCACCGGGCTGGAAGGCAGCGATCTTGGGAATTTATATCCAAATCCCGTGGAGGCAGAAGAACCCTTGGAGATCCTGGGAGATCTGCAGGATTTGGGCGACCTGATCCGACGCAACTTTATCGATGAGCTGTTTGTGACGGGTCCCTGCGAGCGCGGCGTGGTGAAGCGGTTGATTGCGCAGGCGAGTGTATGGGGAGTGGATGTGCGAGTCATTCCAGATCTCTATGACGGTCTGGCATGGAGCGCGCCCATCGAGTATGTGGGACAATTTCCCACCATGCCGCTTCATCGCCATCACATCCCAGTGGTGGGCCAACTTCTGAAACGGGGCCTAGATGTCGTGGTATCGATCTGCGCTTTGGTTGCGCTCAGTCCATTGATATTGTTGATAATAGTGGCGATCCGCCTGGACTCCGAGGGACCGATCTTTTATGGGGCCGAGCGCATTGGCAGAAAAGGTCGCAGATTTCGTTGCTGGAAATTCCGCACCATGGTTGCGAATGCGGATTCCTTGCGAGAACAGTTTAGCCACAAGAATGAGCGTGACGGAGTGCTATTCAAGATGTCCGAGGATCCGCGGATTACCCGCCTCGGTCGCATCCTGCGCAAATATTCTCTGGATGAGCTTCCGCAGTTTGTAAATGTCCTGGCGGGTCATATGAGCGTGGTGGGTCCGCGCCCGCCGTTGGCTGGAGAAGTGCGCCTGTACGAGTTGCGGCATTTGCGCCGTCTGGAAGTCTTGCCTGGGATTACAGGACTCTGGCAGGTGCAGGCACGACAAGATCCCTCCTTCGATCAATATATTTCCCTCGATACCGCCTATATCGACAATTGGAGTCTGTGGCTCGATCTCAAGATCTTGACTCGCACAGTGGGCGTCGTTCTTAGCGGCACCGGTACTTAGCTGCCTCCGCAGGCAGAATGGGCGGCCCCCCTTATTTCGATTTTTCCGTGTGAGTTCCAGACCGCAATTTCCACCAGTTCTCAAGTTTGTTTCCGCCATCCCTTGGTTACACTAAAGCAGTGAAGCTAGCCCTCGCGCAGATCAACCCAACCATCGGGGATTTCCTTGGGAATGTCCGCAAAATTGTCGAGTTGAGCTTGGCCAGTTATCGGCAAGGTGCAGACTTGGTGATGTTTCCAGAGATGGCTGTATGCGGTTATCCCCCGGCAGATCTGCTGGAAAAACCCTCCTTTGTGGTTCGTGCCCAAGAGTCGCTCGCAGAGATTGCCGCAGAGGTCACCAGGGATCATTCCATTGCTATCCTGTGTGGATGTCCAACCCCAGCGCAGGCAAGTTCCGGCAAGCGGGTGATGAATTCCGCAGTGATGTTGCGCAAAGGGAGTGTGGAATTCATTCAGTCCAAAATGCTGTTGCCGTATTACGACGTTTTCGACGAGCAGAGATACTTTGCGCCCGCGACCAGCCAAGTGCTGTATGAACTGGCCGGCGAGCGCATCGCCATCACGATTTGCGAAGACGCATGGAACGACAAAAACTTTTGGCGGCAGCGTTTGTACCCGGTCGATCCGGTCGAGAATCTGATGCACCAGGGTGCAAATCTCATCGTGAATCTCTCGGCTTCGCCCTACTATTGGGGCAAGCGAGCGATACGTCGCGATATGCTGGCGGCTATCGCGCGACGTCATCGAGTGCCGGTTGCCATGGTGAACCAGGTGGGCGGTAACGACAGCCTGGTTTTCGATGGCAGCAGTTTGGTTTTGGATGCCGAGGGAAAGTGCCTCGCCCAGGCGCTCTCCTTTCAGGAAGATCTTTTGATCGTCGACCTGCGAGCACGGTCTGCATGTGCCCAACCGCCAGAATCGGAAGAGAACGAGGACGCTGCTGTATATAAGGCACTGGTTTTGGGGACGCGAGACTATGTGCGCAAATGCGGGTTCTCCAATGCCATTGTTGGCCTCAGCGGAGGCGTGGATTCTGCCTTGGTGGCTGCAATAGCGACTGAGGCGCTGGGCGCAGGCCATGTTCTAGGTGTTGGCATGCCGAGCGAGTATTCCTCTCCAGGATCGATTGAGGATGCACGGCAACTGGCGCAGAATCTTGGGATTCGATGGGAATTGATTTCCATCCGCGAAATCTTCGGAGCCCAATTGAAGGCGCTGCGGCCGACATTCGACAATCTGCCACCAGACATTACGGAAGAGAATCTTCAGTCGCGCATTCGAGGCACTCTGCTGATGGCATTGTCCAACAAGCTGGGCTCCCTGGTGCTCACGACGGGCAATAAATCGGAGATGTCGACCGGATACTGTACTCTGTACGGAGACATGGTGGGAGCCCTGGCAGTTATTGGAGACGTGTATAAAACCGGTGTCTATCGTCTGGCACGTTACGCCAATCGGA
>JAJYSL010000031.1 GCA_021793595.1 Acidobacteriota bacterium
TCGCCAACACCTCCATCCAGCGCGTTGCTGAACTCACTCCCGCCGCATGGATCGCAAGACACACTTCCGATAGCCTATAAAACCGAACATCGAACCTCGTCAACCGTGTGCTTGGTCATACGCATACGCTGCAGGGAAGACACGATCGCGCTGAGGTACATTCGCTGCCGCTTTTGGAAGCGGCGTATGGAAATGTCATCCCGGAATTGTTACCCTGATTCAACCGCTCCTCCTACTAGGAAATCGCTGCTTACGGTACTATCGAGCTACGCAAATATTGCTGTCAAAACTGACCTTCATTCGGACTGCATAGAGAACACTGGGAGAAACCTCTCAACATGGTAAAACTCGGGGCGATCAAGCCTATGTCCGCGCTTCTTTCGGAAGCGCACAAAGAGGGCGAACACGAACTGAAGCGGGCGTTGGGCCCATTGAACCTGATCACCCTTGGAATCGGAGCCGTCATTGGCGCGGGCATCTTCGTACTGACAGGCCAGGCGGCGGCAATTCACGCAGGTCCTGCCGTCACCCTCAGTTTCATCGTGGCTGGCGTCACCTGCGCATTCGCCGGCCTTTGTTACGCTGAGTTTGCTGCACTCATCCCCATTGCCGGCTCCGCCTACACCTACGGATATGCAACCCTGGGTGAATTTGTTGCGTGGATGATCGGCTGGGATCTAGTGCTGGAATATGCCTTTGGCGCAGCTTCCGTCGGTTCCGGCTGGAGCGGGTATCTGGTCAGTCTGCTGCAGGATTTTCATATCTACATTCCGCCCCAGCTGACGACAACTCCCGGCGATATTTTGTACTTGTACAAAGCGCACTGGCTACCGATGGCCTCACTGCCCATGGGCATTAACACGGCGGGCATGCAGCATGTCACAGGGGTCTTCAACCTGGTCGCCTTTCTTGCCATTCTGGTTGTCACCCTCGTCCTGGTCGTGGGAATTGAGGAATCGGCCAACCTAAACACGGCCATGGTCTTGATCAAATTGGCTGCAGTCGGCGTATTCCTTGTCATCGGGGCCGGCTTCCTGCTGCATCATCCCCATCTGGCGAAGATCAACTGGCATCCCTACATTCCACCTTCAGAAGGTCCGGGCCGCTATGGAATCGGCGGCATTACGGCTGGAGCCGCCTCCATTTTCTTTGCCTATATCGGCTTTGACGCTGTCTCCACGGCGGCCCAGGAAGCGAGGAATCCGCAGCGCGATATGCCTATCGGAATTCTGGGCACGCTGGTGATTTGTACCCTGCTCTACATTCTCGTCTCCGCCGTAATGACAGGCATGGTGAGCTACAAGACATTGAATGTGTCCGATCCCATGGCGGTCGCGATCGACGCAACTGGAATTGCATGGGGAAGCATCCTGGTCAAAGTGGGAGCCGTGTTTGGCCTCGCCACTGTAATGCTGGTAATGCTGCTGGCGCAGAGTCGGATTTTCTTTTCCATGTCTCGCGATGGATTGCTGTGGAAGTGGGCCGGTAAAATCCATCCGCGATTCAGAACCCCCTACCTTTCAAACATTGTGGTCGGCGTCATTGTGGCCTTTTTGCCAGCCCTGCTGCCAATCGGCAAGCTGGCGGAGCTGGTGAATATGGGCACACTGCTCGCGTTCGCCATCGTCTGCGCCGGCGTATGGATTCTGCGGCGACGCATGCCCGATCTGCGCCGTCCCTTCAAAACTCCCTGGGTGCCCCTGGTACCGATTTGTGGCATTGTGACGGCTCTCTATCTGGTATGGACCCTTCCCGCACTGACGAAAGAAGTCGTGGTCGCGTGGCTGCTGATCGGCCTGATGATTTATTTCACCTACAGCGTGAAGCACAGCAAGGTGCAAAAGGCGTTAGGCACGGAACGAAAGTAAGTCGCGTGGAGCGCCTATTTCCGTCGGTCCATTTTGGGCGGTAGCCTATTGGGCGCTGGCGGAACTGCTGATGTCCAAATTGCCTCGTAATACAACAATCGAAGCCGGCGGTATCTCGTACTCGGTTGATTTATCGCCGCGCACGGTCGATTCCTGAATCGGTCCGTCTGGATCCGCATAGCCATCGGTGTAAAGCAATGGAATCTTATCCAAGGTTTCCGGAATGTGCGATGTATCGGCGTGGCGAAATGCCGGGTGCCACTTATATTCCTCGCGCCCAAAGGTAGAAACGTGGACATCGCCGGAAAAATAACGGGCAGTATTATTTTGTGAATTGTCGAAAACAACCTGGACCTTATGCGCCTGCTCCTGATCGCGATTCACCAACATGACGGACCATTCATGATCTGAGCGTAACACCGAATACGCCGTGACCATGGTGTGGTTCGCGCCATCATCGTAGGTCCCCACAGCTGGATAGATTGTGTGTTCGCCGCCGTCATGCTGCAGCCACTCAAAATTTATCATGCGACTGGCAAAATACTGCGACAGCGGCTGCTGAATTTGATAGTCCGCATTTACCGTAAACATTCCAAATGTTCCCGGAGAATTGTTGCAGCCATTTTCCATTTGCAATGGCAGGTAATGGAAGTAGTACAGTCCCTTTCCGCCACCATTCAAGAAGGAGCCAACATAGTCGGCCAGCCATATGCCGCCAAAAATGTCCATGTAGTTTTCGGATGCTGCGGAGGATAAGTTCGACTCTGTGATTAACATGGGAACGTTCGCGGGCAATCCATCATTGCGCCATATCTTCATAATGTTGGAGACTAACTGTGGTTCGTCATACAGGCTGCTCCACGCGATTTCGCAAGGGCCCAGGGGATAGTGCTCGAAGGAAAAGAATGCCAGATCCTGTAAGTGGCCGTGTTGTCTCAGATAATCCAAAAATCGTCCTAACCAGGAAGCCTTCCCATCCGCATTGGGCCAGTACAGGATGTCGCGATTGACACCTTCAAAAGAAGGGCCTCCAAGTTTTATGTTGGGATCGACGCGGTGAATCGCAATCGCGAACTGAATATACAAAGCCGCAACATCTTCCGGCGCGATGTACTGTCCATCGGCTTCCTCTCCCATTTCTACGTAGGAGATGGGATAGTTACGGGCCTCCAGGTATTTGATTTCTGCCGCCGCATTGTCCGGATTGTCATAAATCAGCGCGATGGGAATGATGGCCGGCAACCCCTGGGTGACGCCGCTTGTATAGAACAAATCGAATCCCATCTGAGATTCTTTTGTGGTTAGAAGATCCTTTGCCGTGTGCCACGAATCTACAGATGAAGCCTCGGTGAGCGTCTGTTCTTGATCTGCCGTGTGGCGAACCACGTCGTGAAATTCGCCGGCGGCGGTCGTAGTTCCCGCATAGAGTTCGTCGATCGCATATCCAACGCAGTTACGCGGGTCCGACGAACCATGCGTATCGCAGGTGTTGGACGAATGCGTCATAACGATACGCAGATATCTTGCGGGAATCAGTTGGTCCGAAAGGTGAACCGTTTCGACTCCGCCTTTTCCCGAGTTGATGACGCCGTGCGGAAATGTCTGCCACACTCCGTTGGTCGGAAAGTCGAGTGGATTGTCGTGTGGAATGGTTCCAGTCCAATACTGGACGGTGTATTGGGTTGCGTAAGGATTCGTCCAGGCAATTTTGATGCTGTCGATGAACTGCACGCTGCTAAGGTCCATCATGACCCATTGGGGATGAAGTGCGTCGTCTTCACCCGTATATCGACTGGTTAGATAGGGATTACTTTTCCAATAGGTCGAAGTATCGCCGTCCGTCAACCTCGAAAAGCCGGTAACTGAACCTCCATCGCGAGTGATCCCGCGATGCGGCAACGCGTATCCAAATGAATGACGAATAAACCCGGTCGGCTCGGCCGATCCAGTGAAATATCCCTGTTGATCTTTCGGGTCGCTCCATGTTCCGTTCGGATTCCAGTGCCAGGCCTCGATGGCAAGCTCGGTATTCTGGCGATAGGTCACGGGCTGCCAGCCTGCCGTGAACACACGATCCAGGATAGTCTTGTTCATCAACTTGTCGATGGCTACCGTTTGAATGCGGTCAATTCCGGCGCCAAGCGTTTGTTTCGGAACAAAGTGATTGGTCGCGTGGCCAGGTGTAATGTCAACCTTCACCACCTGTGCTGTCAACGGCAGGGCAGACAGGCAACAGCTAACGAGCAGCAACGATGCACATTTCAACATAGTCACAATGTTTCATCCTCAGCCACGAGCAAGTCTTTCACTCATGTCGGCATTCTATTTACTCTGCTCCTGTGCCGGCATTCGCCGCGAGCTTCGCGCCCAACGTCAGGATATTCGTATTCCAGCCGCTGACGATGACAGAGGCATGATTGACGTCCGTCGTTTTGGGAAGCTCGGCCGTCAAATCGCGATGCTCGCCCGGCATCAATTCCACAAAATCATCACTCCAGAGCAGCGGAAGAATTGGCTTGCCATTGGCTGTAAAACCTCGCACCTCCACTTGAAACGCCAAAGCATGCGACGGATTTTCAAGATGAACATGCAGGGTGTGGTTGGCTGTTGTCAGCGTGGCGCGGATTTCGCTCTTCGGCAGAGTGCGCAGCGCCTGCATGTTGGGGTAGCTGATCGCGGGAGTATAGGTATATTCCGTCTTGGACCAGTCGAAGACGGCAAGTTTTGAGGGAATCCAATAAAAATTCCGGCTGACAATTTTGCCCGCTGCATTCTTCATTTCCAGACGCACAAAATGTGTGGACTGCTCCGGCTGGAAAATAGTGGCCGGAATATCGAGGACGCGTTGTGACCCGTCCGCGGCCAGGTTCACCGTCTTGGTCTGATGGAAAACCGGCTTCAGTTCAAGGTCGTAGACATCCGCCTGAACCTGCAGCGATGGTGTCGCCACCGGCAGACTACTGACCGCATAGATGCTGTGATCGTCGTATGAATACTGCACGTGCAACGGCTCGCAGGCTTTCTTGGTGCCGAAATATCCCCCGCCGGTTTGCAGATAGTAGTCGTAAAGATGCCAGATGACAGACGGCCACGCATTGTTCAACATCCACTGGATCACTCCCGTGGATGTGTACTTATTCCGCGTGTAGGCCTCAAACATGGCGCGCTCGCCATCATAGGTCATGGTCTGCGCAAGCTTGGAGTACGAATCCATCGAGTCGGGCCAGCCATAGGTCGTACGCATGGCGGTGTTGAAGACGTCGACATTCATAAAGTCGCCGCCGCCGGCGTGATAGTCCCAAACCTCTCCAATGGGCCAACGATCTTGCGGAGGCAGAAACTTCACCAGGCTATCGGGTTGCGGAATGGCCGGCCCGGGACTGGTTTCCGTATTGAAGGCGAAGGCACCGCCATGTTTAGTATCGACATACCAGTATGAGGGAGAAACGTAGTTGTATGGGCCCGACATCTTGACACCGCTGGGCCCGGTGACCGTGCTGGGCGCTCCGGAAGCCGAGGAGAGGGTGGAATTCGGCCATCCCGTTTCCTTCTCCACATTCAGATACGCCTGCTCCACGTCGGCTGGGGGATGATGATCGCTGCCATTCAACCACACCAACAACGAAGCATGATGCCGAAGGCGAAGCATCTGCGACCGAAGAGACGCGTTCGCCACCTGGTGATTTTCTGGCGTCCAATCTTTCCAATGTTCCCATTGGTCGCAGCAACACCAACCGGCCATCACCAGGATGCCGTTCTCATCCGTCAACCGATAGAACTCATCGCCTTCCAGTTTGGCTTCCTGGCGAATCGTATTCAGACGCATGTCTTTCACCATGCGAATTTGTTGCGGCAAATTTTCGTGATCTTCGCGCATCAGCATGTCCTGCGACCAACCGCCGCCGCGAATCAGAATCGGCTTGCCATTGATGCGGAAGAGCCGCCCTCCCTTCGCGGTCAGTTCCGAAGTCGCTTGGCGAATGCCCACGCGAGCCGAAGCTGTATCGGAGGTTTGGCCGCCGACAACAAAGCGTACAGTCAAATTCTCCAATGGGTGCGCGCCCATTTCCGCAGGCCACCAGATGGCAGGATGCTTGAGTTTCAGCTGCGGGAATTGCTCCGGAGAAAAGCTGACGCTTTTCGATTCGCCAGCAGCCAACTCCACTGGCTGCTGAAACCGTTGACCTGCAAAAGTCCCGATCAGGGTTCCCCTCACCGGATGGTCGGCAGCATTTTGCAGTTCGGCGGTCACGGTAATGTCGGCGGTTTTCAGGCTCGCATCTTCAAACTGTGTGGCGATGAAGGGATAACGAACCGCAACCGGACCGGTCGTCTCCAGATCGACAGGTCCCCACAAACCCATATCCTTATCGGGAGGAGAGGGATTCCAATCAACCCAGTTAATGCCGAGATCTTTGGGACCAGGAGCAAATGTCTCGACGGCAATCGTCGCAAGCTTTCCTGGAGTGACGGCTTTCGTGATGTCGAGATTGTAGACGCGATAGGCTCCAGCAATCTGTTGATCGTTAGCCACCAATTGGCCGTTCACCCAAACGTTGGCACGATAGTTAATGCCGCCAAAATGCAGCCAGGTTGTTTTGCCGCGCGAAGCCGCCGGGATATGAACCTGCTTGCGATACCACCAGGCGCAACGATACGGACTACCCGCAGGCATCTCCATGTTGGAGAAGAATTTCCCCAACGGATAGTCAGAGCCTGGAATCTTGCGCAGATTCATTCCGTAATAAGGGTCGGGATAGATACCAGCTGCCACCTGAGCTGCCAGCACAGTGGTTGGAACCGTGGCCTTGATCCACCCTTGCGGATGGTACTGCGCAGTAGACATCTCTGCGCCGTCGACCTTGACCTTGCAACCCGACTGAATCTCCCAGCCTTCGCGAAGCGGCATGGTCTTGGCGCCCGGGACTTTGGTTGCACTTTGCGTGAAACCAGGCAACGCGGCGGCAAGGCCCAAAACCGCGATTAGAAAAACGGATTGCGCTTCCAGACGAAGTTTCATTGCAAGGAGTCCTCCGGTTAAATCTTCTGACGAGTCGGTTGGCCGGTGGCTGGGTATGACATTCGCTGCCTACCAATATAGAATCGTTTGAATATCAGCCTTTTTATGCATTTCTGATGACGCTGTCAAGACCTTTTCGCTTTTCCAACTTTTTTAGGCGAAACTTTGCCCCCAGGACGGATCGAGGCGGTCGATTCGCGTTGCACGACTTCCGGCGGCAACAAATCGACTCGGCCCTTGCCTTGCGCGACTTCTCCGCCCTGCTGAATTTCATTCAGGATTCGTTCGACAGCGATCGATCCCATTCGCTCCATCGGCTGCCGTACGGTCGAGAGGCTTGGGTTGAAGAGGGATGCATAAGGAACATCGTCAAAACCCAAAACAGAGCAATCTTCCGGAACACGCCGGCCGAAATTGCGCAAGGCTCGAACCGCGCCAAAGGCGGTGAGATCGTCAAAAGCCATCAGTGCCGTAAAACCTGGATCTTGCTCCAGCATCGCGCGGATCAGCGATCGACCCTCGTCGAAACTTGAGTTGGACTCCGATGAACCCGTCAGTTCCACAATCCACTTTTTCGGCATTTCCAGTCCAGCCTCGGCGGCAAATCGAAGCACTCCATCCCAACGCCGACTACTATCCCACAATGGGCGAGGTCCCCGGATAAAAGCAATCTTTCTATGGCCCAGTGAATATAGGTGTTGCAGCGCAAGATATCCGCCCTGCTCATTGTTCACCAGAACGGAACCTAGCGGTCCGCTGCGCATTTCCGATCCGACCAGGACCGTTGGCACTCGATGCCTCTCCAACTCCGACAGCGTTTCAATGTCAATAAACAACCAGTTCGCAACGACGATCAAGCCTTCCACCCGGTATTCCAGTAGCATTGCCAGGTAGCGCTCGAACTGCTCGCGCTGGTTATGAGCGTCCACAATGAATGGCAAAAACTCCGTGGGATGGAGATTTTTTTCGATGCCCTGCAGAATCAAGGTACAAAAGGGGTCGGAGATATCGAAGATCATCACACCAATAGTGTGACTTCGCCGTTTGCGCAACGACCGCCCGAACGCATCCGGTCGATAGTCCAGACGCTTGGCAACCGCGCGAATATGTTCCTTGGTCTTCGCTGCAACATATTTTGAAATGGGGGCTTCATTCAGAACGATTGAGATCGTTGAGGGGGAAAATCCACTTTCGCGCGCAACATCCGCCAGAGTGGTGCGCGAGAAACTCGTCTTACCGTCTTTTCGTATCGCCATACATCACGTACATCACTAGGGGATATCTTTTCGTGCGCCGACCCAGACATCGATCATCCGCAAGTGAAAGCTGCGTCTAGCTAAGATCAATTCGCCGACGGAGTGGCGAAACGATCCGCTTTTTCCCGCTCCGGCAGCTCCCGGTACTCTACGCATGAAATCGGTGTCTATAAAATACATCATCTTTCAAACGATTAAATAACAAAGATTGGAACTCCTGTTGAGCCAAGACTTCCTCCGGTCCCGCGCCCGATCCAGCCTCCAGCTCGACGAACGCCGATAACAGGATCGGGGAAGCGGGCAAGGAAGATAGCAATCGATCTGATACAGAAGAACGCTAGGATAGGAGAAGTTGCGTGCGCCAAATTGAATCGCGAAGGCGAATGAAAGGACGTCAGCCATGGCATGGTACTTCTATGTGCTTCAATTTGCCAGCGGGTTATTTCTCTCCAATGGAGTTCCGCATTTTGTACAGGGTGTCAGCGGCCATCGCTTTCAGTCTCCCTTCGCAACTCCGCCTGGCGTAGGAGAATCGTCGCCCCTGATCAACACACTTTGGGGTTACGCGAATCTCGCAATTGGCGCGACGCTTCTGTGGTTCTTCCAGCCTCGCGGAGGCAAAGCCTGTTTGAGTTGGGTCCTGGTTGGCTTGGGAGTGCTTTTCATGGCTGTCATGTCATCAAACCACTTCGGAAAAATACGGTCGCGGTCGTCATAGCAAAAGCGAGGTGAGAACCTTAATCGCCCCAAAGTCAGCCGCGATACATCGTTTCTGGCCACTGCTGTTCCAGATCAGACTTCACCCTATGCGAGCCGGGAGTATTCTGAACAGTACGTTTCTACAGCTGTGAAAGAATGCAGTTACAAGTGCGGTATCCATTCCCTCTCTGAAGGTCGACCATGCTGGATATTCGAATCAGGATCCTCTGCCTGCTTCTTCTCTTCTGCCTGCCGCTTCGGCGCTCGCATGCGCAAGGAACCGTGCCCACGTTCACTCGAGTGGTCGGCGAAAGTTCGTATACGATGGCCGGCCGCGACCCCGCCAACAGCGGAACGACTACCATCCCCGCGGTGCTGGTCCCCATCCATCTCACATTTGAGGGCTCGAAGCCAGGGAAAATGGACGCGACCGCGGATGTGCCGCGCATTTTGAAGTCTCCCATCTTCACTCGATTCGCGTTTCCCGCCGGCAACAAAACGCAATATGCCGACGGACTGCTGCACGCTACATTCCCGTCGGATGCCAGCGGACATACCTATCTGGGGAAGCCGGACATCAAACCCATTTCCATCACAATTCCACCTGGCTATGGCTACGTTCTGCGATCGAAGAAAACGGGCGCCACATTTGCCGTTGTTGATGTTGTGTTCCTCGAGAAGCAGATCTTCCGCCAAATTCCCCGGCAGAAGGGAAAGCTCGTCATCGCCGTAACGCATAACACGACCTACTACACGGATAGCGACGCGACTGTATGTTGCTCGTGGGGCATGCACGGCGTCGACGCGGCCACGGGAAACTCCTTTGTGCTTGGGTCATATCTCCACGCCACGCCAACGATTGTCGAAGACCAAGATATCCAGCCGCTCACTCAGCAATTGGCAGAGTTTATCAATGACCCGTTGCATGACCCGCAGACATATTTCCACACCGCTTCCGCCGCGGGGAACTTTTTCACCCCATGGCTGCCTCCGGGAGAAGATCGTGGCTGCGCCGGCTCAGGCGTCGGCTCCAATTATTTTCTTTTGGAACCAACCAACACGAATCCTAAAAACAGCATTCCGGTTTCGGCGGCATTTCCTGCTCGAACTGCAGAATTCACCTATCATCTGGCCAACGTAGCTACCTTGCACTGGTATACGGGAAGCGCTGCGGATGCTGTCCATACTTTCAGCTTCCCTGACTCCCATGCGCTCTCTGAACCCGCCCAACCATGCCGCAATCGCAGGCTTCGCGCAACCGCGAACACTGAACACAACGTTGCCCCGAGTCCGTCGACAGGCTCGAGGAATGGTCATGCCTTGATCGGATATTGGACCGGCTCCAGGTTCGGCGGCGCAGCGTTTGCTCTGCGCGACGTTTCACCGCAATGGGATGTCGTTATAGTTGCCTTCGCTCCACCTGATCCAAACGCGCCTGAGGGCACACTCTCCTTTCGTCCACCCGTCGGCATCACTTCTGACCAACTAAAAAGCGATATCGCCTATCTGAAGGGTCGGGGCAGGAAGGTGATGCTCTCATTGGGGGGAGGAGGAAAGTATTTCAAGCTTGACGATCCACACGACATTCCGAATTTTGTCTCCTCCGTAACCGGAATCGTTTCCGAATACGGGTTCGATGGGGTGGACATCGACTTCGAATCGCCATCACTTGTGCTGGCGCCGGGAGACACGGATTTTGAACATCCCACCACACCTTCTATCGTGAATTTGATCGCGGGCCTGCGCCAACTGCACGATCATTTCGGGCCCACATTCATGATCAGCCTGGTGCCGGAAGGAACACAGATCCCTGGCGGCTATCCCAGTTATGGCGGCCAGTTCGGATCGTATCTTCCGCTCGTCGAAGGGTTGCGAGACATTCTCTCCTTCGTCGACATTCAGGATTACAACACGCCGCCGCTGCAAGGGCTGGATGGGGAAATCTATCAGTCTCACTCGATCAACTATCACGCCGCTATGACCGAATTACTGCTGCGCGGCTTCAACGTCGGTGGCAATCCGCGGGAGTTTTTTCCAGGTCTTCCCGCGAGCAAGGTCGCGGTTGGGTTCCTGACCGACTACACATCACCAGAGGTTGTAAGCCAGTCGATGAGCTACATCATCACCGGCAAAGCTCCGGTGGGGGCGACCTACAAACTGCATTCGCGCGGCGGGTATCCAGATATGATCGGTGCCATGTTCTGGACGATCGACGCCGATCGACGCGAGAACTACAGATATTCAAACCTGATTGGACCGCAGCTTCATAACTATCCAAAAACAAAATAAACGAAGTCTTCAAAACCGAGTATTTCGATGATGAAATTGCCGGTCGGCTCGACGCGGGCGACGGCTGTAGACCTGGCATCAACGCCGCACCGCAGAACGGAGTGAGTAATCAGATGTCGGGCTTATTCCATTCACTTTGGCGATGGTCCTGTCCAATCGTCGTTCTGTTTGCTGGATGCCGAGGAGGAAACGCGCTCTCTAACTCCGCTGCACAGGCCGCCGCACCCACCATCACAACCACTGCCGCACGAAATGGGGCCGTGATCGTCAGTCTGGCATCGCCTACCCGCGGGGCAACTGTGTACTACACCCTGGACGGTTCGACGCCGACTTCTTCCTCGCAAATGTATCAAGCCCCGTTCCTGGTGGCCGCAAATCTCACGGTCAATGCCATCGCCACGACTTCCGGTGATACCCCGAGCAGCGTTGTCCGCCGGAAATTTACCCTCAACATTCCGTCGGGAACCATTGTGTGGTCGGACGAGTTCGCGAATTCGACCGGCGCCAATACGCGACCGAATCCATCGGTTTGGACTTACGACACAGGCAACAGCGGCTTCGGTAATCATGAACGGGAGAACTACTGCGCATGGGGATCCGCTGTTTCTCCCTGTAGCACTACCCATCCAAATGCCTATGTAGGAACAGATGGGTATCTGCATATCGTGGCGCAGCAGCCTTCAACCGGCGTTTACACTTCGGCGCGGCTCAAGACCCAGGGTCTGTTCAGTTTCCAATACGGCCGCTTTGAAGTACGAGCGCGAGGCTCAAACGAACGTCGCTCGACCCTGAGAGTCTTTGCGCGCAGTATCCACGCCTGATCTACTGCGCGATTTCAGGCTATGGGCTCTTCGGGCCCAAGGCCGGCCTCGCTGGCTATGACATCATCGCGCAGGCAGAAAGCGGAATCATGAGTTTCACCGGCGAGCCCGACGGTGAACCAATTCGGTATCCAGTCGCTCTGGCCGACCTGATATGCGGCCTGTATTCAGCGCGTGGCATTCTGGCTGCGTTGTTCGCTCGAGAAAAATCTGGGCGCGGTCAGTTTCTGGATATGGCTCTCTTTGATTCACAACTGACCCTGCTGGCCAACATCGGCAGCAATTTCCTGAACGCTGGAGCACTGCCGCAACGCTGGGGAAATGCCCACCCCAGCATTGTTCCCTATCAGTTATTTCGTGGCGCCGATCACCGTCACTTTGTCGTCGGGATCGGTACGGAACCGCTATGGGTGAAGTTCACAAAAATTCTTGGAATTGAGGAGAGTGTCGGTCGCGATCCGCACTATGCTTCCAACCAACTTCGCATTGAACACCGGACAACTCTCATCCACCTGCTGCAACAACACTTGAGTGCACAACCGGCGGAAGAATGGGTTGCACGCTTCGCTGAAGCGGGAATTCCAGCGGCCATGGTCAAGAATGTCGATGAGGCTTTTTGCGACCGGCAGGTTCTGGAACGCAAATTGATTGTTGAGTTTGAGTACCCGGAACTGCGCGCCGCGAAAAGCATCGCGAATCCCGTCCGACTTTCCGCGACGCCGGTCTCCTATCGCCTTCCCCCGCCGTTGCTTGGGGAACACACCCAAGAATTATTGGTGAGCCTGGGATACTCGCGCCAGCAGATTGCAGAAGCATCGGCAGCGGGCGCAATATAGTGACCACTCTCGTCAAAATCCTGCCCACAACATTTCTATTCCAGTGATTGCGCTGCGATCGTTTTCAGCTCCGGCAAAACCCTTCCCAGTTGCACCGCGGCAGCATCTCGTTCACCGAGTGCGAAATATACATCGCGATAGAGCGGGTACAGCCGCTCATAGATGGCGACGGTCTTCGCTTGCGGTTGGTAGGTTTTGTGGGGAAGACACAACGCGTCCTGCGCGGCTTCGAGCGAAGGATAAGCGCCCGCCGCCATGAACGCCATGATGCCCGAGCCCAGACTGGTCGGCACGCCATCTGGCACCAGCACCGGCTTGCCCAGAACATTGGCATACACCTGGTTCAGAACTGCGTTGTTCTGCGGCACCCCGCCGGCATTGATCACGCGATCAATGCGCACGCCATGCTGCGCCATTCGCTCCAGAATAATGCGTGTGTGCAAGGCGGTACCTTCAATCGCAGCAAACAATTCATCTTGCGCGGTATGCAACAAGTTCCAACCAAGCGTAACTCCGCCGAGTTCGGCATTCACCAGCACGGTCCGGTCGCCATTGTCCCAGCTCAACCGCAGCAGACCCGTCTGTCCGCCGCGATAATTTTCCAGGCCTTTGGATAACTCCTTCACACTGGTTCCGGCACGCCGGGCAATCGCATCGAAAATGTCTCCGGCGGCGGAAAGTCCGGCCTCCAGTCCCGTAAAGGCAGGATGGACACTGCCCGGAACGATGCCACACACACCGGGAACCAAAGTTGTCTCACGAGAAATGGCGATGATGCAGGTGGAGGTGCCGATCACGTTGACAACGTCGCCCTCGCGAATGCCTGCACCAACCGCGTCCCAATGGGCGTCGAACGCACCGACAGGAATGGGAATGCCGGCCTTGAACCCCAACTGTTCTGCCCAGTACTGGCTCAGGTGGCCTGCAAGATGATCTGAAGTTTTTACCGGACTCTGCAGCTTCTCGCGCACTCCGTCCAGCAGCGGATCCACCGAAGAGAGGAACTCCTGCGATGGGAACCCGCCCCAGCGCTCGTTCCACATCCATTTGTGGCCCAACGCGCAGACGCTGCGCACCACCTTCGCCGGATCCGTCACTCCGGCCAGCGTGGCCGCGACCATATCGCAATGCTCGAAGGCACTGGCAAACTGAGATCTCTTCTCAGGATTATGCCGCAACCAATGCAGCACCTTGGCAAAACCCCATTCGTGCGAGTACACACCGCCGCACCACTCGATGGCCTCCAGGTGTTGCTCGTGCGCGCGGGCAGTGATCTCCTGCGCCTCCGACTTGGCACGATGATCGCACCACAGGTAATACTCGCCCAGCGGTTGCATCCGGGCATCCACCGGAACCACGCTGGACCCGGTTGTATCGAGCGCAATGGCCGCGATCGATTCGCCGGAAACGCCTGCCGCCGCGATCGCCCGATGACACGCCTGAATGAGCGATTGCATCTGGTCTGTGTGGGATTGCGTCGCGTACTCTTGGTCTTCTCGCTTGCGATGCAGCGGATACTCGACCGAGGAAGTCGCCAGACGCGCAGGCTTACCCCCACTCCGCTCATTATCGAAAATCGACACGCGCACACTCAACGTTCCAAAATCTACACCTGCAACAATCGTCATTCTTATTCTTCTTCCAGTTCAAGCAGATTCATATTCACTCGAGAGAGCCGCTCACGACTCCTGCAAAATGCGCTCATCTTTAAGCTCGCACTTTCACCACTGTGCTTACCGTTGCTGCCTGGGAAAAAACTTCACGCAGTAGAACAGGCCCAACATCAGAATCATTCCTCCCCACCACACCGGTGCATGCAGATTTGCCAACACCACCACGCTTCTCTCGTGTGTCACCCACGCGTAGACACCGTGGCCGCCGATCAGTGCGCCATAGATGGTCAGCAACACTCCCACAAAAAACCAGATCGGAATATTTCCTGGCACCCCAAGGCTGCGCATTCCAACTCCTCCCATCGAGCCATCTTGTCTACCAGAACAGGATATTTAACCCGGCAAATAAAATGACCACGATCACCGCCCAGAACCACTGGTTCTGATACCAAGGTACTGGCTCCTGAAGCGGCAGTTTGGTGACTCCATAAACCAACCCATTCAATTCCGCTATTGGCTTAGGCTGCGTAAACATGCTCACAATTACCGTGACCGCAATCGAAATTAAAAAGCTCCACAGTGCGCGATACAGATTCTCCGCCATGCTTTTCGCATCGGGCGAAATGGCCACCATCGATAATGCCGAGGGATCCATTCGCACCCACACAAACAGGATGACGGAGCTTGATATACCCAGCAGTAGACCCCAAAACCCGCCGGCAGCCGTCGCGCGCTTCCAAAACATGCCTAGCAAAATGGCTCCGAGCAGCGGCGCAATGAAAAAGCTGAACAGTGCCTGCACGTAATCCATGATGCCCGCCGCATGCATCACCAGGTATGCAGCGCCGATCGACACCACAACACCCAGCACCGTTGCCCACCGGCCGACGGCAACATAATGGCTGTCGGACGCTCGCTTGCGGATCAGCGGCTGATAAATATCGTAGGTCCACACCGTTGCGAACGCGCTCACGTTGCCGGCCATACCGCTCATAAATCCGGCCATCAGCGCGGTGATGCCTAATCCCAGCAATCCGGGACCCAGATAGCGCACCATCATCAGCGGCAGCACTTCATTGAAGCTGTGCGGGTGAAGGGCGCTGACGTGGTTTTGCCCGACCAGGTGCAACAACGTACCGTCTGGATTTTGCAATACCACCAGTCCCAGCAGGCCCGGCAGAATGACGATAAACGGTACAGCCATCTTGAAGAAGGACCCGATGATTGGAGCCATCTGCGCTGCTCGCAAATTTCGCGCCGCCAAAACTCGCTGCACCACCAGAAAATCCGTCGTCCAATAGCCGAACGAAATCACAAATCCCAGTCCAAAGACGATTCCCGTCCAGTGCACTCCCATCGGGTTCGCGTTGAAGTGCCCCGTGTCGCGCCACAGGTGAACGTAGTCCTGTCCACGATAATTGCTGGCAATCTTGGCCACCATCTTGTGCCAGCCGCCGGCCTCCACCAGCCCAAGGATGGGGACCAGCAACGCACCTGCCCAGATCAATACAAATTGCAGCACCTCATTGTAGATGGCCGAACGCAGGCCCCCCAATCCCACATACACGGCTACCGCCAGCGATGACATCAAAATGCTGAAGGTGATATTCCAGCCCAGCACCACCTTCATCACCACAGCCATGGAGAACATGTTGACGCCGCTCATCAGGATCATCTCAATGGCAAAGGAGAAGGCGGCGAGGATGCGGCTCGATTCGCCAAAACGCAACTTTAGATAACCGGGCACGGAGTGCGTCTTGCAAACGTAATAAAACGGCATCATCACAAGGCCAAGAAACAACATGGCCGGGATGGCGCCAATCCAGTACCAGTGCGTGGCCAGAATGCCGTACTGATAAGCGGACCCCGCCCAGCCCATCAGTTCCAGCGAGCCCATATTGGCGCTCACAAAACTCAGCCCGGCAATCCAGGCTGTCATCTCCCGCCCGGCCAGAAAAAACTGTTCGCTGGTGTTGCTCGCCTGTCGCAGATAGAAACCGATAAACAAAACCATCGCGAAATAGGTCGCGATCACGGCGACGTCCAGCGGTGTCAGGTGCGCCAGTTGTCCATGCAGCGGTGGTGCCGCGACAACAGCGGCCAGGGGTAGTTTCGATGCAGAGCTTGCGTTGAGGGCCAATATCATGCTGCGTTATGCCCCGCGCTCACGGACATTCTCGATGATTTGCCCGTAGGTGGCATTGGCTCCATGCTTCCGCGTGTGGTGCCGGTCCATCAGGTGCTGTGGAATACCGGTGGTGGGACCTGCCAGCATTTCTGTGTGCAGCGCCAACCGCGCTACATACTCCAACGCAACCGCATGATGAACCGCGTCGTCAATCGTACTTCCCCAACAGAATGGCGCATGACCTGCCACAAGAACTCCAGGAATCGACATGGGGTCGAGGCCTTGAAAACATCTCACGATCACTTCGCCGGTGTTGTGCACATACTCGTCCCCCACTTCATCCGCGCGCAGCATCTCCGTCACCGGAATGGGCCCGTGAAAATAATCTGCATGGGTAGTGCCGTAACATGGGATGGGTTTCCTCGCCTGGGCCCAGGCCGTTGCATACTCAGAATGCGTGTGGACCACGCCGCCAATCTGTTGAAATTTGCGATAGAGCAGCAGGTGAGTCGCCAGGTCAGAGGACGGCTTCAGCTTGCCCTCGACAATCTTCCCTTCCAGATCCGTGACCACCATCGCTTCAGGAGTCAAGGCATCGTAGGCGACACCGCTCGGCTTGATCACGATCAGGCCTTGTTCACGCGCGATTCCGCTGACATTGCCGAACGTCGACACCACAAGCCCTTGCCGCACGATCTCCTGATTCGCGCGAAGGACCTCACTTCTGAGCTGCTGCACCAACATTCGATTCCCCATTCGCAGCGAAAAATGAACTCCTGATCACCTTATCGAAGGTAAGTGATCCACCTCTGCAGTAGACACCATCCGAACACCGGACGACTATAGTGGTGCAAAAAATGTACTGTCAATGCGTCCATGGAACGCGGCGTCAAATGCCATTGTCAGAAGTCGTCCGCAATGGATCGACGCAATGCCCGACAAAACACCATTGTTTCACCCACAAAAAAACAGTGAGAATGCCCCGGCAGAGCCGGGAGAACTCCCTTTACATTAGGTGAGACGATTCCTCGTTCCCACCCTTCTCACCGCTCGGGAACCCCAGGAGCCGCCTCGTGGAGAGAGGCTATGATTCGCCGCTCCCACTTGTCAGGCGGGCTGGCAAATACTCGCTTTTGCTGCCGGAAAGTGCGTCCAGACTTGTACATCAAGGTGAGCGCACTAGGAAGTCTTAAAGAGACCCGGCAATTTCTCTCCCGCATTGCCAAGAATCATGCGCGTAAATGCGCCGGCATTCTGCGGCTCTTCCGGACCGACGTAGTAGGTCCGTGCTGGAGTTCCGCGACGCGCCTTCGCCCAATGCACAAAGCTTGCCGCGGGATACACCGCGCCGGATGTTCCCACTACCAGCATGATCGAGCAGCGGTCAATCTCATTCTGGATGCGTGTCATCTCCAACGGGACCTCCCCAAACCATACGATATGTGGCCGTAAACGCGATCCGCAGGCGCATGTCGGAATTTCGTGCATGGAATTGTAACTGTGACTGTCCTCAATGAGGGGAGCACCACAATCCGCCTCGCATCGAGACTTGAATAGCTCTCCGTGCATGTGAACCAAGTTCTGCGAGCCGGCCCGTTCGTGCAGATCATCCACGTTCTGAGTACACAGGAAGAAGCGGTCACCGATCTGTTTTTCCAACTCCGCCAGCGCATAGTGTGCGGCATTCGGCTGACTCCCCTCCGCCTCTCTTCTACGCTGCGAATAGAATTGCCACACCAATTCCGGATTCGCTTCCCAGCCTTCCGGGGTGGCAACAGTTTCCACCTGGTAGCCTGCCCATAATCCATTGCTATCGCGAAAGGTTCGCAGTCCGCTTTCCGCGCTGACACCCGCTCCAGTCAGTACAAACACGCGATCGTTTGCGACAATTCCAATAGAATCCGTTGAGGCTTGCTCAGCCATGTCAATACTCCACACCGAAATCAAATATCGGGAAGACGACTCTCCGCGCGCTTCATGATTTCGACTCGCCTTTCGGCTTAGGCTGCCACTTCTTGCGCTCTGGCGCAACCGGCGTCACTCTCTCTCCAGAAGGAGCTGTACTGGTCGGCGGCGCCACGGTCTCGACCGGCCGCGCGGGTGCGGGCTCAGGCTGTCCAACTTGACGAACTTCTGACGGTTCGCCGTTAGCCGACTTTGATGACTCGACGCTAGCCGCAACAGGTTTGGCAACCGGACGCCATTTTTTGCGCTCAGCTTTCTCCGGCGCTTCGAGAGTCGATCGATCCTGTGCTGACTCGGTTTGCGCCAACTCCACTTTCGCAGGAATATCCGGCGTCAACGCATCGATCACGCCAGATCCATTCGAAACTGTCGCGATAGCTTTTTCTATCAGGATCGCTGTCGCTCCTCCGCTTGGCTGACTCGCGGGCGCTTCAAACGGCGCAATCCCACCTGCGATGCCTTTCTTTCTGTGCACGCTTTCCAGCAGCAACTCCGCAACATCCTTGATCGCAATTCCATCCGCATCGCTCTTTCCGGGAGTACTGCCAAGCATGCTTTTGCAGAATGGGCAGCCGACCGCCAGCGTCTTCGCGCTCGTCGCTGAATTCAGTCGCTGTTCCGCTTCACGAAAGCGGTTCTCCGATACTCGCTCGCGGCCCGGCTCTTCCTCTTTCCAGAATTGCGCGCCGCCGGCACCACAACAAAATGCGTTTTCTCGACTCCGATCCATCTCCAGCAATTCATTTCCCAGCACACGCAGAACATTGCGTGGTGCCTCATAGACGCCGTTGTGCCGCCCTAGATAACAAGGGTCGTGGTACGTGATGCTGGCATCAAGCCGGTCGACATCCAGCTTGCCGGAAGAAACCAGCGATTCAAGATATTGCGTATGATGCATCACCTCATATGAGCCGCCGATCTGCCGGTATTCATTCCCAATCGCATTCATGCAGTGTGGGCAGCTTGCCACAATGAGTTTTGGCTTTACAGCATTCAATGTCGCAATATTCTGATCCGCGAGTTCCCGATATAACAGCTCATTACCGGCTCGACGCGCACTGTCGCCAGTGCAGCACTCCTTCTTCCCAAGCACTGCAAAATTCACGCCCGCATAATTCAGCAATTGCACCAGCGCACGCGCCGTCTTCTGCGCCTGCGGATCGTAACTCGCCGCGCAACCCACCCAGTAAAGGACATCCGCGTCAGGATTTTCGTCTGTCGTCTTCACCGGCAGCCCTTGGGCCCAATCCATGCGCTTGTCGTGGTTTATTCCCCACGGATTCTTCGACCTCTCCATCCCGCGAAATGCAGTTTGAAGCTGCACTGGAAATTCGCCCTCCATCATTACCTGATTGCGACGAATATCGATGATGTCGAGCATCTGTTCATCCTGTACCGGGCACACCTGCATGCAGGCGCCACAGGTCGTGCATGCCCACGCGGCCTCCGGTGTTAGCGCAAATTGCAGCAACGGGTGTGGGCTGCTCAATCCGGTCTCGAATCCGGAACGACTCCCCGACAGATGGTTCAGTTCCATCCGCTTGTTGATTTCCATGGCCGCTGGGCTAAGAGATTTTCCCGTTGCGGTGGCAGGACAAACATCCTGACAGCGATTGCACTGGATACACGCGTACGCGTCGAGTAGTCGGGGCCACGTCAGGTCTTCCAAACGCTTCGCGCCAATCTGCGGAATCTCTGCAGTCTGGCCTTCAGGTTCAAGATTGACATCGACAAGCGGCAATACACCCGAGCCGGAACGTCGTGCGAAGAAATACTTCATCGGCGCAATAAAAATATGGACGTGCTTCGTATAGGGGAAATACGAGAGAAACAGAAGCACACTTCCCAGTGCACCCCAATATCCGAAAATCCGCCAGGCATACGCATTTTGTGGAGTAAAGAGATGCGAAAGCGCCGTCGCAAAGGGTTCAAACTCATCGGGTCCGCGTTGCGCCAACCGCGCACCCGCGCCAACCGCCCGGCTTGTCACATGGAGCAGAATGAAGGCTGAGACCAGAAGTGAATCCCAACTGATGTATCCGCGCCGCACATCCGGATGCAACAGTGTGTTCGCATTGAACCGAAAATCTCGTCGGGCCGGAAGGAAGAATCTGCGGATGACCAGTGCTACAACTCCCACTAGCACCAGGAAGCTCAACACATCCGCGAGGAGATTATAGATGGCGCCCGGAACGTTGCTTGAAGAAATAGAGAAGTTCGCATAGCCTTCGACTGCGTCGACAGCATTCACCAGGATGTAGAAAACGAATCCATAAAAAACAAATGCGTGAAAGAGGCTGACGATGGTCCGCTTCTGAAATGTGCGCGATTGGCTCAGGGTGGTGCGAAGGGCGACCCAGAGTCGCTGGACTATGCGATCTGTTCGAACATCCCTGTCCGGACACCCGCGGCGGACGCGTAAATACAGTCGAAAGAAGCCATGCGCTCCCCACGCCATGGTGATAAGCGCGAACATCAGGAACGCATACTTCTGAGAAAGTGGCAGCATCCAAACACGTCCGCGAAGCTGGAATGAGTATGTCCTGGCAGGATTACTTGCGAATCTCAGCAATCATTGCCGGAACAACCTGGTTCACATCGCCTACGATGCCGTAATCGGCTACTTTGAAAATCGGTGCGTCCGCATCCTTATTAATGGCGACGATACACTTGCTTTTTCCCATGCCTGAAAGGTGTTGCACTGCCCCCGAGATGCCGATGGCGATATACGCTTTCGGCTGTACTGTCTTTCCGGTCTGGCCAACCTGCTCAGAATAGGGTCGCCACCCTGCATCGACAATTGCCCTCGTCGTGCCGACGGCGGCGCCCAGTACATCCGCCAATCCCTCAACCAACCTTTGGAATCCCTCCGCGCTCCCGACTCCTCGGCCCCCGGCGACCACTATCTCCGCATCGGCGAGTGAAATACGCGATGTTTTTTCCTGCGATTTTCCTGTAATCTGCACCCGGCGTGGCGGCAGCAATAGGTCCACATCAAACTGCTCCGCTGCCTGCATACTCGCTGTGGCCGCCGCAAATGCAGCTTGCTTTGGAGTGATGACAATGACCGGAGCATTCGCCACGACCGTCTCTGTCACCCGCGCGAGATAAGTGTATCGTTCTGCTGAGAGCGCACCGTCTTTTGGCGTAACACTTACGACATCCTCCAGCAGCGGCGCATCCAGCTTGACCGCAACCCGCGGACTATACTCGCGCCCACTTCGACTGCCGCTGATCAGCACGGTATCCGCTTCTCCCTCGCCCGCAATCTGCGCGACCGCAGCTGACCAAATCTCTGGATCGTACTGCGCCAGGTCCGCATGATCCGCGACCAGCACCTGGTCCACCAGCATCGCGACTTCATTGGCAACAGTGACAGTTGCATACCCCAAGACCAGGGCGGCTAGCGGACCTTCTCTTCCCAGCTCGCGAGCACACGTGACCATCTCGTAGGTGCTCTTGCTTACCTTTCCATTCGCATGCTCCACCACGATCAGGATCATGCAATCACCCTCGCTTCTTCCCGCAGTAAACTGATAAGTTCCGCGGCTGCGGCCGGCGCATCCTTTCCGTCCAGTATTTTGTGTAATCGGGTCTTCACCTGAATTTCCGCGCTAACGACTTCCAACTTCGGCTCAACCTGGAAAGCTTCCAGTGACTCCACTCGAAGCTCCTTCTTTTTTGCCCGCATAATATTCGGCACAGTCGGGTACCTCGGCTCATTCAACCCTTGCTGGGTGGTCAGCACCACGGGCAGTTGCACAGAAAACGTCTCGCTCCCATCCTCAGCATCGTGCCGCCCGGTCAGCGTTTGTCCGTCCACCTGCAAGTCGTTTACCCATGTCACCTGCGGCCACTGCAAGCGTTCCGCCGTCGCCGCTCCCAGCGCATGACTATCCCAATCTGCCTGCTGGCCCCCGCAAAAAATCAGCTCAACATTCTCCCGCTTTCCCACCTGCGCAGCCACTTTGCTCAGCGCAATCGGGTCGAGAACGAGGTCGGTCTGCACGTGAATCGCGCGATCCGCTCCCATCGCCAGCACCGTGCGCAGCGCTTCCTGGCTTCGTTCCGGACCCACCGCCAGTGCGATCACTTCCGCATCGACTCCGCTCTCGCGAATGCGCAGTGCCTGCTCCACGCCATATTCATCCATGGTGTCGACTACCAACTTGCTTGCGCTCAGGTCGACACTGCCCCCGCGCAGGCGCACCGTCTCTTCTGCGTCCAACACCTGGCGAATGATCGCCAAAATCCGCATGTATCCTCCAACCTCTTCACGTAGTACGATTCCGCACCTTATACTGCAATGTGCAATCACTTCAAATGGCGATCTAGTACTGGTCGCTTCTTTTCGCCGCTGAAGAATTCACCGCGACAGCTTAATCTACCCTTGATAGTTTAGCTGCGCAACCCCTGGAAGAGGTTTCCTGCCCAATGGAGAACATCGCTGCTGTAGATGGCATCAGATTGCCCCTGACATCGTTGAGTTCCGAGGAACAAATCCTGCGGGATTCCGTTCGCAAGTTCGCGCAGAATAAAATTGCGCCATTGGTCCGCGAGATGGACGAGGCGCAGAAGATTCATCCTTCCTTGCTGCCTCAAATGTTCGAGATGGGTATTCTTGGCATGGAAACTCCGGAGGAATATGGCGGGTTCGGGGGGTCCTTTCTTGGCTCGATTTTGGCCGTCGAAGAAATATCTGCCGTCGATCCCGCAATCGGCGTTATCGTCGACGTTCAGAATACTCTGACTGTCAATGCTCTGCTCCGCTATGGCAACAGCGAGCAGAAGAAGAAATATCTGCCGCGCACCAACACCGATACCATCTGTGCCTATGCGCTTAGCGAGGCAAGCTCCGGGTCGGATGCCTTCAGCCTGAAGGCCCAGGCGCGACTGGACGGCGACTCCTACGTCCTGAACGGCCGCAAGCTTTGGATTTCAAATGCTGCCGAGGCAAACCTTTTTATCGTGTTTGCGACCATCGATCCCACCGCCGGCTACAAGGGGATTACCGCATTTATCATCGAGCGCGACACGCCCGGGTTTCAGGTGGGTAAAAAGGAAGACAAGCTCGGAATTCGCGCCTCATCCACCTGCGAACTGTTGCTCGACGACTGTCGCCTGCCCGTTGCCAATGTCCTGGGTCAGCCCGGCAAAGGATACAAAATTGCCATCGAGACGCTAAACGAAGGACGCATTGGAATTGCCGCCCAAATGCTCGGGCTCGCGCAAGGAGCATGGAATCACGCCTCCAAATACAGCCACGAACGCCAACAGTTCGGCAAATCCATCGCCGAATTTCAGGCGATTCAATTCACCCTCGCGGAAATGGCAATCGAGATTGAAGCCGCGCGCCTCATGGTCTACAACGCGGCGCGGATGAAAGATGCAGGCGTTCCTTTTGTGAAGGAGGCAGCGATGGCAAAGTATTTTGTCTCCCAGGTTGCGGAGCGGGTCGCCAGCCAGGCGGTCGAAATCTTCGGCGGCTATGGATTCGTCAAGGATTATCCGGTGGAAAAACTGTATCGCGACGCCAAGATTGGAAAAATTTATGAGGGCACGTCAAACATGCAGCTTGCAACGATTGCGAAGTTGATCCTCGCCGGTTAGAGCGTGTACCGCCCGGCTTCAGTGATCGCTGCGGCAATTTCCCGGCCAAGTGCAAACGTATTTTCCGGCTCGTGCTTCGCAAACCGCCGAAAAATTGTCATCCGCGTGCGCAGCATATCGCCATCGGCGACCGCGCCAAGAATCTGTTCCGCAGCCGTCTCAAGAATGCGAAAGGAGCGAGCCGCATGATATTTCGTCATTTTCACAGCCAGCGGCGAACGGCCTTGCATTTTCTCAGCCCTCAAAATCGCGGACTCCAGCACCATCACCTCCATGATCATGTCAGCCAACGCACCCATGATCTCCTGCTGGTCCACCAATTCCGCACCGAATTTTTCTGAGGAGGCGCCGGCGCAGAATAGGGTCATCTTTTTCGCATTCGCCAGCAACAGATGCTGCGCCGCAAGCTCGCCGCTTCGCTCTTCACGCGGCTTTGGCCCCGCAATCACCTCATCCATCACCCGCTGGATCGCGGGCAACAACGCGAGACGTCCCTGCATGGCGCGTTTCAACATCCATCCACTGATAATCAGACGATTGATCTCGTTCGTGCCCTCGAAAATTTTATTGATTCGCGAATCGCGATACGCACGTTCTGCCGAATAATCTTCCACATATCCATATCCACCATGCAACTGCACCATCTGATCGACCAGTCGCTCTAGCATTTCTGAGCACCAGACCTTCACGATCGAACATTCGATCGCATATTCCTCAATACGTTTTTGCATTTCTATGTATTTCACAGCCTCGCTGTTTTCCGACTCGGCCACTGACGCGTCAATCGCTCCGATCACGCGATACACCAGCGATTCGCCTGCATAGATTCCGGTCGCGCTATCGGCGATCATCTGCTGCACCAGTCCGAAGGATGCGATCGGCTTCGAGAAAGCGACCCGTTCTTTGGCGTAACGAACCCCTGCGCGAAAGGCGTATTTCGCGCCGCCGATCGCCGCCGCGCCCAGTTTGTATCGCCCGACATTCAAAATATTGAAGGCAATGCGATGTCCCTGCCCGGCCTCACCCAATAGATTTTCAACAGGTACCTTGCAATCCGTTAGCACCAGCGGACACGTCGAAGAGCCGCGAATTCCCATCTTGTGTTCTTCCGGACCTACCGTCAGCCCAGTTGTTCCCGCCTCAATTAAGAACGCCGCAAACTTCTCTCCGTCGATTTTCGCGAACACTGTGAACAGCCTTGCAACACCGGCGTTCGAAGTCCACATCTTTTCGCCGTTCAACACGTAGTGCTTTCCGTCGTCACTGAGAGTCGCACGGGTGCGAATATTCATCGCATCGGAGCCGGAACTTGCCTCGGACAGCGCATACGCCGCGATCCATTCGCCTGTGGCCAATCGCGGCAAGAATCTTTTTTTCTGGTCCGACGTCCCGTACCAAACCAGCGGCAACGTGCCAATCCCCGCATGCGCGCTGAAGGAGACGGAGAAGCTCCCGCAGATTGCAATTTTCTCCGCAATCAACGCCGACGTGACCTTATCCATTTGCAGACCGTCATACTCTTCCGGAACGTCAACCGCCATCAGCCCTAGGTCACCTGCTTCCCGAAGCAAGCGACGCGTGACTTCAAGATCCTTCGCCTCAATGGCGGCAATCTGCGGAAAGATTTGCTTTTCGGCAAATTCGGCTGTGGTGCGCTCAATCTGGCGCTGCTCGTCGGAAAAATCTTCCGCGGTAAAGATCGCCTGCGGCTCGGTCTCCTCGATCAGAAAGCTGCCGCCTGCTGCGTGCTTTATATCTTTCGGATCCGGTCTATTCACGAGATCCCTCCCTGGTGTTGCGGATACTGGACCATGTTGTCCCTCAGTCTTGAAGATTCTCGAAAATTCCAGCCGCGCCCATGCCGCCACCAACGCACATCGTGACCAACCCATATTTCTTTTTCCGCCGCTGCAATTCGCGCAGCATGGTCGCCGTCAGTTTCGCACCCGTGCAGCCCAGCGGGTGTCCCAACGCAATCGCCCCTCCGTTCACGTTGACCCGCGCCGGATCCATTTGCAGCAGTTTCATCACCGCCAGCGATTGCGTTGCAAAAGCCTCATTCAGCTCAATCACGTCCATCTGCTCCAATGTCAGTCCCGCCTGTTTCATTGCCTTGGGAATCGCGTATACCGGTCCCACTCCCATTTCTTCCGGAAGGCATCCAGCTGTCGCGAAGGCCACAAGCCGCGCCAGTGGTTTCAGCCCCAAAGAAACAGCTATCTCCTCAGAAACCAGAACCGCCACCGCGGCTCCATCCGAGGTTTGCGAGGAATTCCCAGCCGTCACCGATCCATTCGCGTGAAACACTGGCCGAAGCTTCTCAAGCGCTTCGTAGGACGTGTCTGCGCGCGGGCCTTCGTCAACTCGAAACTCAACTCCTCGCTGGACAGGAGCTGTCCCGACATGTGCCTCTTGAATTGTAACCATCACAGGCACAATTTCATCTTCAAATTTCCGTTCGTGGATTGCAGCCAACGCCTTCTGATGGCTGGCAAGCGCAAAACGATCCGAATCCTCGCGTGAAATTCCATAATGCTTCGCCACTCGCTCCGCCGTCAGTCCCATCGACATATAGGAGTCGGGATAGTGATCCATCAGCCACGGATTGGCCGCGATTTTGTTGCCGCCCATGGGAATCATGGACATGGACTCTACCCCTCCCGCAACGATCACCTCCACGGAGCCGCCGCGAATTCGCTCCGCCGCAAGCGCGATCGATTGCAGCCCCGAGGCGCAGTAGCGATTGATCGTCATCGCGGACGCTTCCACTGGTAGCGTCGCCCGCAGAGAAATGATCCGCGCCAGGTTCAGTCCCTGCTCGGCCTCCGGCATCGCGCAACCGATGATGACATCCTCGATGCGTTTAACATCGAGCTGCGGAATCCGATCCAGGGCACCCCGCACCGCGATGGCTCCCAAGTCATCCGGGCGCGTAGACCGGAGTGCTCCGTTGGGCGCTTTCCCCACGGCCGTCCGGACTGCGCTCACGATGAATGCATCTTTCATGCTCGTCCTTTAGTTCCTCAGCGGCTTCCCAGTTTTCAACGTGGCCGTGATACGCTCCACCGTCTTTGGTTCTCCGCACAGCGACAGAAACGCTTCGCGTTCCAAATCGAGAAAATACTGTTCGGTGACCTGCGTACCGGCCGTCACGGCCCCTCCGCACATTACGTGGGCCACCCGGTGCGCAATCTTCACATCGTGGTCGCTGATAAATTCCGCCTCTCGCATCATATGGATGCCGAGTTTCAGGTTCGCGAGCATCCCGTCACCCGGCGCGGGAATGTCGGAGCGAGGCAGCGGCGGAACGTACCCCACATCCGCCAGTCTCGCGGATGCGGATTTCGCATCGGAAAGCAACCGCTCGCGATTCATTGTGATCCCGTCCGCCTCCCGCATCAAATGCAGCTTTCTCGCCTCCACCGCGGAGGTGGAAACTTTGGCCATGGCAATGGTCTCGAACACTGTTCGCAACGCATCGTGCATCTCTACTGAGTCACTGCGGTGACCACCCCGGACAGCATTTGCAGCCTCCATCGCGCGCAATGTCATTTCCTTGCATCCGCCGCCTGCAGGCAGCAATCCTACACTGCTTTCCACCAATCCCATGTAGAGTTCGATGTGCACTTGTCGTGACGCAGCATGCAATGCAACCTCTGCTCCGCCGCCAAGGCACATTCCAAACGGAGCGGCGATCACCGGCCGCGCGCAGAATCGAACTGCCTGCGTCATTGCCTGAAACTCGCGCACATACCGGTCAAGCTCTTCCCATTCTTCATCCTGAACGGCCAGCAGTACCTGCATCAAATTTGCGCCCGCAGAAAAATTGGCTGCGTCGTTGCAAATGACAAACCCCTTAAAGTTTCGCGTCGCATCGCTGCCCGGCCTCAGCGCGCGCTGCACAAACCCCACAATATCTTCGCCCAGAGTATTCATTTTTGAATGAAACTCGATGCACGCAATTCCATCGCCAAGATCGATCAAGGACGCGCCCGGATTTTTCTCGACCACCCCATTCGCCCGTTTCGCTCTGGCCGCGTTCCATGTGCCGGGAGGCTCCACAACCGGCCGATATTTTCCAGCCGCAATATCGAAAAACTCGCTGCTCTCGTTTCGATACCAGGAAGTCACACCGGCAGACTCCATACGTTCCACCACCGGAGGAATGGTCTGACCGCGAGCCCGCATCATCTCCACGGTCTCGCCAAAACCGGCGGCATCCCACATCTCAAACGGGCCTAGCTCCCAATTGAACCCAGCCTTCATGGCACGATCAATATCGACCACCGTGTCCGCGACCTCGCCAATGCGATTCCCCGCGTACACCCACAATTCCGGAAGAATCTGCCAGTAGAATTTCGCCGCCCGGTCGCGATCTGGATCGGCCGCCAATAGGGCTCGAATTCTTGCCGCAGCAGACTCATGGCTCTTCGCCATCTCCAGTGCGGGCATCTTCGGTCGCTCCGTAGGCCGATACTCCAGCGAACTCAAGTCAAGCACAAGTCGCGCCTCTTTACCGTCCGCGCCGCGCTCTTTCTTATAAAAACCCTGCCCCGTTTTGTCGCCAAACCATTTGCGCTCGAATATCTGTTCCAGCGCTGCTGGAATTTCAACGTCTGCACGTTCATCCTTGGAACTCGCAGCAAAATTTCGTGCTACGTTGACCAGAACGTCGATGCCCACCATGTCCGCCAACCGAAACGTCCCCGTCTTCGGCCATCCAATCGCAACTCCCGTCAGCGCATCTGTTTCCTCGATGCTCAATCCCTGGTCCAGCATGGCGCGAAATGTATTGAGCATGACAAACGTGCCGATTCGATTGGCAATGAAGTTAGGCGTGTCGTGGGCGTGAACAACCAACTTTCCCAGGTACACCCGCGCGAAGTTCTCGACCAAGGCAGCCGCCCGCGGATCAGTCTCTGGCGTAACGATGAGTTCCACCAATCGCATATAGCGTGGCGGATTGAAAAAATGCGTCCCAAACCATCGCCGACGAAATGATTCCGGCATGTCCTTTGCAATCAGCCCGATCGGCAGGCCGCTGGTGTTGGTGGTCGCAATGGCATTATCGCGAATGTAGGGAGCGATCCTGGCGAGCAGCGCACGCTTGATATTGAGGTTCTCTGCTACTGCCTCAATGATCCAATCGCACGTCTGCAACTTCTCCAGATCATCTTCAAAGTTCCCGACCGCAATGTAACGCATCACGACGGGATCGACAAATGCCGGAGGCTTGGCCTTCTTCAAGTTTTCCAGGGATCGTGCCGCCAGCACATTTCGATCCGACGCACCCTCCGGTACCAAATCCAGCAGCAACACTGGAAATCCCGCATTTGCGATGTGCGCGGCAATACGTGCGCCCATTGTCCCTGCGCCCAGGATGGCAACGCGTCCGATCGAATAGTTTGCGTCAGCGGATGGCATAACACCTTTGTACAGGAGACAACTCGCGGACAACAAAAGTCAGCACGCGAACATTTTATTTCGGCCGCTCCATATCGAACCTGTCGTGCGTTCTCGTATATGTGGAACCCGCCATGCGCCCGATTGCCTGCAGCTTTTCGGGATCAATTCGGAAGTTATCAAGCAACGATGTGCTTACATGGAAACGCAACACCTCTCCTAGCACGAGGCTCCCGCCAAGCGGCTCCGAACTGACGTGAACCACCTGCTGCAAGCGGCACTCCATCTGCACATGCGACTCGCCCACTCGCGGAGGCCGAACAACATCACTCGCGACGGGCGTCAGGCCGGACACCAGAAACTCGTCGACCTCCGCCGGCAATTCTGCGGAGCACGCATTCATCTGTTCGGCGAACTCTTCTGAGACGACATTCACCACAAATTCGCGTGTCGCAATGATGTTGCGCAACGTATCCTTCGTAGGCTGCAATCCGCGATGCGCAGCTCCGCGCATCATCGGACAAAAACACACAATCGGAGGATTGGCGCTCGCCACAGTAAAAAAACTGTAGGGCGCCAAGTTGCGAACACCGTCCGCATCCATCGATGAAACAAACGCGATCGGTCGCGGAACAACCGAACCCACCAACAGTTTGTATATGTCCTGCGGCTTCTGCTCCGCTGGAACCAGGGTGGTCATCGCGCCGGGTGCGGCAATTTCAGTCATCCAACCGGCTCCAGCTTCGCAGCTTCCTTGGCGCCCCAACTGGCCCAGTAATCTGCCCACTCCACTTTTTCACCGGCAGGCAGCACGTGGATGGGATTCAAACCGTCCAGCATCACCGCCGACTCATCCGTAAAGCTCTTCGCCTTCTGATTCGCCAGCGCCTTGGGATGCGGCCCATGATGAATCCCTCGTGGATGCAGCGTCGCATAGCCCGGTTTCACATTGTCGCGGCTGAAGAAATCGCCGTCATGATAAAAGATGAATTCGTCATAATCGGTGTTGCGATGGAAAAACGGTACTCGTAACGCATCCGGCTCCTGCTCCAGTGGCCGCGGTAGAAAACTGCACACCACCGCGCCCTGCGTCACAAATGTCGTATGCGCGCTGGGAGGCAGCGCCGCGCGATGGCTGGACACAGGCCGAATATCCCGAAGGTTTAGCTTCCATGCCGTCAAATCACCCTTCCAACCAACAACGTCGATCGGATTGAACGGATAAAACACCTTGGAAAACTCATTCTCATTCTTGATGCGAACTTCCCATTCACGCGTGTCATCAAGATATGGAGACGGTTCCGGCGTCGTGATAACCCCCGGATCGTACAGCGCATGTTGCCCCAGCAACCCCTTTTCAGGCTGTTCAAATTCCGTCTTCGACTGAAAGATCAGGAAAAAATTATCCCCCGTGTCCGGCACTACGCGATAGGTCACTGCCCGCGGAAGGTTGATGTAGTCCCCTTTCTCAAATCGCAGCGGACCAAAGTCCGTCTCGACGACACCGCTGCCGCGATGCACAAAATACATTTCATCGCCATCGGCATTGCGAAAATAAAACGGCATCGGCTTCGATCGGCGCGAAATCGCCACCGTAATCTCATTGTTGCCGAGGAACTCAATCGGCGCGCCCTGCGCGTCCTTCAGGTCCGTGGGCTCCAGCTTATTCAAATCGAAAAGATGCGGCCGCAATTTTCCTTCAAACCTGGTCCAGCCGGTGGGTGCATGGGCATGATACAAGTGGCTGGCCTTCCCATAAAAACCCTTTCTCCCGTGCTCTTCTTCAAACGTCCCATCGGGCAATCCAACGTGGGCTTGCGACGCGGTCTTTCCCTTATTCAGCGGATACATTCGCAATTCTCCTTTACCCGAAACCCTTCAACCCTTGGGATGTCCCGCACGCACCACGCGATTGCGCAGCACCCCAATCTTTTCAATTTCCAGTTCGATCACGTCGCCAGGCTGCACCCAGCGATTCAGTTCCAGCCCACAACCCGTTCCCACCGTACCGGAGCCGAGAATGTCCCCTGGATAAATCGTGTCGTCCTGCGAAAGAAATTCAATCATCTGCTCGAACTTCCAATGCATGTCGCGTGAATTTCCCCGCGACCACTCCGCTCCATTCACACGGGCCACCATTTCCAGCGAGTAGGGGTTAGGAATTTCATCCCGCGTCACCATCCACGGCCCTATTCCGCTCACCCAATGCTTTCCTTTCGCCGGCCCCAGCCGCACTTTCATTTCGCGGCGTTGAATATCGCGAGCACTAAAGTCGTTCAGAATCGTGTAGCCTGCAATGTAGTCTCCCGCCTTCGCTGCGGGAATATCGCGCCCCTCTCGACCGATAATCACGGCT
>JAJYSL010000266.1 GCA_021793595.1 Acidobacteriota bacterium
GATCATAAAGCCGCAGGAGCCGCAGATGCCTTCGCGGCAGTCGTGCTCAAACGCCACCGGCTCTTCGCCGCGCTCGATCAGCGACTCATTCAGCACGTCGAGACATTCCAGCATCGACATCTCCGGATCAACATTGTCCACGGCATACTGGACAAATTTGCCCTTCTCCTTATAATTCTTCTGCCGCCAGATCTTCAGTTTTAATTTCATTAGTTAACCTTCGCAAGAATATCTTATTTACTATCAAGCACCTAAGTCGTTCCTAGGTAACAGTCGGGTCGCAAAAAAGTGAAAGGCCAGCTTGGTTTTCCATAGACCCCGAAGAAGTCACTGAAACTCAGATCCGTTGCACAGGCTCTGTCGACATTGCATTGTTCTCCTCATTGTTAATGGGAAAAGAACCATAGACGGGTTTAAGTTGGTTTTCAGCAAGACTCTCAAACAAGCCTGGGTTAATGTGGTTAGAAGAGTAGCCGCCCATATCCTTCCACGAATGAGTATTAAGCCACCCAGTCTTATTCTTGACTTTCTCGACTAAGCGATCATGTTCTATGAAATACCAGCATTGCTTATATGGGAATGCCATCCATATATCTTTACCGCAATACTTATTATTGATTGTCAGTCTCGACTTCAACTGTACTTTCAATGTGCTCTCGCCGTTTACGTGGTAAGCAAGGAAATCTGCTCCTTGCCAATCATCTGCTAACTTGATGCAGTTATATCCGTAGTCAGCAAGAATAGCCGCGACCTTCTGGAAGTTGAATATTTCCTTCTGTTTGGCCTTAAGTTTGTCGTAGGTGATCGTTTCAAATCGGGTGCAAATTTCAGTCACGCCTTCCTCCAGCCTAAATCTCAGGTCACATTCAGGTAACAGAGCAAGCAATCTCAGGCTATTTCAGGTAACTTACAGCCATCAGATGCATCGTGAGTTATTGCAAATACAGTAGATAGGAAAATTCATTACTTGTAGCTCCTCTGGCTCGGATGAACGTAATGGAACTCGAGCGGTTCCTTGATCAGTTCAGGAGCGGCATCGCGGCCGCGATAGCCCCAGGCCGCGACGTAGGAATAATGCTCATCGTCGCGCTGCGCTTCGCCCTCCGGCGTCTGATGTTCCTCGCGGAAGTGGCCGCCGCAGGACTCATTCCGGTCGCGAGCGTCGATGCACAGCAACTCCGCCAGCTCAAAGAAATCCGCCACCCGGCCCGCTTTTTCCAGGCTCTGGTTCAGGTCGTCGCCGCTGCCGGGAACGGTGACGTTGTGCCAATACTCGTCGCGCAGCACACGAATTTCTCCAATCGCCTTTTCGAGACCCTCCGCCGTGCGCGCCATGCCACAGTAATCCCACAAAATCTTGCCCAGCTCGCGATGGAAAGAATCCACCGTACGCTTGCCCTTGATGGAGAGCAGCTTGTCGATCTTCTGCTGGGCAATGGCGACCGCGCTTTGCGCTTCGGCGTGCGATTCGTCCACCTTGGCGAACTTGTTCGTCGCCAGATAATTCCCCACCGTGTAAGGAATGATGAAGTAGCCGTCCGAGAGCCCCTGCATCAACGCGCTGGCGCCAAGGCGATTGGCGCCGTGATCGGAGAAATTCGCCTCACCCAGCACAAACAGTCCCGGAATCGTGCTCTGCAGTTGATAATCCACCCACAGGCCACCCATGGTGTAGTGGATGGCGGGATAAATACGCATCGGCACCTTGTAGGGATCTTCATCCGTGATGCGCTGATACATGTCGAACAAATTTCCATAACGTTCGCGAATCGTCTTCTCGCCCAGCCGTGCGATCGCCTCGGAAAAGTCCAGGTAGACACCGAGTCCCGTCTTCCCCACTCCTCGGCCTTCATCACAGACAGCCTTTGCGTTGCGCGAAGCTACATCGCGCGGCACCAGATTGCCGAAACTGGGGTAGCGCCGCTCCAGATAATAATCGCGTTCGTCTTCCGGAATTTCATTTGGCGGACGTTTGTCGGCTTTCAGCTTGGGCACCCAGATGCGACCGTCGTTGCGCAGTGATTCGCTCATCAACGTCAGCTTCGACTGATACTCGCCTGACACCGGGATGCAGGTCGGATGAATCTGCGTGAAGCACGGATTGGCGAACAGCGCTCCACGTTTGTAGGCACGCCAGATTGCGGTGGCGTTGGAGCCCTTGGCATTCGTGGACAGATAGTAGACATTGCCATATCCGCCCGTGGCCAGAATCACCGCATCGGCGATATGCACCGTGAATTTTCCCGTGACCAGGTTGCGTGCCACGATGCCCCGCGCCTGCCCATCGATGACGATCAGGTCCAGCATTTCTGTGCGCGGAATCATGGTGACGGTCCCAGCATGGACCTGGCGTTCCAGCGCCTGGTATGCGCCCAGCAGAAGCTGCTGGCCTGTCTGGCCGCGTGCATAAAACGTGCGCGACACCTGCGCGCCGCCGAATGAACGATTCGTCAGCGTGCCGCCGTACTCGCGCGCAAAAGGAACTCCCTGGGCCACACACTGATCGATGATGTGGTTGCTGATCTCTGCCAGCCGGTAGATGTTGGCTTCCCGGGCGCGAAAATCGCCGCCCTTCACCGTGTCATAAAACAAGCGGTAAATGCTCTCGCCGTCGTTGGGATAATTTTTTGCCGCGTTGATGCCGCCTTGCGCGGCAATGGAGTGCGCGCGGCGCGGCGAATCCTGAAAGCAGAAGCACTTCACGTTGTAGCCCAGTTCACCCAGCGAAGCCGCTGCGGACGCCCCGGCCAGACCGGAACCGACAACGATCAAATTGTGTTTGCGCTTGTTGGCGGGATTCACCAGCTTCATGTCGAAGCGGGCCTTGTCCCACGCCTGTTCAATTGGGCCGGAAGGGATTCTAGCGTCGAGTGTCATTTTATTTTACGAGCCCCAGCAAAATGCTAATCGGGATGGAAATGTATCCCAGAACAATCAGAGTGGCGATCAGGAGAGCAGCGCGCTTCAGCGTCTGCGTGTGACGCGGATGGGCAATCCCAACCGACTGAAACATGCTCCAGATGCCGTGGCGCAGGTGGAAGCCCAGCAGCGTGATCGCGAAAATGTACCAGAGCGAAACCCACCAGACCTGAAAACCGGACACCAGGTTGTGGTACACATCGCCTGCAACAAACCGCGCTTCCGGATGGATGTATCCGGCGGTGAACTGCAGCAAGTGAAAGATGATGAATGCCAGAACGATCGGTCCGCTCCAGTACATGGTGCGCGACGCGTAAGAAGAGTTGATCGCTTCTTTGCGAGAGTAGCCGATGGGCCGAGCCTTTTTGCTGCGGAGCGCCAATTGAACCGTCGCGGTAATGTGCAGCAGGATCGCCAGGATCAGAGTGCCACGCACGATCCAGAGCACTTCGCCGATGCTGTGCAGAAAGTGGCCATAGGCGTTGATCTTTTCAGGGCCTTCAAACACTTGCAGATTGCCGAGCAAATGGCCGATCACAAACAGGAACATCATAGCACCGGTCACCGCCATGACGACCTTTTTCCCGTTTGTGGACTGCCAGAAAGTGACGGCGCGGTTCTTGCGCGAGTGGACCTCAGCGACGCTGATCGTTGCGCTCATGTATTTTTTCCAACCTTGTCGAGGGAACTCATCAATCTCCAGACCTTACCGCGGTTGAGGATGCTGTATGCCGTCCCATCCTGGTGCTCGACGCCTGCACTCGGCATAGGCGATATTCGCACCGGAGGCTGCTCGAAGTCGAATGCACAGTCGCTCACGCGTCCCGCGCAGGAATTGCCGTTCAGCAGGCAGAAAAGACGGTGGAATAGTCAACAACCATTATTGGAGCGTAATAGGGCGAGAGTCAAGGAAAGCTGTCATTTATGGTTGCGCAGCTATGCGACATACGTCGTTGCAAAGCTCCGCTGAAAGCGGACAGTCTCGCGCCGGTTCTTCCATGGAGGAGAGAACCGGCGCGAGACCGGGGAAGGGCTGTTGCGGGATAAACCGTCGTGATTCAATCTTGTTTCCGTGACCCGTCTTCAAGCAGCAAGAACGCTCAGACGGGACCTACATTGCTAAATTCACCCTGGTCGTCTTTCCTTTGCCGTTCCTTGCCGCGTTCGGCTGCCTTATCGGCTTCACGCTCCACGCGGCGATGCGCTTGCAAGGACTCTTTCTCTTTACCTTCAACGGTGGCGTCTAGCGGCTTCATGGGTGTGTTCCGATTTAGATCGAGAATTTCGGCCATTATTTTTCCCTCTACTGTAAGAGGATGGACAAACCAACGGGCGGGTTGTCCGGCTTACGATGATCCGGACACTCCCGCCCTTCTACACGTTACAGACAGCCAGTAAAGGCAATCGTGGCGGCGTTTCCTGATGCTGCCGTCAGCGGCCCGCCAGAGGTAGTGGTATTGACCTGCATGTCTGGGGAGGGACAGCCAAGCGAGCCTCCCGAACCAGGAATTTCCGCCTCGGCATCGACCACGTAATTGACTGGCGTAGAGGTCGATTGGCTGAATTGACTTCCGCTCGGCTGGTACGTCGCAATATTGGGCCATACCGATGGAACATACAAGGCATAGTTGACGCAATCGACGTTTGTCGCGCAGTTGCCGCCAGCCGCGGTTGTGTAGGTCCCTTCCGGACTATACGCGGGAGAAGCCCCAATCACCCCTGTCATGGGAAGCTGGGGTACTGTGATGGTCGGTCCGTTGCCGGGAAGCTGCTGGAGCGCGGCAAGCTGCAAGTCCGCAGCAATGCCAGCCGATGAGCTATTTTGCGTCGTCACCAGTCCGTTCAGTAAAGACTCCTGCGTATTGGGCACCAGTGGGATGTTTCCCGTCGTTTGCCCCGGCTGGATGCTCAACACCACGCCGGCGGAATATGCAACCCCAGGGACAGTGCCATTCGCAAGGGTCGCCGGGCCTACCGCGACAATGTCATACGTACCCGCGGGTAACGGGCAGAAGACGAAATTGCCATTGGAATCCGTTAGAGTGCTCATTATGATGCGGTCGATGCCGCTTGTCGTATCTTTTTGCTCCGCGGCAACGACCACTGGCCCGCTAGTAATCGGTTTCCCCGTGACCGAGCTGACGACTGTTCCGTTGATAGAAGTCGATGTCGTGCTCATCTCTCCCGCATGGAGAACAGGCTTCAGCCGGTACGTCCCTCCTTCGGCAACGATGGAGGAACAAGTGTTGAAGTCGATATCCAGGTCCTCTGTCTGACCCGCTCCTACCGTGAATTGCCCATTCGCAATTTGCCCAGAGGGAATTTTCAATCCAGTCTGCGCTTCGCTGGAAAGCGCCAGATCATGCGCCGTGCCATCCGACGTGACAACGCAGTTGGCATAGTTTCCGCATTGATTGTTGGCGATGGATGCGCCTTGTGAATCGGGCGCGAGCATGATCCGGATCTGCTGGTAATTGCCGGCCTGTAACTCTACCTTGGAACCTAGCATGGCGAGGAAACATTGACCGCCGGCCGGCCCCAGCAGATTCACCTGCATGGGAGACGAGGCGAGATTGGGAGTGAGGTCGACAAAGCTGGGATCCGTGGCTGGAGCGTCCGCATTGGTGCTAGCTTTTACGTCCGTGATGGTGACGTAGACCGCCTTGTACGGCCCGTTAGGCACCTGGCAGGTTGCCGGATCGCTCAAACTCACACTCACAGATCCGGCTTTCATACTAGTAGAGCTTGAAGATCCGCCCGAACACCCGATCGCAATAAGAACTGCGATCGACATTCCGGCAACTAGTGTGAAAATTGCTCGCATCGTATCCTCCTGAAAATTGATTGATCTAAACTGACCTATATAGACGTTAATAGTAGAGAAATGGAATTATTAAGTTTGAAAATTTCTCTAGATTGTATGCCGATTTATTCTTAGGAACCAACCTATTCAATTATTCACTATTCAATCAATCTATTACTCTAGTAACTTATCCGCTTGTTTTCTTGAGTATGCGATGCAGTAGGAGTTATTGATTGAAAAATATGCTACCTGTCGCATGTCTCGTACTTCAGTAGGCGTGTAGAGAATGGAAGAAACACAGCGCATATTGTAATCTTCGCGTAACTT